>CAZUTW010000017.1:0-26058 GCA_964623295.1 uncultured Bacteroidaceae bacterium | reverse complement strand
TGCGTTCGGGACGCAGGGGTCGCCAGTTCGAGTCTGGTCTTTCCGACCCGCAAGAAAAAGGTGCAACAAATGTTGCACCTTTTTTTGTTTTCATATCTTATACGAGTGTGCGAAATCCTCTCCTTTTATATATATTCAAATGTTTCCCGAACCGGGTTCCGGAGGACATTCCCCGCAATGACCGCCATTGGTCGTGTGGATAATCTCCTTGGACAGATTCGGTACAAAGGATTTTCCCGTTTCTAAAAAAAAGAGTCCACTCACGGAACATTTGTTCCGGAGTGGACCTACAACAACAAATAAGGTGGAGAAGGAACCCTTTTCTAAAGAGATCTCCCCCACCCGGAAGGGGAACATATTTCTTTACTTAACCATAGAACCCGGTTTCACCTCACGCTCTACCGTACATACAGACAGCGTACCATCGGCATTCTCGGCGGAGAGAATCATACCTTGGCTCTCTATACCCTTAAGCTTACGCGGAGCAAAGTTCGCTATGAAGCATACCTGCTTACCTATCAACTCCTCCGGCTTGTAGAATTTGGCAATACCGCTCACAATAGTGCGGTTCTCCAATCCATCGGCTATGGTAAATTGCAACAGTTTATCGGCCTTAGGCACTTTCTTGCAGTCCAACACCGTACCAACACGGATGTCCAACTTCTCGAAATCCTCGAAAGCTACCGTTTCGCGAATAGGCTCGGCTCTGTAGGCCAACTCCTCGTTTGCCTTCTTAGCCTCCTGCAATTTCTGAATCTGTGCCTCAATCACATCGTCCTCTATCTTCTCGAAAAGCAACTCCGGTTTCGGCAACTGCGTGCCCGGTGCCAGTAGGTCGGTGCTACCCAAGCTGTCCCACTCAAAGCTGTCCATGCAAATCATGCCACGCAACTTCTCACTGCTAAACGGCAAGAACGGCTCAAAGGCGATGGCCAAGTTGGCAGTCAATTGCAAAGAGATGTAGATAATCGTCTTTACACGCTCCGGATCCGTCTTCACCACCTTCCAAGGCTCACTATCCGCAATGTATTTATTGCCGATACGTGCCAAGTTCATGGCCTCCTTCTGCGCCTCGCGGAACTTAAACTCCTCGAGCAACTTCTCCACCTTTACCTTTACATCCTTAAACTCGGCGATGGTTTCGCGGTCGAAGTCCGTCAGTTCGCCACATGCAGGAACCACACCATCGTAATATTTCTGCGTGAGCTGCAGCGCACGGTTCACGAAGTTACCATAGATAGCCACCAACTCACTGTTGTTACGCGTCTGGAAATCCTTCCATGTAAAGTTATTATCCTTGGTCTCCGGTGCATTTGCCGTGAGCACATAGCGCAGCACATCCTGCTTACCCGGCAAGTCTACCAAGTACTCGTGCAACCACACAGCCCAATTGCGACTGGTAGAGATCTTATCGTCCTCCAGATTCAGGAACTCATTGCTCGGCACATTGTCCGGCAAGATGTAGCCACCGTGTGCTTTCAGCATGGTGGGGAAGATAAGACAGTGGAACACAATGTTGTCCTTACCAATGAAATGAACCAAACGAGTGGACTCATCCTGCCACCACGTCTGCCAAGTGCCCAACTCCGGATGCGCATCGCACAATTCCTTCGTATTGCTGATGTAACCAATCGGTGCATCGAACCATACATAGAGCACCTTACCCTCGGCACCCTCCACCGGTACCGGGATACCCCAGTCCAGGTCGCGCGTCATGGCACGTGGCTGCAAATCCATGTCCAACCAACTCTTACACTGACCATACACATTGGAACGCCACTCCTTGTGACCCTCCAGAATCCACTTCTTGAGCCACTCCTCGTAGTCGCCCAGCGGCAGATACCAGTTCTTGGTGGGACGCTTCACCAGTCCGTGTCCCGGATTGTTCTTGTTGGTTGGATTAATCAACTCATCGGGCGACAGCGAACTACCACACTTCTCGCACTGGTCGCCATAAGCACCCTGCGCATGGCAGTGAGGGCACTCACCCACGATGTTGCGGTCGGTAAGAAACTCACCCGTCACCTCATCGCAGAACTGCTCCTCCGTAATCTCCTGCAACTTACCATCATCGTAAAGCTTGCGGAAGAAGTCGGAAGCAAATTTATGATGCACCTCGCTTGTGGTACGACTGTAAATATCGAACGAGATACCGAAATCCTCGAACGATTTCTTTATAAGATTATGGTAACGATCCACCACCTCTCGTGTGGTGATACCCTCCTTACGGGCACGGATAGTTACCGGAACACCATGTTCGTCGCTACCTCCGATAAAGAGTACATCTCTTTTCTTCAGTCGCAAATAACGTACATAAATGTCACTCGGAACATACACACCGGCCAGATGACCTATGTGTACACCACCGTTTGCATACGGCAACGCGGCGGTAACCAATGTTCTCTTAAATTCTTTATCCATCCTATATATAGTACTTTTTTCTTTGTTTCATTCTTTTTATTCACCCCAATTACCGCGGTCCAGACTGCGATAACCTATCGCCTCGGCCACGTGCTTGGACTGAACCAACTCACTTCCCTCCAAATCGGCAATGGTTCGGGCCACGCGACGAATACGGTCGTAGGCACGAGCCGAAAGATTCAATTGGCTCATAGCCACCTGCAAAAGACCGGTAGCCTGTTCATCGAGCGTAACAAAACGCTGCAGTTCACGACTTCCCATCTGCGCATTGCAGTAGATGCGTCGCACCCCTACCCCCGACTGCTCCATCTCTTCGGCATAGGCCGCGTAACGTTTCGCCTGCAACTGACGTGCCGCCACCACACGTTTCCGAATGGATGCACTGTTCTCCGGCACCACCGTACTACTCATCTCGGCATATCCGGTAGGCAAAATCTCACACTGTATATCAATTCTGTCCATCAAAGGACCGCTGATACGCCCCAAATACCGCTGCACCTGGGCAGGATTGCAAGTACAAGCCCGAGTGGGATGGTTGTAATACCCACAAGGACAAGGGTTCATGCTCGCTACAAACATAAAGGAACATGGATAATCCACATTGTACTTTATGCGAGATATGGTGATGTGACGATCCTCCAACGGCTGACGCATCACCTCCAGAACGTTGCGATTGAACTCCGGCAACTCATCCAGAAAGAGTACACCATTGTGTGCCAACGATATCTCACCCGGCTGCGGATTGCTGCCTCCACCCACCAACGCAATAGGCGAAATGGTGTGGTGCGGTGCCCGGAAAGGACGGTGCGTAATCAGCGTAGACCCGCGCTCCAAACGTCCCGCCACCGAATGTATCTGAGTGGTTTCCAAACTCTCGGCAAGCGTCAGCGGTGGAAGAATGGTGGAAAGACGCTTCGCCATCATACTCTTACCGCTTCCCGGCGGACCTATCATAATAAGGTTATGACCGCCAGCCGCAGCCACCTCGAGTGCGCGCTTCACACTCTCTTGTCCTTTTACCTCCTCAAAGTCTACATCGAACCGCTCCTGACACTCGGCAAACTCCTTCCGCACATCCACCACGGTCTCCTCCATCGAATCGCCACCGTTCATAAAACGGATTACATCCGATAAGCAACGAGCGCCATAAACCTTGAGATTGTTCACCACAGCCGCCTCTCGAGCATTCTGCTCCGGCACTATGATACCCTCAAAATGTTCGCTCCGAGTACGTATTGCCATGGGGAGCACACCGGAGATGGGATGCAACGACCCATCCAGTCCCAACTCACCCAATATCACGTAACGAGCCAACTTATCTTGCTTCACCACACCGGCGGCAGCAAGTATGCCCACAGCCAACGGAAGGTCGTAAGCCGAACCCTCCTTGCGTATATCTGCAGGCGCCATATTTATGATAATCTGAGCCGATGGAAAGGTAAGACCCGAGTTCTGTACGGCTGCCACCACACGTTCGTGGCTCTCTCGCACCGCCACATCGGGCAATCCAACCAAAAAGAACTTGATGCCTCGGCTCAAATTCACCTCTATATGAATGGTGATAGCTTCCAGCCCTTGAACGGCTGCTCCGAATACTTTTACCAACATATTTCCTTTTCTTCTTCTTTGTGTTTTAGTGTAGTACACCCAGTATCTCTTCGCGTGTTCGCAAGTGCTTTTTCACCTTCAACTTGCTATCGTAGAGTATACCGTAGGGCAACTCCGTCACCCCGAAACGCTTTACCAACGGGTCCTCCCATGCACCGACAAGAACCACGTGCCTACCGGGTATCTCCCGACGCTCCATGCGCCGTTTCCCCTCATAGGCATTGCCATCGAGTGCAAAGGTAAGTATATCCACCGGAACCTCACGGTTGTCGAACCGCATTTGTCGTGTTTGTGCCTCCAGTACATTGATAACCGTACTGCTCTCCGTATCCCACGCAGCCCAAAAGATAACCAGCAAATCTTTACCGCTTTTGCCGAAATCTTTGTTACTTACCGACTTATCGGCTATATCCGTGAGATTAAAAGCGGGCATCGGTTTTCCCTTTGCTGTGTTCTGTGCTGCCTGCAATGCTGCAAGTACCACACCGGCACGCAAACTTTCCGGCTGTGCCTTGTGCACCAACTTTGCCAGTTCCAAGGCCGTTTTGAGATTGGCCTCCTCGCTCACAAAGTAGTACTCCAGTAGATAGAGAGCCGATAGCTTCTCCGGTTGCTGACGAATGTATGTCTCCGCCGCCTTCCGTTTTTGCGCATCGCTCTTACCCAAGACGGAAAGACGATACGCCGTGAAGGCATCGTTCTCCGGAGTGCCCTCCACTTTCACCTGTGCCAAACGACTGTTCATACCCGAAAGGTTGGCCGTTTGTCCCGGTTCCGCAAACACCACCTGCTGTTGAAAGTTGGCATATTGCAATAAGAGAACCGCCGGTTCCGACAAGGTGACACGATATTCAAACTCATCTCCCTTCACCTGTATGGTGTCCAATCCCACATGCTCACCCCCCGGTGTCACGGCATATATCTCCGTGGTTTTCATATCCTTTATGTTGCCTTTCAACACAAATTCATCCTCTCCGGGAGAGCAGGCGGTAAGAAGACCTGTAAAAAGCAGGAGGAGGCACCACAAGGTGCCCCTCTGCTTGAATATCTTGTTTCGTTTCAAATTCCGATTCTTTCTGTTCAACGTTTCGTTCTCTTATTTCAACTCCAAGTCTTTTTCTGCCAAAGCCTTGTAAACACTGCTTGCTGCAGCTGCCTGACTTGCCAGCGACTTAGCCTGTGTCTTGTTGCCGGTACGTGCTGCCAAGATAGCCTGCAAGTAGGTTGTCGTAGCATCGGCATTCGTAACATTGGAAAGAGTCTGTGCTGCAGCGGAATAATCCTTGTTCAGGATTTGTGCCAACGCAGCCGTATTGCTCTTGGAACCCTCCAAGTACTGAGCAGCCTGCGTGTACTTACCCTGAGCGATAGCCAACGCACCCATGGTCTCATCGGCTGTGTTTCCGCTCGCCTTAGACAAGTACTGTTCTGCCGTAGCGGTAGCACCCTGCTTCAGAGCGATAAGAGCCTTGTTGGTATAAACCTCGCCCGCAGCGCTATCCACGTTCAGAGCCTTTGCCAAATACTTCTCGGCTCCATCGGTATCGCCATTCTCTATCAAGATAGAAGCAATATTGTTGTAAGCACGATAGTCGTTGGGATACATCTCGATAGCCTTCTCATACCACTTGATGCGGTCGGCATCGGAATCGACCAACATATTGCCACCGTAAATCAACTCCTCCACACTCAATCCCTTAGCATTGTTATCGTTGAACTCTGCAATGATTTGTTCGTCATCACGACCAATCACCTCGTAGTTGATGGTCATACGCGCACGACGCAACTCCGGAAGCACCTCGGTAGCAAGAGAGCTATATACGGTAGAGATGTTGCGAATCTGCTGTTCGCGCTCCTCCGGATCCTGATACATGGAAAGCACACGCAAGATGACATCCTTGTCCTGCAAGTTGCTGGCCTGCACCAATTCCTGGAAACCATCCCAGTCCTCGGCCGTGTACTTACTCTCCACATCATCGTCCAACTTATTGTTCTTCAGATTCTTCTTAACGTAATTGGTAGCCACCTTCTCACGTCCCTGCGCCAACTTCTCGTTCAAGCTATAGGCACCATCCGGACTGGCATAGGCACTCACCTCTACACTGGAGAGAGCCTTGTTTTCCTGGTCTTTAGATATCTCCTTCAAGGTCTTAACGAAATCGGCAACACTTACACTCTTCAACTCCCCGGTACGCAGGTTTACCTGACCAATCAAGAAGCGAATGTTTGCGGTTTGTTTCTCCTGGATAACACGCTGGAAAGCATCCTCGGCCACGCAAGCACCGGAGCTAGCCAAACAGTTGTTCAACAACTCCGAAGTAGCCACAACGCCATAACCCACCTTTACCTCGGGGATATTGACCGTCTTCTTGCCCTTCTTTGCATTGAACTGCAGATAGAGATCGCTGTTAATCATAGCAGGCACATACATCCAGTTGGCCTTCATAGAGTAATTACCACCCACACGATAGCTCACGGTCTGGTCGTTACCCTCCACCTTTTCGCCCTGGAAAGTAGCGCTTTCGGAAGCCGTCTCCTGGCCATCGTATTTAAGCACCGGAGTCACGGTAACTACGGCCTTCTTCTTCATGTACTTAGAAGGGAAACTTCCGCTAATGGTAGCCTCCACCTGTCCCGCCTTTGTCTCCAAAGGAGTGGGGGTTACATTGAACAAATCGGCACTCAAAGCACCCATTTTGCTGCACGATGAAAGTGTAGCTACGGCTGCCATAAGAGCTGCCGACATCCATAACTTGTGTTGCATAATCAAAACTTTATTATTATTTGGGGCAAAAATAGTAAAAAAAATTAGTATAGCCATATTCTAAATAAAAAAATTGGCTTGTGTGGTGCACTTTTCACAGCGATTTGCCTATTACTCTACAATAAAACGGACGAGCGCTACGTTTTTAATAATAAAAGAATTGAATATGAGAAGAAAACTTTTTTCCCCCGTTTTATGGTTGATATGTATAGCATTCACATCGGTCCTTTCGGCATGCAGCGCGGACGATGACAACCTCTACTATACCGGCAGCAAAGCCTCGTTCACCTACTCACCGGTAGAAAACTCCCCTCTCCTCCTGCGAGCCCTGCGCAACAGCGGAGAGTTTGCTCTGTTTCTCAACACGGTATACAACGGCTCCATGCGCTTCGTCATCTCCAATGCACAAGGAACGGAAGAAACCATTCAGGGAACATCCGTCGACTACTATAAGAGCATGTATTTCGGTATCAGTAACGGCTTTATCATAGGCATGCCCACTCTGCCCGAGGTAGGAGCAGACATCACCTCGCCGGTGTGTTTCGACGTGGTTTGTCCTAACTGCTACAACAACTATAGCATCAGCAAACGACTCTCCTTGCGCGAAGGAGGATACGCTGTGTGCAGCAGTTGCTCCCGCACTTACAACCTGAACAATTACGGCATTGTGAGCGATGGAGAGGGAGGTCGAAGTCTGTTCCGCTATCACATTTCTGCCGTCGGTTCCACCATGAGTATCTACAATTAATCAACAATCCCGTACGTTTTTGTGCTTTTTTTTATAAAAAAACGTCGTTAGATAAACATTTTTAGCTAACTTTGCGGAGATTATAAAGTTACTAAGTAAAAACAGTTCTATATAAGTATGAGTAAGCAAACTGAAAAGATTAAAGAACTCGTCGAACTGCGCGCCAAAGCACGCATCGGCGGAGGCGAAAAAGCCATCGAAAAGCAGCACGCAAAAGGCAAATACACCGCACGTGAGCGTATCGCCATGCTGTTGGACGAAGGCAGTTTTGAGGAAATGGACATGTTCGTAGAGCACCGCTGTACCAACTTCGGTATGGAGAAGAAGCACTTCTTGGGCGACGGTGTGGTAACCGGTTGCGGTACCATCAACGGACGTTTGGTTTATGTGTTTGCACAGGACTTCACCGTATCTGCAGGTTCCTTGAGCGAGATGCTCGCCAGCAAGATCTGTAAGATCATGGACATCGCCATGAAGGTAGGTGCACCCGTTATCGGTTTGAACGACTCCGGTGGTGCCCGTTTGCAAGAGGGTATCAACGCCTTGGCCGGTTACGCAGAGATTTTCCAGCGCAACATCATGGCATCCGGCGTTATCCCGCAGATTAGTGCCATCATGGGTCCGTGTGCCGGAGGTGCCGTTTATAGCCCTGCCCTCACCGACTTCACCCTGATGATGGAGAACACTTCCTACATGTTCCTTACCGGCCCGGCCGTGGTTAAGACCGTATTGGGCGAGGATGTTACCCAAGAGCAGTTGGGTGGTGCCGGCGTACACGCCACAAAATCCGGTGTAACTCACTTCACCGCCAAAACCGAGGAGGAGGCCATCGCTATGATTAAGCAACTCATCAGCTATATTCCGCAGAACAACCTGCAGAAGACACCGGTGGTTCCTTGCTACGACCCCATCGACCGCAAGGAAGATTTCTTGAACGAAATCATCCCCGACAACCCCAACCTGCCGTACGATATGTACGAGGTCATTGCGGGTATCGTCGACAACGGAGAGTTCTTTGAGGTTCAGCCCAACTTTGCCAAGAACCTTATCATCGGTTTCGCACGTTTCAACGGAGAGTCCGTAGGTATTGTAGCCAACCAGCCTAAGCAGATGGCCGGTGTATTGGACAGCAATGCCAGCCGCAAGGGTGCTCGCTTCGTTCGTTTCTGCGACGCTTTCAACATACCTATCGTAACCCTCGTAGACGTTCCGGGATTCTTGCCGGGTACCGCACAGGAGTACAATGCCGTTATTCTGCACGGAGCTAAGTTGCTCTACGCTTATGGAGAGTGCACCGTACCAAAGGTAACCGTCACCCTGCGTAAGTCTTATGGTGGTTCTCACATTGTGATGAGCTGTAAGCAACTCCGCGGCGACATGAACTACGCATGGCCAAGCGCCGAGATTGCCGTGATGGGAGCCGCAGGAGCCGCATCCGTACTCTACGCCAAGGAAGCCAAAGCTCTCAAGACCGAAGGCAAGACCGAAGAAGCAGCAGCCTTCATCAAGGAGAAGGAAGAGGAGTACACCAAGCTCTTTGCTAACCCATACAATGCAGCCAAGTATGGCTACATCGACGATGTGATAGAGCCGCGTAACACCCGTTTCCGCGTCATCCGCGCCCTGGCACAGTTGGAGAACAAGAAGTTGCACAACCCGGCTAAGAAGCACGGTAACATTCCACTTTAAAACCATACTCACATGTTGATATTAACAGCAGATTGGGCTACCGTATTCGAAATAGCCGGCATGGGTATAGGCGTGGTATTCGTCATACTGGTATTGCTGGTGTTCGTTCTGCAGATTTTCTCTGCCGTAGCCGAAAAAACAACCAAGGCGGTGAAACACTCTGCCACAGCCGTTAAGACAGTGGTAAAGAAGCCGGTCAGCCCCGAGGAAGAAGAGGAGAGCGCAGCTGTTGCTGCAGCCGTATTCCTCTATATATCCAACAGCCACGACCGCGACAGTGGTGTACTCACCATAAAGCAGGAATCAAGCAATTGGCATGAGGAACTGAACGAGAGACTCTAACATACAGTACTATTAAATAAGGAATTAGAAAATTCGATATGAAAGAATTTAAATATAAAATAAACGGTAATGAATACACCTCTACCGTTGAGGAGACCGAGAACAACACCCTGAAAGTAACCGTCAACGGCAAGGTGTTCTCCGTTGAACTGCCGAGCGAGGCTGCAGCCTTCCGTCCGGTTATCAAGCCGGTGGTTGCACCGGTAGCACCGAACGCTCCGGCACCGCGCGTCATCCAGGCTGCCGGTCCTGCCGATGTCGTTTCTCCGCTGCCGGGAACCATCACCGATATCAAGGTGACTGTCGGTCAGAAGGTAAAGCGTGGCGATGTATTGGTTATTATGGAAGCCATGAAGATGGCCAACGATATTGTAGCAGAGAACGACGGTGTCATCAAGAGCATCGAAGTGAAGAAGGGCGACAACGTGAACCAAGGCGACGTGCTGGTAAGCATGGAAGCCGACGAGGTAGTAGCAACTCCCAAGCAAGCCAAACCGGCCGATGCCACTCCGAAACCCGCTCCAACACCGGGTGCAGCTACCGTTACCGCACCGCTGCCTGGAACCATTTCCAAGATCAATGTTACCGTAGACCAGCGTGTTAAGGCAGGCGACGTACTCCTCATTATGGAAGCCATGAAGATGGCCAACAACATCGTATCCGACGGCGACGGAATTGTGAAAGCGATTAATGTAAAAGAGGGCGACCAAGTACAGAGTGGCGATGTCCTCGTTGAAATGGCATAACGCGTATGAAACAGACATATAAATATCTCGGTATCCTGGCGGTGCTGGCGCTCGTAGCCACCCCGCTCATGGCGGCCGACTTCAGTATGGCGGATAAGCTGGAAAACTTCTTCTCCGAAATGGGCATTGTATCCTTCTTCGTTGGCGAAGGATGGAAGAATGCTATCATGATTGCGGTGGGTTGTCTTCTGCTCTATCTGGCGATACAAAAGAAGTACGAGCCGTTGTTGCTGCTCCCCATCGCCTTTGGTATGATTCTTACCAACCTGCCGGGAGCGGGTTTGTTTCACACGGAGATGTGGAACAACGAGTTCCTGAACCCGGAGAGTCCTTTCTACCATAGCTATCGCCATGTGATGGCCGAGGGTGGTTTGCTGGATATCCTCTACATAGGTGTTAAGGCCGGTGTATATCCGTGCCTCATCTTCTTGGGTGTAGGTGCCATGACCGACTTCGGTCCGCTCATTGCCAATCCCAAGAGCTTGTTGTTGGGTGCAGCGGCACAGATAGGTATCTTTGCTACCTTCCTTATTACTCAGATGGATTTCATGGGTTTCTCCTTGCAGGAGTCTGCTTCTATCGGTATCATCGGTGGTGCCGACGGACCTACTGCCATCTTCCTGACCACCAAGTTGGCTCCCCAGCTCCTTGGTCCTATTGCCGTAGCAGCCTATTCTTACATGGCTCTCGTGCCGGTTATTCAGCCGCCCATCATGCGTGCGTTGACCACTCCTGCAGAGCGTAAGATTCGCATGCAGCAGTTGCGTACTGTCAACAAGAAGGAGAAGATTATCTTCCCGATAGTTGTAGCCATCATCGTGTCCCTCATTCTGCCGTCGGCTGCAACGCTTATCGGCTGCCTCATGTTGGGTAACCTCATGAAGGAGAGCGGTGTAGTAGAGCGTTTGAGCAAGACTGCTCAGAACGAGTTGAACAACATTGTGGTTATCTGCTTGGGTATCACGGTTGGTGCTACGGCTACAGCCGAGGCTTTCTTGAACTTCAAGACCATCAGCATCCTTGTTGTTGGTATCGTAGCCTTCTCCTTCGGTACTGCCGGTGGTGTATTGTTGGCTAAGTTCATGAACCTGTTCCTTAAGAACAAGATTAACCCGTTGATTGGTTCTGCCGGTGTGAGCGCTGTTCCTATGGCAGCTCGTGTTAGCCAGGAAGAGGGTCACAAAGCCGATCCTCAGAACTTCCTGTTGATGCACGCCATGGGTCCGAACGTAGCGGGTGTTATCGGTTCGGCTGTTGCTGCCGGCATCCTGCTGAGCATACTTGGATAAAACGACGAGTAAGAAGAATTAGATATCAATGAAAAGTCCCACCTTATTATATATAGGGTGGGACTTTCTTTGTATATACAAGGGAATAGAGCCCTTATTTCGTCTTCACAATCGTTGTAGGAGCTTGCTCCTTGTTGCGCTTCTCCGTTTGCGCCACCACTTGGGCAGCCAGATCCATAAAAGCACGCCCCGTGATGCTATCCGGGTTGAGAACCACCGGTTCTCCCTCGTCACCACTCTCGCAGATAGCCTGAACCAAAGGTATCTGTCCCAACAAGGGTACCTGCATCTCCTCGGCCAAACGTTTCACACCCTCCTTGCCAAACAAGTAGTACTTGTTCTCCGGAAGCTCTGCCGGCGTAAACCAAGCCATGTTTTCCACCAATCCCAAGATAGGTACATCCACCTTCTCGTTGGTGTACATATTGATGCCCTTGCGCGCATCTGCCAGCGCTACCTGCTGCGGCGTGCTCACAATCACGGCACCCGTTATAGCCAATGTCTGCACCAGGGTCAAGTGAATATCGCTCGTACCCGGAGGAGTATCCAAGATAAAGAAATCCAAATCGCCCCAATTCGCCTCGCTAATCAACTGCTTCAGCGCATTGCACGCCATACCGCCACGCCACAACGTTGCCTGGTCGGGGTTCACAAAGAAACCTATAGAAAGCAACTTCACGCCATACTTCTCCACCGGAACAATGTAATCACGTCCGTTTATCTCCTCGGCCACCGGACGTGCATCCTCCACATGGAACATCTTCGGCATGCTGGGGCCAAAGATATCGGTATCGAGCAAACCCACCTTGTAACCCATCTGCGCCAAAGCAATCGCCAGATTGGCCGTAACGGTAGATTTACCCACACCGCCTTTACCGGAAGACACCGCAATGATGTTCTTAACCCCCGGCAGCAACGTCTCCTCCTCGGTAGGACGTGCCGACTTCAACGTCTTGGCATTCACCGTGACGTTCACCTCCGGAGACACATAAGCATGGATAGAAGCCTCCGCCGACTTCATCACCGAACGCATAAACGGATCGGTAGGTTTCTCGAAAATAATAGAAAAGGACACGTTCATGCCATCTATGCGGAGGTCGTCCTCAATCATCTCCGCCTCCACCAGGTTCTTCCCCGTACCCGGGTAACGCACCTGAGCGAGCGCATCCATTATAAGTTTTGGATAAAGAGTCATAGTTATATAGTGTGTATTTATTTCGAAGTATCCAATCCGCTACGCTTGCTGCGGTTATAACTGCGGTAATCGTCCAGTTCTATCTCCACATCCGGCTCCGTCAGTACGCCCTCCTGCGGCAAGTGGAACTGCACATACTTTATGTTGAGACCACGGTTCAGCCACTGCTGTTCGTAGTACGTCTGTATACCCAGAATCTTCGCCTCCTCGCTGTCCGGATGCTCCGCCAGGACACTGTGATAGAGATCGTCGGAGCGGAACTCCACCGCCAACTTATTCTCCCCGATCATATAGTTGGTATACGTAAACAAGAAGTTGCTATCCGTCTTCAGGTGAATCAACCCATCCGGCACCAGGAAACGGCGGTAACGCTCCATAAAATAGGTAGATGTCAAACGCTTCGTCACCTTCTTCATCTGCGGATCACTGAACGTAAGCCAAATCTCGCTCACCTCCCCGGCCGCAAAGAAACGGTCGATAATCTCTATGTGCGTACGCAAGAACGCCACATTCTTGAGCCCCAGCTCCAGCGCCTCGGTAGCCCCGCTCCACATACGCGCACCTTTTATATCCACCCCTATAAAGTTCTTCTCCGGATAGAGTTTCGCCAGTCCCACGGTATACTCACCGCGTCCGCACCCCAACTCCAGCACTATAGGATGATCGTTGTGGAAGAAATCGGCATTCCATCGCCCCTTCATCTCGAAAGGCACCTCTTCCGCCACCGAATAAGGATACTGAAACACATGTGGATACGTCTCCATATCCGCAAATTTAGATAGTTTGTTCTTTGACATAATTAGTTGTATAAGGGAGCGTACCTGCACTCATGGCGGCACGCTCCCTTCTTTGTGTTATGATTTTAAAACCTTTCTCACTCAATAACCACGCGCGTCCATCCGTGCTTATCCTCGATGGTACCGTACTGTATACCGCGCAGTGTCTCGTACAGTTTCTTGCTGATAGGACCGGGCTCCGCACCATAGTCGTAGCGTACACCGGTATCCAAATCATCAATATAAGAGATAGGAGAGATAACAGCCGCCGTACCGCAAGCACCGGCCTCCTCGAATGTAGCCAACTCCTCCACCGGAATCTGACGACGCTCCACCTTCAAGCCCAAATCCTCTGCCAACTGCATCAAGCTCTTGTTGGTGATAGAAGGAAGAATACTGGTAGATCTCGGTGTAACATACGTATTGTTCTTGATACCGAAGAAGTTGGCAGCGCCACACTCATCCATGTATTTCTTCTCTTTAGCATCGAGATAGAACTCGCACGCATACCCCTTCTCGTGCGCCAAAGCATTGGCACGCATAGAAGCAGCATAGTTACCACCCACCTTGTAGATACCGGTACCCAGCGGAGCCGCACGGTCGAAGTCGGGAATGATTACGTAAGGATTGGTAGAGAAACCACCCTTAAAGTAAGGACCTACCGGAGTTACGAAGATGAGGAACAGATATTCCGTAGCCGGGTGTACACCCACCTGAGCGGAAGTACCTATGAGCAACGGGCGTATATAAAGAGTAGCACCGCTCTCGTAGGGCGGAATGAAACGCTCGTTCAAGCGCACTACCTTCTCCACCATCTCGATAAACAACTCTGTTGAAATCTTCGGCATCAGGATACCGTCGCAAGTACTCTGCAAACGTGCAGCGTTCTCGTCCGGACGGAACACACGTACCTTACCATCCGGACAGCGATAAGCTTTCAAACCCTCGAAAGCCTCCTGACCGTAGTGTAGCGAAGTGGCTGCCATGTGCAGAGGAATTGTCTCCTCCGAGCAGACCTCAATTTCGCCCCAAGCGCCGTTGCGGTAATAGCAGCGAACGTTATAATCGGTTTTCATATAACCGAATGATAAACTTGACCAGTCAATCTCGTTCATTGTATTTCTATTTTAAATTACATCACTTTCTATCCGCAAAGATACAAAAACTTTCACATATCAACGAAATGTGTGCAATATAATTCTATTTTTTCGGAAAAAAAGTTAGTTTTCATCCTCATCGGACAGGATTTTCTTTATTTCACCGTCCACATTGTAAATCTTCTCGCGACAAAAGCGCAACAATTCGCGGCACTCCTTCAGTTTATCCGCTATTTGGTCCAGGTCGATATCACCGCTCTCTACCTCGCGAACAATCTCCTCGGCACGCGCTTTCGCCCCTTCGTAGGTAAGTTCCTTCTTTGCCATATTACTATTGTTTTTTTGATTTCTTCGTTTCGGTAACGGTAGCTCGTATGCTACCTCCATAGATGCGGGTTTCCAGAGGGTCGCCCGGGTGCACATCTGCTATGTTGCGCACTACCTTTCCGCCGCAAAGCGTAATGCTGTATCCGCGCTTCAACAAACGGTCGGGGTCCTCGCCCTGCACCTTCTGTTCCAACAACTCCAGGGTGTGCTGCTCCTCTCGCAATCGTTGTGCAGCAACCACTGACACCCGTTGCCACAAACGCTCCAAGCGTTGCTCCTGCACACGTTTGTGCTCCACAAAGACGAGCGGCAGATTGCGCACCATCTGTTGCAGTTTGTTCTTCTCCTGCTCCACACGCAGTTGCACACTCTGCACCAATCGTTGTTGCAGCTCCACCAACTCCTCCTCGGTACTGCGTACCCGTGCTATAAGAAATTCAGCGACAGCCGTCGGCGTCTTCACGCGCGTGTGCGCTACCATATCTATCACGGTATCATCGCGTTCGTGCCCGATACCCGTAATCACCGGCAACGGAAACTGTGCCACATATGCCGCCAACAAGTAGGTTTCGAATCCCGCCAAGTCGCCGGTAGCACCACCGCCACGGATAATTACCACCACATCCCAGGCATCCTCCTCGCCGGCAATCGCCTCCAGCGCCCGGATTACGGAAGCCTCTATCCCCTCTCCCTGCATCAAAGCGGGAAAAAGTTTCGTTGTGAAAGTATAGCCCATGGGATTGTTGCGCAGCTGATCGCAGAAATCGCCATACCCCGCCGCCGTAGGCGACGATATGATGGCTATACGCTTCGGCAACAGTGGCATATCAAGCTCCTTGTTGAGCGTAAGCACCCCCTCCTCCTCCAGTCGTTGGAGTATCTCCCGGCGGCGCTGCTGCATATCGCCCAACGTATAAACCGGGTCTATATCTACCACATTGAGCGAATAACCATACTGCTCATGGAACTGCACCGACACCTGCACCATCACCTTGATGCCCGATGTAAACAACTGCCCCGTTTCGCTCTCAAAGCGTTCGCGAAGTTTCGAAAACACATCGCGCCAGATGTTGCCGCGTGCCCGCGCCAACAACGTATTTCCACTCTCATTCTTCTGTACGAACTCTAGATAGCAATGCCCATTGGACGCAGTTCTCACATCGCTCAGTTCGGCCTGTATCCAGTAAAGCTCCCCCATAGTGCGCCCCAAAACAAGACGCACCCGGTGGTTTAGTTCGTATAGTGTAAGAGCCTCCATTCCAAGAGTTTTATTCCAATACTACCGATGAAGAACCTATCATGCTACCATCCGCAAAGATGTACACATGGTACGTACCGGCAGAAAGAAACTCCGTTACATCCCAATAAACGGTTACCGACTGCTCCTCGCCCGTGTACTCTATCATCTTCTTTATGGAATACTCCAACGTTTTGTTCTCGTAGTTGAACGTACCTCCGTTGGTCAGTGTCTCGTTGTTCGGTTTTGTTATGCGCACATAGATTGTTTTGTTGCCCGTCTGTGCCGTTATGTTCTTGGTAATTGTGAAGTTTACCACCATCTTCACCACATCCTTTATCTTCTTGGCAGCCTTACCCTTCTTGTTACGAGCCTGCAAAGAGATACCCGTGGCATCCAGCTGTGCCGCAATTGCCACCTTCTCGGAGAGCGACTGTTTCTCCGTACTCAAGTTAGAGATTTGCTGCGTAGCCTCGTTGTACTGCTGCTTCACCTCACGATTCTCCTTCTCCAACGCCTGGTTCAAGCGATTCAAGGAATCTATCTGGAGTATGTAGCCACGCATCACCTCGCGCACCTGCTTCAGTTCTTTCTTCAAGCGCGCTATCTCTGCCGCATCGCTACTCTTCACCCGCTTCAGTTCCTCCAGGAGATTCTGCGTACGCTGTTGCTCCTGTTCCAACTGTTTCACGATAGAATCGTTTGCAATCTGCTTCTTCAGCTCGTTGTACTGGTTCGCAAAGTTCGCATACTCATCCTCCATCTCCAGTTTGTCCATCTCTGCCAACTGCTTCATCTCCTCGTTCTCCACCTTCTGAGCCTCCAAATTTCGGTAGAGATACGCCAAGCCACCGCACAGCAACACAACCACTACACACGCTGCCACCAAGACAGCCACTATCTTTTTATTATACGCCATAGTAATTTTCTGTTTTAGAGTCCTTATTATTTCACCTGCAAAGTAACATCTTTCTGAGCGAATAAACAACCTTTTAACTTTTTTTCTTTACCCTAAAATGCATTTGTTCGCACTTTTTCCGTAAGTTTGCAGCTCAAATACAAACAGTAAGTTATATGATTTTTACACTAAGAAAAAGAATTATTGCAGGTTTATTCCTTCTCATGGGCACAACAGCCCCCCACCTTCAGGCACAAAAATACACAAGTTTCACTCCCGGCGAGGAGTGGCTCGACAACAATAATACCCACATCAACGCCCACGGAGGCAACATACTTAAGTACAAAGGAACCTACTATTGGTACGGCGAGAACCGTCCCGTGCGCGGATTCACCACCGAGGCCGGTGTACAAGTGTTCTCCTCCAAGGATCTCATGAACTGGACCGACTGCGGTGTAGCCCTCCCCGTCACCCACACCAAGGGCGATGACATAGAAAAAGGATGCATCATGGAGCGTCCCAAAGTAGTATACAATAAGAAGACCAAGAAGTTTGTCATGCTCTTCCACCTCGAACTCAAGCACCGCGGATACGAAGCTGCCCGTGTAGGATTTGCCGTAAGCGACACTCCCACCGGTCCCTTCACCTACATCCGTTCCCTGCGCCCCAACGCCGGCATCTGGCCTGCCAACTTCACGAGTGCCGATGTAGCCGAGGCCCTCACCCTCAAAGAGGAAGACACGCCCGATTGGTGGACGCCCGATTGGCGCGTGGCCGTAGAAAAAGGACTCTTCACCAAGCGCGATTTCGCCGGCGGACAGATGAGTCGCGACATGACGGTGTATATCGATGAGGACGGCAAAGCCTACCACATCACCTCCTCCGAGGAGAACCTCACCCTCATGCTCCACGAACTCACCGACGACTATCTGGGCTACACCGGTAAATACATCCGCATAGCTGCCGGCGGACAGAACGAAGCCCCCACCCTGCTCCATCGCAACGGCCGATACTGGCTCATCTGCAGCGGATGCACCGGTTGGGCACCCAACGAAGCACGCATGTTTACCGCCACCTCCCTCTGGGGACCTTGGGAACAAGTATCCTCCCCCTTCACCGGACACGGCGCCAAGAAGAGTTTCGGTACCCAAGGCACATATATATATAAGGAGGAAAAAACCGACACCTACATCTACATGGCCGACGTATGGAACCCCGAACATCTGGCCTACTCCCGCCACGTATGGTTGCCCATGGAGTTCGCTCAAGACGGCACCCCCATCATCCGTTGGGTCAAGGAATGGAGCCTTTCCGGAAAGAATAACAAAAATTAGTGCCACAGATATTCGGTTTTTCGTATCTTTGCACCGTAAACGGCGAACACCACGTTCGCACATATACAGAGAATCATGATAGAAGAAACAAAACATATTGAGATAAGCGACTACGACTACCCACTGCCCGATGAGCGAATCGCCAAATATCCGTTGCCCGGACGCGATGGATCCAAGCTCTTGGTGTACCGCGGAGGAGAGGTTACGGAATCGCACTTCACCTCACTGCCCGACTACCTGCCGGAGCACACGTTGATGATTTTCAACAACACCAAGGTGATACAGGCCCGCCTGCACTTCCGCAAGGAAACCGGCGCCCTGATAGAGGTGTTCTGTTTGGAACCCTACGCCCCCAACGACTACGCCGTGATGTTCTCCCAAACCGAGCGTTGCACGTGGGTCTGCCTGGTGGGCAACCTCAAGAAGTGGAAAGAGGGTAAGCTCTCCCGCACCATACAAGTAGGCGATAAAGAGATAACCCTCACCGCCGAACGAGGCGAGAATCACGCCACCGGATTCCTGGTTACCTTCGAGTGGAACTATGCCACCATCACCTTTGCCGAAGTTCTCGATGCCATAGGCGAACTCCCCATCCCGCCCTACTTGAACCGCGAGACCGAGGAGAGCGATAAGGAAACCTACCAAACCGTCTACTCCAAGATAAAAGGAAGCGTTGCCGCTCCCACCGCGGGACTCCACTTCACGGAACGCGTTTTGGCGGCCATAGATGCCAAGGGGATAGAGCGCGAAGAGGTAACCTTGCATGTAGGTGCCGGCACTTTCAAACCCGTAAAGAGCAAAGAGATAGCCGGACACGAGATGCACACGGAGTACATCTGCGTGCCCAAACGCATCATAGAGAAGTTGATAGCTTACGGAGGTGCTTGCACCGCTGTGGGTACCACCAGTGTGCGCACCCTGGAGAGCCTTTATTATATAGGTGTCATACTGCGCGAACACCCCGATGCCGCCGAGCACGACCTGTCCGTACCCCAGTGGATGCCCTACGAGTACGAAGGCAACATGTCTACCGTAGAGGCTCTGCAAGAGATTCTCAACTACCTGGAGCGCAACGACCTCAATGCCCTGCACACCGGTACCCAGATTATCATAGCACCCGGCTACACCTACCACATAGTAAAGCGCATGGTAACCAACTTCCACCAACCCAAGAGCACCCTGCTCTTGTTGGTATCTGCCTTTGTTAAGGGCGATTGGAGAAAGATATACGATTACGCACTGGGACACGATTTCCGTTTCTTGAGCTACGGAGACTCCTCCCTGCTCATCCCATAACCACTAAAGAGTATGATGCAAGACAACAACCAAGAGATGTTCCCCATCGTGGACGAAGAGGGACACATAGTAGACGCCGCCACTCGTGGTGAGTGTCACGGAGGCAGCATGAAGTTGCACCCGGTAGTACACCTGCACGTTTTCAACAGCCGCGGAGAACTTTATCTACAAAAGCGTCCGCAGTGGAAAGACATACAACCCGGTAAGTGGGACACAGCCGTGGGCGGCCACGTAGCACTGGGCGAGAGCATAGAGATGGCCCTCCGCCGCGAGGTGCAAGAGGAACTGGGCATCACCGAGTACGAACCCGAACTCCTTACACACTACGTTTTTGAGTCCGAGCGCGAACGCGAATTGGTGTTTGCCTACCGCACGGTATACGATGGTGATATACACCCCAGCGACGAACTCGACGGTGGTAAGTTCCACACCATTGCCGAGATACGATCCATGATGTACCGCGGTGTATTGACCCCAAATTTTGAACAAGAATTTAAACGACTAAAATTTTAATAGCAATGAAAATAGGAGATACCGTTCGCTTTCTGAGCGAAGTGGGTGGCGGCAAAGTTGCCGGCTTTCAAGGAAAAGATATCGTTTTGGTAGAGGACGAGGATGGTTTCCAAATCCCTATGAACATCCGCGAGGTGGTGGCGGTGGAGACCAACGACTACAATATAGCCAAGGTTGACACGCTGGGCCTCAACAAAAACAAAGCTCCCAAAGCCAACATAAAAAAGAGTGCCGAGGAGGAAGAGGACGACTTCGACGAGCGCCCCATCACCTTCCGCGCCCAACCCGAGGAACGCAAGAACGGCGACAAACTCAACCTCTTCCTGGCCTTTGTACCGGTAGACATCAAGAGCAGCAATCCCACGTTCGAGACGTATATTGTAAACGATTGCAACTACTACATCACCTTCAGTTACATGAGTGCCGAAGGAGCCAACTGGCGCGTACGTTTCCAAGGCACCGTAGAGCCCAACAGCAAACTCTTTCTGGAGGAGTTCGACCGCAGTCGTCTCAACGAACTGGAGCACGTAGCCATACAAGCCTTTGGTTATAAACAGGAGAAAACCTTTCTGCTGAAACCCGCCGTCAACGTACAGTTGCGCATAGACTCCGTCAAGTTCTACAAACTGCACACCTTCACCGACTCCGACTTCTTTGAAGATCCGGCACTCGTCTACGACATCGTCAAAGAAGACGTCATAGCCAAGCAAGTCTTCATCAACGCCGACGACATAAAGGAAGCCCTCCTACAGAAGAAATCGGCAGACCGTCCCCACAGTCAACCCGCCCGCAAGGCACCCAAAGAAAGCGACGTGGTAGAAGTAGACCTACACATCCACGAGTTACTCGACTCCACCGCCGGACTTTCCAACGGCGACATGTTGAATCTTCAGTTGAAAACATTCCACGAAACCATGGCGCAGTACCTCAAGAAGAAAGGTCAAAAGATAGTCTTCATCCACGGCAAAGGCGAAGGCGTACTCCGCAACGCCATCCTCAAGGAGTTAAAGTCCAAGTACAAAACCTGCACCTACCAAGACGCCTCCTTCCTGGAATACGGCTTCGGAGCCACCATGGTTACCATCCACTAAACCCATCCTTCTAAAAGAAGAGGTATACATCCCCAAGCGTATGTATACCTCTTTTTTCCTATTTATCAAAGAAAAACACCCTTTTCAACACCCTTTTTTAAAGTTTTCAACGCAATTCTTGAATTATTAAAACAAAAAAAGAACATATCACGCAGATTATTTATACTTTTGCACTCTGAAAAGGAACACTCATGAAGAAGACGGTAACCATAATACCCCTCCTCCTACTCCTTGCAGCCCCCATAAAGGCACAAAAAGGAGACAACGACTTTGTAACGGAGAAGGATTATCAACAACTACCCTCCATGCCTGTCTACGTACAAATGGGACACGCAATAGACAAGGGGGGCGATACCATACGTATGATTGTTCTCCCACCCCTCTACGTCTATCCACCCCTCAAGTTCAAAAATCCAAAGCAGATGCAGAAGTACAACCGACTTGTGTACAACGTCAAGAAAGTACTCCCCATAGCCAAGGAAGCCAATCAAGTGATGCAAGAAACCTACGAATACCTGCAAACCCTTCCCGACAAACGTTCCAAGGATGCACACATTCAACAGGTGGAAAAAGGCGTTAAGAAACAATACACACCCGTCATGAAGCAACTCACCTTCTCCCAAGGCAAGCTGCTCATAAAACTCATACACCGCGAGTGCCACCAAAACAGCTACGAGATAGTACGCGCCTTCATAGGCCCCCTCAAAGCCACCTTCTATCAAACCTTCGCCAAGTTCTTCGGCGCCAATCTTAAGAAAGAATACGACCCCGAGAACGACGACCGCATGATAGAACGCGTAGCCTGCATGGTAGAAAGCGGACAGTTATAAACAAAGTTATTTCAACTTTATCAACTCCGCAAATTTCCAAATAAGGATACCCCCCGTCACCGAAACATTCAGCGAATGCTTCGTGCCAAACTGCGGTATCTCTATGCACCCGTCGCACATGTCCACCACCTCTTGTTGCACACCCTTCACTTCGTTGCCCAGCACTATCGCATACTTCTTTCCCGCTTCCAGTTGCAAGTTTTGGAGCATAATGCTCCCCTCCACCTGCTCCACTGCAAACACCGTGTAGCCATCGCGCTTCAAGTTTTCAACAGCCTCCCGTGTACACTTATGATACGTCCAGTTCACAGAATCCTCTGCCCCCAATGCCGTTTTGTGAATCTCCACGTTCGGCGGTGTAGCCGTTATGCCACACAAGCAGATACGCTCCACCCGGAAAGCATCCGCCGAACGAAACACCGACCCCACGTTATAAAGGCTACGCACCTCGTCCAGCACCACCACCAGCGGCAACTTATCCGACACTTTGAACTCCTCCACCGACATGCGGTTCATATCCAATACACTCAGCTTTCTCATACCTATTCTATATATAGCAATGTTTCTAATTCGCCACAAAATTACGAAAAAAACAGCACCCGTTCAAAACCCGTTGAAAAGATGTTCAAAACAAGTAGAAAAAAAAATCATAAAAAGACAAGTTATTTTTTGGCTATCTCGGAAACTTACCGTTATATACAAACAAATGACATGAGCAAAGAAAGTTATGAATAGTTATTTTCAAAGTTTACACCGGGTTTTTAACCGATAAAACACCCTCTATTCCACAAAAAGTTATTAACTTTGTGCCGTCGGAGCAGTGTTGAAAAAAACACCCCTCCCACAAAAAGCAACTTACTGTCAGGAGAATATATGGTTTATAGCCCTGTGGAAAAAAAGCTAATAACGAAGCCCCTATATTTGATAACTTAAAAAGCAAGAAAAGGAGCCCATTTTTATCAGTATTATCAACAGGCTATCATCATAATCATTCTTCTTTCTTAGGTTTAAAAAAAGAAAATATAATAATTATAATATGAATAAGAATTGGGTTGAAAAGGGATATGTAGACGAACCAATCCCCGCAGGCACAGACCTTAAAAGTGCCATCCGCGCACTGTGTGCCGAAAAGAACGCCATGATCATGGCCCACTACTACACCATAGGCGACATACAAGACATAGCCGACTTTGTAGGCGATAGCCTGGCCCTGGCACAAAAGGCCGCCAAGACCGAAGCCGACATCATCGTCATGTGCGGTGTCCACTTCATGGGCGAAACCTGCAAGATACTTTGTCCGAACAAGAAGGTCATCATTCCCGATATGAACGCCACCTGTTCCCTGGCCGAGAGTTGTCCGGCCGACAAGTTTGCCGAGTTCGTAAAAGCACATCCCGGCTACAAGGTTCTCTCCTATGTGAACACCACCGCAGCCACCAAGGCTGTGACCGATGTGGTAGTAACCTCCGGCAATGCTCGTCAGATAGTAGAGAGTTTCCCCAAGGATGAAAAGATAATTTTCGGTCCCGACAACAACCTGGGTAACTATATCAACAGCGTCACCGGACGCAACATGTTGCTTTGGGATGGAGCTTGCCACGTACACGAGCGTTTCTCCGTAGAGAAGATTTTGGCTCTGAAGGCACAGCACCCCGGTGCCAAGATATTGGCACACCCCGAGTGCAAGCGTCCCGTTCTCCTCACCGCCGACATGGTAGGATCTACCGCTGCCCTCTTGAACTATGCCATCAAGAGCGATGAGACCACCTTCATTGTAGCTACCGAGAGCGGCATACTGCACGAGATGCAGAAGAAAGCCCCCGGCAAGACCTTCATACCCGTTCCACCCGAGGACAGCACCTGTGCTTGCAACGAGTGCAACTACATGCGTCTAAACACCCTTGAGAAGCTCTACAATGCTCTCAAGTACGAGTGGCCGGTAGTAGAGGTAGAAGAAAACATAGCGCGCGAAGCCGTAAAGCCCATCAAGCGCATGTTGGAAATCTCCGAGAAGTTAGGTTTGTAAAGAAAAAAAATAGGAGGATTCTCCTCCACTATTATAAATGTATCCCCATCCGGAAATTCTCTTCCGGATGGGGATATTTTATATACACGTAACATTCACGAGCAATGTAAAAGAGATTAATCCCTCAAACATCCAATAGGAACCACCAGCACCTCATCATCTCTTCTATATGCATATTTACCGGCTGCTGTAAGCACCATAAGGAAAGAAGGATACTTCATCTTTTCCACGTCAATTTTCGAAGCCAAACGCTGCAACGTTTTAGCCCCCGCTTCAATAGCCGAATCACCCCCCAACTTTATCTCTATCAATCCATACTTACCATTGCGAAGATGAATTACAGCATCACATTCCAGTCCATTCTTATCTCTATAGTGAAAAACATTCCCCTGATTAGCCTCGGCAAACACACGTAAATCGCGCACACAAAGTGTCTCGAAGATAAGTCCGAAAGTTTCCAAATCATTCATCAAATCACTAGGTCCCAATCCAAGCGACGCAGTAGCTAGCGAAGGGTCGGAGAAATATCGTGTATTGGATGTACGAATAGCTGTCTTGGAACGTAGGTTTGGATTCCACGCCTCCGTATCTTCCACAACAAAAATTCTTTCCAATGTCTTTATGTATTGAGCTATGGTATCCTCACTTAATCCTTCCCCCTCATTTTCCAAGAGGTCTGCCCGAATGGTTCCGTATCCTACCTGTGCACCCTGGTGTCGAGCCAATGAACGCAGCAAACGATGTATGCGTTGCGGATCTCTTGCTACACCATCCGTCATCTGCATATCGCGATTTTCCACTGCAGC
Organism: uncultured Bacteroidaceae bacterium; assembly: GCA_964623295.1. GTDB lineage: Bacteria > Bacteroidota > Bacteroidia > Bacteroidales > Bacteroidaceae > CAZUTW01. The sequence continues at coordinate 1,025 of CAZUTW010000017.1, read as the reverse complement.
TATGTAATCGAACGCCTGGTCCAGAGCCACCTCATCACGCATTTTGAGTGCCATAGGCCAACCGCCGCGACATGCAAGAAAAGCCACACGTTCCAATGTCAGTGGTGACATACCCGCTACCATTTCCTCGCCATTGAAAAGATTACGTATAGAAACCTCCCCCGATGAATCTCCCGACTCCCACAAAGACATGGTACGCATACGAATCCATCCAAAGCGTCCCGTACCAGAATGAATCACCTCGCTCATATCTGCAGGAACCGCCGATCCCGTAAGAATGAATAATCCCAACTCATGAGCATGATCTGCTTCAAAGCGAATGCTATCCCAAAGTGAAGGCGCCACCTGCCACTCATCAATAAGTCGCGGTTTCTCCCCGTTGAGCAAGTATGCAGGATTCATTTTAGCCATCTGCACATTTTGCTCCGTACGTCCCGTCTCGGACATATAGAGCACACTCTTAGCTATTTGTTCGGCAGTGGTAGTTTTGCCACACCATTTAGGGCCTTCTATCAGAACAGCACCCTTTCCTTCCAACTTTCTTAACAGCAGAGCATCGGCTATTCTTTTTCTATATTCAGTCTCCATGACATAAAGCATTGGTTTTGTGGGCAAAGTTACAACATATTTTCCAAAATCCAAGCGTTTGGCCTAATTTTATTTGGTTGTTTGGCTGTTTTTTATTCGGCTGTTTGGCCGAAAAATTAAATTTTCTATATGTGAAAAGTGAACGGATATGACCGTTTTGGGTGGGTGGATATGCACCGTTTTTTGCACCCCCATCCGCCCAAGCACAAATTACTGCGCGCATTTTTGGAAATTACTGCGCGCAGAAAATTTTAAAACTGCGTGCAGAAAAAGTAAAAAGTAACCTACTTTTCACTCTCAATGCGCGCAGTAATTTTCACCAATAAGCAAGACTTAATGCAAAAACGTGGAAGCTATCTCCTTTTTTGTGGAAGCAAGCAAACTATAATACTCCCCGAAATTTGGACAACTGCAAAAGATTTATTATCTTCGCAGAA
>CAZUTW010000016.1:0-26400 GCA_964623295.1 uncultured Bacteroidaceae bacterium | reverse complement strand
AATCCATAATGATAACATACGACCAGGCGTTCCAGGAACGCATCGTCGACCTGCTTTCTCGTTCCAACTGCCGCGGTTATACTTGCTGGCAGCAGGTGCAGGGACGCGGTTCCAAAACCGGTGAACCGCACTTGGGTAGCCATGCTTGGCCTTCCATGTGCTCTGCCATCATGACGGTGGTGGATGATAACAAGGTGGAGAACCTTCTGAAGAGCCTCCACGCGTTGGACAAGGAGACCGAAATGTTGGGCTTGCGTGCTTTTGTTTGGAACATTGAGCAAAGCATCTAAATAAAGAAGGTTAGATTCTGTAGAAGGGGTTGTGTCGCTTACGGGCGGGGCAATCCCTTCCTTTTTTTTCGAAAATTTGCGAGGTATGGAAATATATTGTACCTTTGTGGAGAAATAACAAACAATAGAACAAAAGAAATGGAAATATTTTACGCACTTTTACTCGTGGTGGTAGCTGCTGCCGTTGCCATTGGAGCCTTTGTATATGGAAAGAAACAAGCGGAGGTGGACAAAGGGAAATACGATGCGTTGTTACAGGAGGAGAAAAACCGAAACCGCGAACAACGTGAGGAGATAAAGGCTACTTACGAGAAACAACTGGATTCGGAAAAAAGAAACTTCGAAACTCGTATCGAAGACTTGAGAAACGGGTTCGAAGACCAAAAAACGGAGCTAAAGGCTACTTATGACCAACAACTCTCAAACCTCAGGGAGGGATACGAGAAACAGATGGCGGCACTAAAGGAAACGTCCGAAAAACAGCTCGTAAACCAGATGAACTTGATTAAGGAACAGATGCAAACCACCTCCGAGCAGGTTCTGAAAGCGCGTCAAGCGGAGTTGGGGGTGGCCAATCAGGAACAGGTATCCAAAATTATAGACCCATTGCAACAGAGTTTGAAACTCATGCGAGAGGCACTCGACGATTCAAAGGAGAAACATCAGGAGGCACTCCACAAACTCGATGCTACCATTCAGGCAAACATGAAGAACAGCGAGCACTTGAGTGACACGGCAGAACGACTGACGAGAGCACTGACGGGCGAGGTGAAGCTGCAGGGTAACTTTGGTGAGCTAAAACTGAAACAGTTACTCGAGGATTTGGGGCTCAAAGACGGAGAACAATACTCCTCACAAGAACACTTACGCGATAAACTGGGCAACCGGATAAAGGACGACGAGGGCAAGGGACTTATCCCCGACTTCATACTTCACTTTCCCAATAAACGTGACGTGGTGGTGGACTCCAAAATGTCCTTCACCGCCTACGAACGCTACGTCAATGCAACATCGCCCGAGGAGCAAACGCAGGCATTACGCGAACATCTCACAAGTGTACGTGCACAAGTGGATAGATTGGCTCGTAAGGATTACAGCAAGTACCTGCAAGAGGGATACAACAAGCTCAACTTTGTCATTATGTATATGCACACAGAGGGAGCACTCAACCTGGCTCTCCTGAACGACACCTCGCTTTGGCGTGAGGCCTACGACAAGGGAGTACTCATTCTTGGTCCGCAGACCATGTACATGAATCTCCGAATTCTGGAACTTATGTGGACACAAGTTCGCCAACTCAACAACCAGGAGGATATGATTAAGGCAGCCAACCTGATCGTGGAACGTACACAGGATTTTGCGTCTCGTTTTGCCGATGTGGAGAGTAAGATGCACAAAACGGTCGAGAGCATGGACAAGCTCAAGATAGTAACAGCCGATGGGGGTCAAAGCATCATAACGGCTGCGAGGAATCTCATTAAAGCAGGCGCTCGGGAAAATAAGAAAAAAGGTTCCCTGGCCGATGCTTCCGAGGCTCTCTTCGTAGAAAGCGACAAGACCTCATTGTTCAACGAAGATGTGGAATAGCAACGAGACGAAAACAAAAAATCGGACACGCTCAAGAAGTGTGTCCGATTTTTTATCCCTTTTAAGAAAAGAGCCGAAAACGGGACTCGAACCCGTGACCCTCTCATTACGAATGAGATGCTCTACCAACTGAGCCATTTCGGCAGTGTAAACACCCCTTGTGAGTTTTTACGGCTGCAAAATTAAGAACTTTTTTTCAATAACACAACAAAATTGGGGATAAAGTTGCAATTTTTCCTATTTTCGTTTTCTGAATTCAATATTTTTGTCTATTTTTGAACCTGCATATCACACAGAAATTAAAAAATTAAAGATAAGAAGAGATGAAAGCCAAACTGTATCTCCTTGCAGTAGCCACGCTACTCACGGGCGGAAAACTATCTGCCCAAACAGATGTTACGGCAACGTACCTACAGAACCCTTCGTTCGAGGCCGATGCCGCGACCTGCACTAGCAGCAATCAAGTAACAAACAGTGCGGATGGTCTGCGCGGATGGACCACGACATCGCTTTCGGGCTGGACTCTAACCACCGGGGGCGTTACTTCATTGCTCATAACCGAGGATTGCTACACCGACAACAACTTCGGTAAGGCCGGAAAAATGTCCGATGGAACTTATGCCTACTACCTGCGACAGGGATGGAGTACCGGTACCAGTTCGCTAAGTCAGACCCTTTCCAACTTGCCCGAAGGTACGTATAAATTGGTGGTGCACCAAAAAACGGGCTATGCCAATAGTGCCAACTCTGCTCTTTCTATAAAGTTGAGCGGGGCAAACGTAAACACGTCAAGCACGGTTGCCTTCTCCGCGGGTTCTGCCGGATGCATGACGGAGAACGCTTGGACGGCATCGTCCGTCATCTTCAATGTTGAGTCGGCACAAGACGTTACACTCACCTTGAACGTAAATTGGTTGAGTGGTGGTTCGTGCATCCTTTTGGACGATATACAATTGATACAGTATCCCCTAGGATACGAGGAGCCCAAAGACCCCGAAATCTCCGGTGATACCGAAGAGAGTGTTACGTCCTACACAGAAGGAGTGATAACAAACACCTTCGTGCAAGAAGCTACGATGAAATCGGATCTTTTGCAGATGTTGGCCGACTTTATGACCTATTGCAAAAACGATTTTCAGGATTGCGCTGCTCCCAACAGTGTAGACGAGGTATGTGGTGCCTTTAAGGGCGAAAACACCATGGGCAACAACGAACAAGGAGTACGTCCCAACGCAGATCTTTCTATGATTTGTGCGTTCTTAGCAAAATACGGAAAGAACAAAGTGACACTGCCTACCGGTGTAACATGGGACGATGTAGAGAGCATGGCCATGAAGAGTCTCGTCTTTGCCTATTCTACCCACAAAGCCAACAAGTTGAAGGTGTGCTCCGGTGGCAACTATTGGGGATCTACTTCTACAAGCGACTGCGTTTGGGAGAGCTCTCTCTGGGCCATGAGCGTATGTTATAGTGCTTTCTTCCAGTGGGACAAACTGACAGAAACTCAAAAAGGATACATCTACAATTTGGTAAAAGCCGAGTGCAACTACGAATTGAATCGTACCATCCCCACAGGATATGTGGGTGATACCAAGGCCGAGGAGAACGGTTGGGAAACCAACATATTGGCTTGCGCATTGGGACTCTTCCCGGACGATGAATTGGCAGAACAGTGGTTTGACCGTCTGCGCGCCTTCGCCATCAACTGTTACTCTCATCCTACCGATGCTATCGATGGAACGGTGATAGACCCGGACTACGATAACACTACGGTTAGATCGCTCTATAAGGGACAGAATCTCTACAAGGACTATACGTTGCAGAACCATAATTTGTTCCACACTTCTTATCAGAATGTGGTGATGCAGGAATTGGGCGAGAGCATGTTAGCGCTCAAGATGTTCCAACAAGGTCTGAAAGGCGAAGAAAAATGGAAAACCAACGCCCTGATGCACAACAACCAAAAAGTGATGGATTTAGTTCTGAACGAACTGGCACTGGCCGATGGCGAACTTGCCATGCCAAACGGCAACGACTGGAGTCTCTTCCTCTACGACCAAATTACGAGCTACTCTACCATGGCTTGTTTCTTGGGCGACCCCAACGCACTGCTTTTGGAAAACCTTGCATACAAGTATATACAAGCACGCCAAAAGACCACATCGGATGGTTCTTGGCTGCTGCGTGCCGATGTAGGTGCACGCCGTATGGGAGTGGAAGCACATCGCGTTATGATGACTTGGTTGATGCATGAGATGGCTTCTACTGCCGACATCCAACCTACCGAATGGGAGGATTTCCGCGCAGCACATGAAACCGCAAAGATTTTCGATTGCCAGAATATTGTTCGTGCCAACACAAAGGATCGTTTCACTTGTTTCTCTTGGAGTACGGGACTAAGCAGCTACACGGGATACTTTGCGCAAAACTGTCCGGACAAGAATAAGATTATCGTTCCTTATCGTGCCAACAACACGGGTAATTTGTTGGGATGGTACACGGTGAGTGGTAAGAGTATCAATGCCACCCCGGTGGTTTCGGGCAACTACGAACTGAAGGGTAGCGGATACGTCATGAACGGTTCGCTCAAAACCAACGATGAAGCGCTTACTCAATGCTTTGCGTTCTATAGCACTCCGGGCAATGCTTTCATCTATGTAGATTATGTTCGTGCCAACACGGCATCGACCATAACAGGTGCTCGCGGTGGTTTGTTGGCTATCAGTACGGACGAACTTACCAAGACGCAGCGTACCTTGTATCACGAGAATGGTCGTTTCCAAGGTAATGGAAGCAGCACAAAGGAGTTTGAAACTTCCTGGATAAACATAGATAATGAAATAGGAGTGGTAGCTCCCGGACAGGAAACGATGGCTTTCGGTGACCGTGGTGCCAACAACTCTATCTACACCTCTAAACTCTATCCGTTATACAGCAACGAGTCTCGCAGCGTAAAAGTAGGCGAAATAGACCGCCGCAGCCTTGTTTACTACAGCAGCGTTTCTGCCGAGGCTACACAAGAGTATGCCAAGAATGCCATCTCCTTGAAGGATTCTCTGCCTACAGGTTGGAACGGTATCATAGCTCAAGATCCGGATGGCACGCGTTATTTATTGGTTTCCAATTTCTATGGTGTCAAGAGTACTACGATGAACGTACCGAAGACCGAAGAGGGTACTCCGGTATTGTCTGTTCCTACGACCGTTACGGATAGCGTATCTACGGCAACATTCTCTCTGACGCGCAACCACAGTGTGGGCGATGCGCTGCATGTATACATCACATCCGGTGAGATTGTGGCACAGCAGGCTACGGACTCCATCTCGGCTTACCTGACCAACGATGGAACAAGTAAAGCAACTATCGGTGTACGCATACATACGGCCGAGGGGGATGTAGTGGGCAATGTAAAAGTTCCTGCCGGTAAAACGGTTTTGGTATACATAAAGAACGGCTCTCTCAAGAGCCGTTCTACCACATTCCTTTTGGGAGATGCCAACGAAGACGATAGACTTTCCGTAACGGATATCACGGAAATAGCATCTTATATTTTAAATGCAACGGCCGATGAAGAGACGGTAGAGCGTGTAGATATGGACAGCGATGGTAAAATAACATTAGACGATATCACCCAACTTGCCTCCATCTTGTTGGGTATAGAAAAGGAGTAGCAGAACACTACTCCTTTTTTTTATTTCTTTGATTTCAACAGTTCCTCCAAGCGCAACATTTCGTCGCGATATTTGGCAGCTTCCATAAACTCCAACTTCTTGGCAGCTTCTTGCATGAGCCTTTTGGTATTGGCGATACTCTTCTCCAACTGACCACGGTCCATGTATTCGAGAATAGGGTCGGCAGCCGTACCGATTTCCGGTTCGATGTAAGCATTCTCCTCGTATGGACGAGAATTGGTCGTCTGGATGGTTCCGGTCTTGGATGGTTGCATAGCAATAAGATCCTCCATCTTACGTTCCTTCTTAATCTGCTGCGGCACAATGCCATGCGCCTCATTATAAGCCAACTGTTTTTCGCGACGGCGATTGGTCTCGTCTATGGTACGCTGCATACTTTCCGTTATCCTATCGGCATACATCACGACAAGTCCATTTACATTACGCGCCGCACGTCCGGCGGTCTGGGTGAGAGCACGGTGAGAACGAAGGAATCCCTCCTTATCGGCATCGAGAATGGCTACGAGAGATACCTCCGGAAGGTCGAGTCCCTCACGCAGCAAGTTAACACCCACCAACACCTCGCATACACCCGCACGCAATTCGTCCATGATGCGAATACGGTCCAGGGTATCTACATCGCTGTGAATGTACCTTACCTTAAATCCGTAATCGTTGAGATAATCGGTAAGTTCCTCGGCCATACGTTTGGTAAGAGTGGTTACCAATGCACGTCCATTCCGACTTATATGGTACTGTATCTCGTCCATGAGATCGTCCACCTGGTTGGCACTCGGTCGCACCTCTATGACCGGATCCAACAATCCTGTAGGACGTATCAACTGCTCTACCACGACCCCCTCACTCTCTTCCAATTCGTACTTGGCAGGAGTAGCACTCACATAGATTACCTGGTTTATCAGCTCATGGAACTCACTGAATTTAAGCGGACGATTATCGAATGCCGCCGGCAATCGGAAACCATACTCCACAAGGTTTTTCTTTCGTGCCGCATCTCCCCCCTGCATGGCACCTATCTGGGGGATGGTTACATGACTTTCGTCTATCACCATGAGGTAGTCTTTAGGGAAGAAATCGAGCAAACAATAAGGGCGTGTACCCGGTTCTCGTCCGTCGAAGTAGCGTGAGTAGTTCTCTATACCGGAGCAGTGACCCAGCTCACGAATCATCTCCATATCATAGGTAACGCGTTCATAAAGACGTTTGGCCTCATACTCCTGTCCGTTATCCTGAAACTCTCTAACGCGCGCCGCAAGGTCGTCTTCTATTTGATGGAGTGCTGCCAACTGCGATTCCTGAGTGGTCATAAAGAGATTGGCCGGATAGATACGGTATTGATCAAACGTTCCCATTTTGAGTCCGCTAATGGGTTCTATCTCTTCGATAGACTCCACCTCGTCGCCCCAGAAGATTACCCGCAAGAAGTTGTCTGCATAAGCCAGAAAGATATCAACCGTATCCCCTTTGACGCGAAAGGTTCCACGGGTAAAATCCACATCGTTGCGAACGTAAAGACAAGCCACAAGCCTACGTAGCAAAGCATTGCGATCCAACGTCATACCCTTTTGTAACGCAATGACATTTTCGTAAAAAGCCCCCGGATTTCCCATACCATAAATACACGATACGGACGACACGACAATAACATCTTTACGTCCGGAAAGAAGCGCAGAGACAGCTGCCAGTCGCAACTTATCAATCTCTGTATTTATGGCCAAATCTTTCTCTATGTAGGTATCGGTATGCGGTATGTAGGCTTCGGGCTGATAATAGTCGTAATAGGATACATAATACTCCACCGCATTATGCGGGAAAAAGCTCTTGAACTCGCCATAGAGCTGTGCAGCCAAAGTCTTATTATGGCTCAGAACAAGAGTCGGTTTGTTGACGTTGGCTATAACATTGGCTATGGTAAACGTTTTGCCACTACCTGTCACACCCAGAAGGGTTTGTGCAGGTGTTCCTCCCAGCACTCCGTCGGTAAGTTGGCGGATAGCTTCCGGTTGGTCGCCGGTGGGTTTATAATTGGATGTTAGATCGAAAAATGTCATATCGGGCGTAAAATTAGCTATAAATCTCTGTATAAAGTGAAATAAAACAGTAAAAAAGTGCAAAATGTATGAATCTTTTTTGTAAGTGTTCGCCAAAATGATTAATTTTGCAGTTCAAAACATGTATATGAAGAAGAACATATTATATATCTTTTTCGCCGTGGTGTGTTTAAGCTCCTGCTCATCGGTGGAAAAAGCATTCCGAAGTGCCGACAACGACTATCGGTACGAGGCGGCTAAACAGATGTATGTGGAGGGTAAGTACTCTTGGGCAAGCGACCTCCTGAGTGAGCTGATTCCGTACTTTAAGGGTTCGGAGCGTGGCGAGGAGTCGTTATTTCTGTTAGGTATGTCCAACTACGAAATGGGCGACTACGAAACAGCATCCACCTACTTCAAGAAGTACTACAACACCTACGTGAAGGGAAAATACAACGAGTTGGCTCGGTTCTACTCCGGCAAGTCACTCTACTATGATACGGTGGACCCTAAGTTGGACCAAACATCCACCATTACAGCCATCAACGAGTTTCAGAACTTCTTAGATTACTATCCTTACACGGAGTTGAAATCGCAGACGCAAGCTATGATTGATGAGTTGCAAGACCGATTGGTAGAGAAGGAGTATCTGGCAGCAAAGTTGTATTACGATTTGGGCGATTACATTGGCAACAGTACATACGGAGGTAGTAACTATCAAGCCTGCGTGGTAACAGCACAGAACGCGTTGCGTGAGTATCCTTTTAGCAAGCGTCGCGAGGCCTTGAGCTTATTGGTCGTACGTGCCAAATATTCACTTGCCAAAAACAGTGCCGAGAACAAGCAGGAAGAGCGCTATCGCGAAATGGTAGACGAGGCTTATGGCTTTCTGAACGAGTTCCCGGAGTCTAAGCAAGTGAACGAGGTAAACAAGATGTTGGAATCGGCCAACAAATCGCTGAAGAAATAGAGATAAATAAACTAAAATAGATTTCAATTATGGACTACAAGAAAAGTAAGGCACCCACGAACACCGTGACACGTGACATTATGAATTACTGCGACCAGACCGGTAATATCTATGAGAGCGTGGTGATTATGGGCAAGCGTGCCAATCAGATTGGCGTGGACATAAAGCAGGAGCTTTCCAAGAAGTTGGCCGAGTTCGCTTCTTCAAACGATTCTCTGGAGGAGGTGTTTGAGAACCGCGAGCAGATTGAGATTTCCCGTTATTATGAGAAGCTCCCGAAACCTACATTGTTGGCGATTCAGGAGTTCGAAGATAACGAGATTTTCTTCCGTAATCCTCAGAAAGAGAAAGAGGAGCAACTCTAATTACCTTTGATTGTATAAGTATATGATTCAACGTATACAGTCGCTATATTTGTTGGCAGCCATCATACTGATGGCTGTTGGCCTTTTTAGCCCTATCGGCCGTTTTATTGCAACGGATGGAAGTGTTGCCGGGGTTTATTACAACATCTGCGTAAAGCAGGCAAGCGGAGCTGTCGACTTCTCTCCGTGGGCATTGAGTGTGCTACTATTGGCTACGATTGTACTCTCGGTGGTATGCATCTTCACCTACAAGAAACGCATGTTGCAGACACGTTTTTGCATCTTTAGTATGTTGCTGTTGGTTGGTTACGCCATAGCGTATGGTGTATTTGCCTATATTATAAAAGGTAATATGCATGTTTCCTTCGCTCCGGATTGGCGGGCTGCCTTTCCGGTGGTTTCCATCATATTGGAGTACTTGGCGTGGCGAAACATTCTGAAAGACGAAATGATTGTTCGGTCGCTCGACAGAATAAGATAAAAAAAGAGCAGCGGGTTTATACGATATAAACTCGCTGCTTTCTGTATGATTAACAATACCAATTCAGTATGGTTTCGTAGAGTTCCTGCTGACCGCTGGTCTGTTTGGGCTCTCCGTTCTGCTTGGCATAAGCATAGATATCCTCCAGAGAAAGTTTTCCCTCTTCGAACTCTTTTCCCTTACCGGAATCGAAAGACGCATAGCGTTCCTTTACCATACCGGGGATGGGAGACTCTGTGAGAATGGCAGCTGCACTTTCCAATGCACGTGCCATAGCATCCATTCCACTGATATGAGCGATGATGATATCGTTCAAATCGGTAGAGTTACGACGGGTCTTCGCATCGAAGTTCGTACCTCCTAACCCCAAGCCACCATTGCGGATAATCTGCATCATGGCTTGTGTTAACTCAAAGTTATCGATGGGGAATTGATCGGTGTCCCATCCGTTTTGGTAGTCACCACGATTGGCATCGATAGAGCCCAACATTCCGGCATCTACGGCACAAGCCAACTCATGCTCAAAGGTGTGTCCGGCCAAGGTTGCGTGATTTACCTCTATATTTACTTTGAAATCCTTTTCCAAGCCATTGGCACGGAGGAACCCGATAACGGTTTCGGTATCTACATCGTATTGATGTTTACTCGGTTCCATGGGCTTCGGTTCAATCAAGAAGTTACCCTTGAACCCCTTACTACGAGCATAATCGCGTGCCTTTGTCAACATGGTCGCCATGTGTGCTTTCTCACGTTTCATGTCGGTATTCAACAAACTCATATACCCTTCACGCCCCCCCCAGAATACATAGTTGGAAGCACCCAACTCTATACCGGCATCTATGGCATTCTTAATCTGAACGCAGGCACGAGCTACCACATCAAAGTCGGGGTTGGTAGAAGCACCGTTCATATAGCGCTTGTGACCGAAGACATTGGCAGTAGACCACAATAGTTTGATACCGGTCTGCGCCATTTTCTCCTTGAGATAGGCAACGATGGCTTTCATATTCGCCTCATACTCCTCTATACTGTTACCCTCGCCTATGAGGTCTACATCGTGGAAGCAGAAGAACTCTATGCCCAACTTCTGCATAATTTCGAAGCCGGCATCCGCCTTGTTCTTGGCTACCTCCAAAGCATCGGCTCCGGTGTTCCAAGGAAAGCTCTTGGTACCACCGCCGAACTGGTCACCTCCTTCAGCGCAGAGAGTGTGCCACCATGCCATGGCAAAACGCAACCACTCTTTCATAGGTTTACCCAGAACGAGCTTGTTGGCATCGTAGTAGTGGAAGGCCATAGGATTGGTACTCTTCTTGCCTTCGAACTGAATCTTTTGAATGTTTGGAAAATACTCTTTCATCTTTGTATATTGTTTATATGTTTATTTATTGATCCCTGAAATTTCCGTACGGAGAACCTCCTTCCAACGAAGGTAAGCCTTGCGGTAGTCAGAAGCATGCGAAACATCGGGGGTAACGACTTCCAACTTTTGCAGTGTAGAGAAAGCCTCATCTGCATTTGCGTAGATACCGGCACCTATAGCGGCTCCCTTGGCAGCTCCTGCCGCACCATCGGTCTCGTAGAGTTCTATGGTGGTATTGGCCGTACCCGCAAGAGTCTGCAGGAATATAGGGCTAAGGAACATATTCGCTCGTCCTGCCTTAATAGTACCCAGATTCATTCCCATCTGCTGCATTATCTCCATACCGTAGACAAAGCTAAAAACAATCCCCTCCTGTGCGGCACGAATAACATGACTGCGATTGTGACGATTAAAGTTCAGCCCATGAATAGAGGCTCCGAAATCGGCATTCTCCAGAATACGCTCTGCTCCATTTCCAAAGGGGATGATGCTCAATCCATCGCTACCGATAGACACTTCCGATGCCATTCGATTCATATCGTTGTAAGATGCGCCCTCGGGTGCCACGTTTCGCTTTACCCAGGCATTAAGAATGCCTGTCCCGTTGATACAAAGTAGAACTCCGAGTCGTGGATTGGCTGCGTTATGATTGACGTGTGCAAAGGTATTGACACGACTCTTCGGATCATAGTTCACTTGGTCCAAAACGCCATAGACTACGCCCGAGGTTCCTCCGGTTGCCGCCACCTCTCCCGGTCGCATAACATTGAGTGAAAGTGCATTGTTGGGTTGGTCACCTGCTCGGTAAGAGATGGGAGTACCCTCGGCCAATCCCAACTCGGCTGCCACTTCCGCACATACGGTAGAGGCTACGGAAAAGGTGGGAACCACGGGGGCTATTATGGATTCCGGGAATCCGAAATAATCTATAACATCTCTACTGATACGGTTCTCTGCGAAATCCCAAAAGACGCCTTCGGAAAGGCCGGATAGGGTGGTATTCTTTGCTCCTCCACTCAGTCGCATAGCGATATAATCACCGGGAAGCATAATCGTATCTATCTTTGCGAAAATTTCCGGTTCGTTTTCCTTGACCCATGCCAATTTGGCTGCGGTGAAGTTGCCGGGAGCGTTCAGCAAATGGGTAAGACAACGCTCCGGTCCTATGGCCTCATAAGCAGCACGACCATAGGGTACAGCACGGCCATCACACCAAATGATGCTCGGACGCAGTGCCCTACCCTGCTTATCCACGCATACCAACCCATGCATCTGGTAACTGATGCCGATAGCTTGGACATCACGTCCCTTGCAAGCAGCCAAGGAGAGTACCTTACGAGTGGCAAGTTTCAAATTGTCCCACCACATATCGGGTTCTTGTTCTGCCCACCCGGCTTTAAGAGAGAGAATGGGGGCTTCGCTCTCGGGATAGAAGGCGGAAGCAACGCAACGACCGGTAGCAATCTCTACTAAAGAGGCTTTCACGGAGGAGGTTCCTATATCGTAACCTAGTGTGTACATATCTTTTATTTTACGAATTTGTTATAGAGTACGCGATCAAACTTATAGTAGCGTGCCGCACGATGAGCCACGTCCTTCTCGTATTCATCGAGGGGTACCACGTAGGGCATCTTGGCCACAGCCCTATGAAAGTTACGAACATCGAACGAGCGATTAAATATCACTTGATACAACGTACGCAATTGTGCCAGTGTAAACTTGGCAGGCAACAGCGGGAAAAGGATGTCTGTGCGCAACCCTGCCATATCGCGGATGTAGCGCAAGGCCACACGCAGAATCTTATTGTGGTCGAAGGCAAGGGTGCCTACGCTCTCCACCGGAATCCAACAGGCCTCGTAGCGATTGCTCAGTTTACGATGCTTTCGTTGTATTTTCAATAAGGTTGTGTAAGCTACCGTCACCACTCGGTCCACTTGCGTTTCCAGGCTGTAAAAGTGGGTAAGCCACGCTACATCCTTGGGGTCTTTCATTCGATTGGGGGATCCAAAGGTTTGGAATTGGTGCAGGGATACATTCTTGAGTCCGGTCATCTCTTCTACCACTCGTGCTGCGGCATCATCGAGTTCTTCGCCGGTGTACAACAGACTGCCGGGGAGCTTGTAAGCAGCCTCGATAGCAGACGTTTCATCGGTTCTGCGAACGAGCAGTACGCAGAGATGTTCACCGTCGAATCCTATCAATACGCAATCGACAGAAAAGTGGGGGTCGGAAATGCGTTCTCCTGTATTTACACTTTTTTCCATTGTATTTCTTTTTTCTTTTGCGTTGCAAATGTATAGAAAACAGTGCATTCGGACAAAATTTTTCAGGAAGTTTTTTACACGGTTTTTGTAGATTATACAATAAGGAATCGAGGATAATAAAATGTTGGAATCCCTTTCTACAAAGGAATTCCAACAAAATATCTTTTACGAATTATATATCGTATTATTGACAATAAGTTCCGTCACCCGTTTAGAAGGATAACTTCACATCAACACCCACTTGCAAAGGTTTGCCGTACTGAGCGAATCGACGAGTAGTACCGGTAATGGAACTTTCGAAGCCGAAGGTATCGTAATTGCTATTGGTAAGATTCTTTCCCCAAAGCTCTACCGTTACCAACTTCTTGAGCTCAACCCCGGCATGAACGCCCAAGGTTACGTAAAAGTTCTGTCCCCAATCGTTTGCCTCGGTCCAATACACCTTACCTGCACCGGTAGCATTGACACCACAGAAGGCACGCGTAAACAATGCGTGCTGCAATGGACGGGAGAACTCTATACCCATGGAAGCCGTGTGCTGCGGCACAAACGGTGTACGTTTACCTTTATACGAAACCTCCTCGGTGTGCGTACCGTTTTCATCGGTCACGGAAACAGAATCGGTGTACTCGCGGAAGGTGGCATGCGTAAAGCCATATCCTGCCGTAAGGGTGGTGTACAACGAAGGTATTACCCACTGACCGCTCAATTCCACGCCATAACTCTCGCCACGTCCTGCATTCGCCATGGTACGTCCGTATCCTGTGTTTCCGGCAAACTTAGCCACCTGCTGGTTCTCGATATCCATATAGAAAAGGGATATATCTCCCTGCAATCGATGATTGGGATGAGCAAAGTGTGCTCCCACCTCGAAGTTCCAACTGTACTCCGGTTTGTAGGAGATGACCGAAGAAACATCGGAAGAGAGTATCTTCCCTTCCGGGATATTATCGCCCATAGCTTTAATCATAGATACCACACGTGCCGGCATGGCCGGGTTTTCGGCGGCAAACTTATCAACCGCATCGGGATAGGCAGCCTTTATATCTGTCAACATCTGCCGGCGCAGGGCGTAGCTAATAATATCGGAGAACATCTGTATGTTGTATCCACCGGAACGATAACCTTTGGAAACAGTTGCATAGAGGTTGGTACGCGGAGTAATATCGTATTGTATCGCCAACTTCGGGAGCAATTGGGTGTAATCTTTGTGAGCGGTACCCATGTACCACACACTGCTGTTGGCGTCTACATTAATCGTTGCGTGCATACTGTTCATGGTCATGGCTGTTCGGGAGGCCACATCGCATCCGGTATTGTAACGGATGGCTAAACGCTGAAGCGCGGCTCGAACACCTACCGTAAACGAGAGTCCGCGCGTAAGAACATCCTTAAAGGTGGATTGATGGAAAAGGGCGTAATCGGTTGTCGGTGTATCAAACGAACCTTGCACGGGCAGGCGATCATCGGCAAAAGCGAAGTTCATAGATAAGGTACTTGCCATGGACGCGGGAATAACGGAAGCAAAGTTGCTATTTACGGTCTGTTCCAACATGGCCACACCATCGCTTTCAAAGTAAACGGGAGCATTGGTATGAAGCCACTGTTTAGAGAAGAAGAGTCCCGTAGTCCCCATCCAGTGACGGGTATCTTTGTTCTTCCACACCAACTCCTCGGTCAACGTATTGCTGCGTTGACGATCGGTCAGGGTAAAATAATCGCCCGGAAGACAATCCTGATCAAATTGCATTTTATCCGTAAGATGTTGGTATCCGGTAATGGAGGTAAGTACTCCCCAATCGCCTTCGTAGACGAGACGGAGACCTCCGGTAAAAAGATTGCGTCGATACCCGCTGTTACGATTGTTGCTTATACGTCCTTTAAGGCTGTCCAACGACTCTACGGAAGAGCTTTCCGCCACTCCGGCATAGTAATAAGGATAAGCATCTTCATTGGTATGTTGATAACGCAAATTCAAATCGGCCATAAGATGCGAGGTAAGCATACCGATTACACGCAACTTACCGCCGGCACTTTCGCTACGATCTTGCCAAGCATTGCGTTCGGTATTGCGATACATGCCTCGCTTGTTTTCGTAGAAACCGCCCAAAGAGAAGCCCCAACGATCGTTCCAACGCTGATGATGCATGAACTCCACCCTTCCTTTATTGTCCTTATTGGAACCGGAAAGCCGCACATCGGTACCCTGATAGGTCAATGGGTTCTTGGTATAGAGACAGATAAGTCCACCCATTGTATTACTGCCGTAAAGGGTTCCTTGCGGACCACGCAATACATCAACACGCTCCACATCGAGCAAGTCGAGATCGTAACCACTCTTCTCTACCATAGGAGCATGGTCTACATAGAGTCCCACGGCCGGAGAGTTGATACGGGAACCGACGCCACGAATATAAACCGCTCCGGTAAGGTGAGAACCATAATCGGGCATGAAGAAGTTGGGCACGTAGCCGGAGAGCTCCTTCAATGAGGTTGTGTGTGTATTTTGCAATTCCACATCGCTCATAGCGGTAGCTGCTACCGACTGTTTGCGCAGTCGTCCCCACTGTTTGGGTTGTGCCACCACGCGTACCTCATCGATATCCATCACACGCAAGGTATCCGCATCGGTAGCATAGGCCGACTGTACCACACTCACACACAGGGACATAGCCAAGACTCTCACTAAGTTCTTCTTCATTTATACCTTATATTATAGTTTTAGGATGCAAAGATACATAAAAATCTACACATACCTATACTATAGATACACTAAAAGAGATAGCCTACGCCTATACGCAGGTAGATGGGGTACATGCTAAAGGTAACGGTTTTGAAAGAGGATTTAAAAATATCGTTCAGCCCCCACGTGAGATCGGCTTGTAAAGAAACGCGTTCGTAGGCTAACCACGAAGCTCCACACTGCAATCCCCATTGGAAACGACGTAGATCGGAGGAGAACTCATAATCGGCCTCGGCATCTCCATCGAATACCACTTTATTACCCGTAGGATCGCCCTCACGCAGATATCCATCGTAAACCTCGCCGGAGAAGACGTTGTGCAGAGCGTAGGAGACATACGGACCTGCACTCAATCGCAGACGGTCGTTCAGGCGGAAGTTCACCAACACGGGGATGCTGAGCTGTGTGGACTGATAGTGCGTACGCACCTTACCCGTCCAGTTACCGCTCACACGACTTTCCTCTTGTATTATCTCCATGCCATAGTTCTTAACCGTGGCACCGGTATTCATGCCCTTGGACTCTACGCGGAGTCCTGCAGAAACGCCCCAAGTGCGATTCTCCGGCAACCAATAGATAGCCGAAATCTGAGCCATGGGATTGAATCGCGGATTAAAGGAACGTATCTCTCGTATCTCAGCAGGAAGAGGTAACGGCGAAGTGCCACCGAAGTTGGCACCAATCGTGGCCTCAACATCCAGAGTACGTGTCGCATACGCGTTGCAATCGGCCTTCGCCGTCGACAGGAAGAGGAGCCATCCACAGAGGATTGCGAATCCTACTCTTTTATTTCTTTTCATACGCTGCTTATTCATTGTCCGTATCAAATTCCACTTCTACCTCATCTACCACAAGAGTACTGCCCGGAGCTCCGGCAAAGGAGTCGCCGTTGACGCTGGAGGTAAAGAGGACAATCAAACTGTAACTTCCGTTTTTAAGTTTCTCCGCATCCAACGTCACCGTGTTTCCGTCTGCGTCGGTTCGGTACACAAAGGGGATATCGAAGGCACGCCACTCGGTAGTGGTAAGGCAATCTTGCTCGGGTATCTCGGCAATGGCTACCACTTGGGGGGTATCCCACGACTTAAAGTTGGTGCCGTCAAGATACTCTGTACCATCGGAGGAATCGAAGAGGACACCGCAGATATTGAAGCGATCTTGCTCACCGGGCACTTCCACGTATTGCTTATCGGCATTCAACTGTTTGTATATCTCACCCGGAGTGTACTTATAGTATCCTCTCAACTGCATCGGACGTGCAAAGCACTGACGTCCAAAGTGGGTAGACTGCAACGGACGGGTAAGTGCGGTGCCGGTATCGAAGGTTCCCAAAAAGAGACTTCCTGCAGCCAAGGGTTTATTGAAACGCAAACCGAAAGAACCGGTCTCATGGGTCGTCATACATGCCGCCTTGCCTACATAACCCTCCTCCACCTGATAGGTAGGGAATGTTTCGTGGGTACTGGCTACACCCGTCAGAGCGTATCCGCTGTTTCCTGTTGCCCACTCAAAGAGGATATCATCGGTATTATCGTCTTTTTCGCAGAAGATATCGTATTCGTACTTACCATTGGTGGCGGTGTACGTACGCACATTCTCAAAGCTATATACCGACACCTCGCGCGGAATGGATACGGTGTATTCCTTGCTGTATTGTCCATCTTCCGAGGTGACGACATACGTCTGTGCGGTAGTAAAATCGCGCACGGTACCGCTCGGAGGATATATCGTAGCACCCGGTGTTAACACAAATTCGGGAGCCAAGGCCGTCTTATCGGCTTCGCTGTTCAGTATCAGCTCCACCCTTCGGTTCTCTACCACCGGAGCGCGCATAAGCACATCCCCGGGCACGGATACCTCCAGAATATCGCACTCGGCGTTGAGAGGTTCCGATTGGATGCAAGAGCTCAACCCCACCACCGTGAAACACAAGAGTATACCACTGAGTATTCTTGAAATTTTCATTGTTTGCTGCTTTTACAAGAATGACATCTCCCTCCTATGATGGAAGAAGATGTCATCCTCACGTGTGTATTCTCTTTACTTAATATATATCTTTGTTGTCTTGTTTCCTTGCTTGCGCAGGTAGATACCCTTGTTGGGATTCTGTACACGAACGCCTTGCAAGTTGTAATAGATAACCGTTGAATCTACAGAGCCTTGTACACTTTCTATTCTTGTCGATTCTACTTTTGTTGAATTGAAAGTCACATTGATAGGAATTCCCATCCATTCAACGGAAATATCAAACGTTCCTACTCCGGATGCATCAACGGTTCCGGAAATGGTAACATCGGCCTCAATCATACCACCGGCAAGCGACAAACCTTCCTTCTTACCGTTGTATGTGACATTGCCTTCGCTATCCGTGGTCTTTTCAACATTCTCGATAACGATATCGCCCAAGTTCTCATCGCCACTACCCAAATCTATGGTAAAGTGTGGCAAGCTAAAGGTGCATACATCAGAACCTTCTTCTTGTGTTATATCGATTGTAGCATCCTTTCCATCAACGATTTTATTTCCCAACATCTCTACAGTGAGTGTACCGGTGTACTTTATGGTGTCAACGGCAGCCGGTGCTTCCGGCTCTTCCGGTACGTAATTCTCGTCGTAGCGAACAGTATAGGTGTGTGTGCTTTCGCCATCGGCATCCTCACCAACCGCATTTGTTACAACAATGGTCGCAACGCCGTCTTCGATAGACTCCACGGCTGTTGCCGTGTTACCTTCACCCAAAAGAGCATAGTCGATGGATGAAATGGGGGTTGCTACCGTGTACTCGTACTTGGTAGAGGAGAAATTGGACAATGCCTCACCGTTCACCATGATGGAAGAAAGGCGAGAATAGTAGAGCAACGTTACGTTGTCTACCGTCAAAGCGTCGCTCGCCACAAGGTTACTGCGGTCTCCGAAGTAGTCGAAGGCAGCAAAGATAACGTTAAACTTCTCCGGTGTATCCTCCGTCTTATACTCGAACTCGGCCGTTGCGGTCTTCCACTGAGAAGACTCCCCTTCTATAGTGTAATCCAAAGATGCCACCAATGTACCCGTTTTGCTTATATCGCCACCTCGAGTCACCTCTTTACCCAAGATATTACGATCTCGGTCTACCATGGTTACATATGTATTCTTAGGATTCGAAACAGACCACGCATTGTCTCCGGGTACCTCCTCTTGGTTCCATTCACCCGTCCAGCTGTAAGCTATCACTTTAGCCGGTTGAGTAGATTCTGAACCATGGCTACGTTTATAGTCAAATTGGATAGCATCGGGACGATAAGCGAACTCTATTCCGCCAAAGGTACCACCATCAGCAGAACCATTCTGAACCGAAGCAACCTTTATCAAAGATGCACTCCAAGGAGTACCCAGTGTAAGGTACGCCGGGATAACATTTCCGGTCTGACTTGTATTTGTTAAAGCGACAGCCTTATCGCTACCATTGCCTTCTGTAGATGCTCCTACGGTCGTTTGGCCCATGCTTCCGGTTCCAATGGTGTTAGAGATGTTCCACCCACCGGACGGGATTGTACCCTGAGCAGAAGTATTTCC
This sequence comes from uncultured Bacteroidaceae bacterium, assembly GCA_964623295.1. Classification (GTDB taxonomy): domain Bacteria; phylum Bacteroidota; class Bacteroidia; order Bacteroidales; family Bacteroidaceae; genus CAZUTW01. The sequence continues at coordinate 7,060 of CAZUTW010000016.1, read as the reverse complement.
TTTACTTGTCCAAGGAATACAACTCACCCAGTCTCCTTCGAAACCCGGATTCGGCAACTGCTGTGCAAAAACAGATGTGGTCGCTGTGAGCGACGCAATCAGAAAAGGTATGTATATTTTTTTCATTTCAACTCCTCAAGGTCCTAATTCAACGGTATGGTTGCGGTGCAAGACGGGACCCTTTTCGACTCTTCCGCAAAGGATATGCTAAAAAACACGGCAAAAATACAAAAAGTAGACTATATTTGCAAATAATACCGCTTTTTTTACAAGTTTTGTGACTATTTTTAAGTATTTTATTTGTTTCCTTTGCACATTTTATATACCTTTGCCGCGTGCGGAGAGATACATAGGTTGTGTGTTTCCGTACACCGATAATGAAAGAAACTTAAATAGATTTTTATGAAAAGAACGCTATGGATTTTGGCCATGATGTTTGTTACCATGACAGCGATGGCTTACGAAAAAACATTCAGTGTGGGCAGCTTCGAGGGGATTGAATGCGTTGGATGTGCCGCCGTTAAACTTACATTCGGCACATCGAAAACAGTGCGTGCCGAGGGTAAGCAGAAAGATGTTGAAAAGTACGAGGTATATGTAAAAGGACAAACGTTACATATACGTAGGAAATCCGAATACAACAAGACCGGCAACAGCGGCGAAGAGGTAAAGTTCTACGTTTCCGCTTCAAGACTCAATCACATATACCTATCGGGAGCTTCGTCTCTTAGTACCGGGAATCTCGTGATGAGCGGTACCAGGATTTCTCTCTCGGGGGCATCATCGCTCAGCGCATCACAGCTTACGGCCAAGAATCTTAATATAGAAGCAAGCGGTGCATCGAATGTTTCCTTAAAGTCACTGAGTGCCAACAATGTTCGCGCAACTTTCAGTGGAGCGTCCGACCTCTCCATACAGAAAAGCGACGTGTACAACCTCAACCTGGAGCAGAGCGGTACAGGCAACACTACCCTTACAACAAAAGCAACCGGCAATACAGCCTTCGACTTTAGCGGATGTTGCTCGTTTACCCTCTCTACAACGACTCCGGCTCTTGTTCAGTTGGAGTGCAGTGGCACCTGCGGGGGAACACTCCATGCCGATTGCGACAGACTCAAGATAGAAGCGAGCGGTATAAGTAAGGTGAAAGTCACAACCACTGCCAAGAAGAAAGAAGTCGAAAGTTCCGGCCTCTCAAAAGTGAAATTCAAATAAGAGATTAATAAAATAGAATAGTATTAGAGAATCCCCTCCTCGCACACTTAAGAAAGTGTTGCAGGGAGGGGATTTCAAGTTATTCTATCAAGTGATTAAGAATCAAGCATCAAATTCAAGATCCTCGTTGAATACTTCCTTCCATGGAAGACCGTGGATGTTAAGCTGTTCCATGAATGGATCCGGATCGAACTCCTCTACGTTCCATACACCCGGACGCTTCCAGACGCCCTTCAAGAACATCATGGCACCAATCATAGCCGGAACACCGGTGGTGTAGCTTACACCCTGCATACCGGTCTCCTCGTAGGCTGCTTGGTGAGAGCAGTTGTTGTAAACATAGTAGGTAAGTTCTTTACCATCCTTGATACCACGAATACGACAACCTATGCTGGTCTCGCCATCGTAGTTTTCGCCCAGGTCTTGCGGATTGGGCAATACAGCCTTCAGGAACTGCAAAGGCACAATCTTGACACGGGCGGTCTTACCGGAGCCGTCGGCCAGAGGTGCTTCATACTCCAACTCGTCGATACGAGACATACCTATGTTCTGAATCACATCCAGATACGTAAGATACTGCTGACCGAAAGTCATCCAGAAACGACCACGCTTTATGGTCGGGAAGTTCTTAACGAGACTCTCCAACTCTTCGTGGTGCATCAGGTAACTCTCGCGCGGACCTATGTTCGGATAGGTAACCGGCTGATGTACAGCCAACGGTTCCGTTTCTTTCCACTCACCGTTCTCGTAGTAGAGTCCCTTCTGGGTAATCTCACGAATATTGATTTCCGGATTAAAGTTGGTTGCAAAAGCCTTGTGGTGGTTACCCGCATTGCAATCTACAATATCCAGATAATGCATCTCATCGAAATAGTGCTTGGCTGCATACGCCGTGTAGATACCGGACACACCCGGATCGAAACCGCAGCCGAGAATCGCGGTCAAACCGGCATCCTCGAAACGTTTCTTGTACGCCCACTGCCAAGAGTACTCAAAGTGCGCCTCGTCGCGCGGTTCGTAGTTGGCGGTGTCCAGATAGTTGCATCCGGTTTGCAAACAAGCCTCCATGATGGTAAGGTCTTGGTAAGGCAAAGCCAGATTCATTACAATATCCGGTTTAAAAGCGTTCATCAAGGCTACAAGAGCCTCTACGTCGTCGGCATCGACAGCAGCCGTAGCTACCTTCACACCGTACTTTTTGAACAAGACATCTGCCAACGCATCGCATTTACTCTTGGTGCGTCCGGCAATCATGATTTCTGTAAAGATGTCGGCATTCTGTGCCAACTTGTGGGCTGCAACGGTACCTACACCGCCACAACCTATTTGTAATACTTTACCCATTTATTGTTATGTATTTATCCATTAAACAATTTTCTTTTCTTACTCCAGATAGGTGTATCCGTAGAGTCCGGAACGATAGGTGTTCAGGAACTCCTTGCCCTCTTCCAGGGTTATCTTTCCGCTCTTTACGGATTTCTTTACCCAGGTTTCGAGCGTTCGCACCATCTTCTTCGTGTCCCAATCCACGTAGTCGAGCACATCGCTTACCGTCTCGCCGTCTATCATCTTGTCTATCTTGTACCCCTTATCGGTTACGGAGATGTGTACGGCGTTGGTGTCGCCAAAGAGATTGTGCATGTCGCCCAAAATCTCCTGATATGCTCCCACCAGGAAGAATCCTATATAATAAGGTTCGCGAGGACGAATACTGTGTACAGGCAGACTGTTGTGTATGGAGTTCTCGCAGATATAGGAGGTAACCTTACCATCGCTGTCGCAGGTGATATCCTGGAGCGTTGCCTGGCGATCGGGACGTTCGTTGAGTCGCTGCAGCGGCATGATAGGGAATACTTGGTCTATTCCCCAGGAGTCGGGCAGTGATTGGAATACGGAGAAGTTGCAGAAATACTTATCGGCCAGGAGCTTGTTTATTTTGTGCAACTCCTCGGGCGCACGCTTCATGTGGGCCGCCAACGCGTTTATTTCGCGCGTCACGCTCCAGTACAACTTCTCTATCTGTGCACGTGTCTTCAAGTCTATCAATCCGTGTGAGAAGAGTTCCAACGTTTCGTCGCGTATCTGCTGTGCATCGTGCCAGTTTTCCAGGGCACTACGCTGACTCAGGTTGTCCCATATCTCGTAGAGGTCTTTTACGAGTGAATGGTCGTCCTCCGACACTTCCCATTCCTCCGGCATCTCGGGCAGAGAAGCGGTTTCCAACACTTGTACAACCAATACGGAGTGATGTGCGGCCAAAGAGCGACCGCTCTCGGTGATGATGTTGGGGTGCGGAAGTTCGTTCTTGTCCGCGGCCTCCATAATTTGATAAAGCACATCGTTTACATACTCCTGCATGGAATAGTTCACGGAAGATTCGCTGCTGGCGGAACGGGTACCATCGTAGTCTACGCCCAGTCCACCGCCGGCGTCTATATAGTCTATCGGGAAACCCATCTTGCGCAGCTGCACATAGAACTGAGAGGCTTCGCGAATGGCGGTCTTTATGTGTCGTATATTGGTCACTTGGCTGCCTATGTGGAAGTGTATCAGGTGCAGACAATCGTCCAGTCCTTTCTCGCGCAGTTTCTCAAGAGCCTCCAAGAGTTCGCTACTGGTAAGACCAAACTTGCTGGCATCGCCGCCACTGTCTTCCCACTTACCGCTACCGCTGGTACCCAGCTTTATGCGAATACCTATCTTGGGTTGCACGCCTATGCGCGATGCTATGTTGGCAATAAGGTCCAACTCATTCTTTTTCTCTATTACCAGGTAGATACGCTTACCCATCTTCTGCGCCAAGAGTGCCATTTCTATGTAGCTGGCATCCTTATATCCGTTGCAGATGATAAGGGAATCGGCTTCGGCATTCACTGCCAAGACCGCATGCAACTCAGGTTTACTACCTGCTTCCAAGCCCAAATTAAACTTCTGTCCGTGGCGGATTATCTCCTCCACTACCGGGTTCATCTGGTTTACTTTTATGGGGAAGACCGAGAAACACTGTCCGGTATAGCCATACTCTTCCGATGCCTTGCGGTAACAGCAGGACATGCTCTCTATTCGGTTATCCAAGATATCCGGGAAACGGAGCAATACGGGCGCTCCTACGTCGGAGAGCGCCAATTCGTCCATCACTTCGCGCAAGTCAACTTCGATACCGTCCTTCTTGGGGGTCACGACTACGTGCCCTTGGTCGTTGATACCGAAGTAGGAAACGCCCCACCCTTTTATATTGTAAAGGTCGGCGGAATCCTCAATGTGCCACTTTTTCATTTCCTGTTATACGAACTGTTTATAAAATTTAGGTGGCAAAGATAGTAAAGTTTTGCAAGAAAATGGTATATAACGAACAAAAACTTTGCGCCACATGAGGGGTTATTATGTTTTTTTATGTAGCTTTGCCAACAAATTAGAAGTTATGAAGATAGAATCGGATATACAACAGAGAGATTATGGGCGCTTTCCTTCGCCTTGTTATGTGGTAGAGGAGCGCTTGCTGCGTAGGAATCTTACCCTCATACAACGGGTGGCGCGCGAGGCGGATGTGGAGATTATTTTGGCGTTTAAGGCGTTTGCTTTGTGGAAGACGTTCCCGGTTTTTCGGGAGTACATAGGTCATACTACGGCGAGTTCGCTCTACGAGGCGCGCTTGGCTTTGGAGGAATTCGGGAGCAAAGCGCATACGTATTCTCCGGCTTACACGGAGGGGGAGTTCCCGGAGTTGGTGCGCTGCAGCAGCCACATCACGTTTAATTCGCTTTCGCAGTACGAACGTTTCTATCGTCCGGCCATGGGGCACGGGGTGTCTTGCGGTATACGTATCAATCCGGAATACAGCGAGATAGAGACAGATTTATACAATCCTTGTGCTCCGGGCAGTCGTTTCGGTGTCATGGCGGAGGAGCTTCCCGAGGAGTTGCCGGAGGGGATTGAGGGCTTTCACTGTCATTGCCATTGTGAATCTTCGAGTGAGAATCTTGAGCGCACCTTGCAGCACTTGGAGGCACGCTTTGCTAAATGGTTGCCGAAACTCAAGTGGTTGAACTTGGGGGGTGGACACCTTATGACACGGGCCGATTACAATGTTCCGTTGCTGGTATCTCTTTTGCGGGGATTGCATCGGCGGTATCCTAACTTACGCATCATATTGGAACCGGGCAGTGCTTTTGCTTGGCAGACGGGGCCGTTGCTTTCGCAGGTGGTAGATGTGGTGGAGAACAAGGGCATCAAAACGGCTATTCTGAACGTAAGTTTCACTTGTCACATGCCGGATTGCTTGGAGATGCCGTATCATCCTACCGTGCGTGGTGCGGAGGTCGTTGAGGAGGAACGTGGTGAAAACGTCTATCGTTTGGGGGGTAACAGTTGTTTGAGCGGCGATTTCATGTCGGCTTGGCGTTTCGAACAACCGCTTAAACCCGGGGATTATGTGGTATTCGAGGACATGATTCACTATACCACGGTAAAGACGTGCATGTTCAACGGTATTCATCACCCTGCCATAGCCATGCTTCACACGGATGGCACGGCAGAAGTTCTAAAGGAATTCCGTTACGAAGATTATCGGGACAGAATGGATTAGAAAAAAAACAAACCCCTCGAATTCGAGGGGTTTTGTTTTTTTATTTAGGCTGCTTGCCGATGTAAGCAAGAATACCGCCATCTACATAGAGGATGTGTCCGTTTACGGCGTTGGATGCCTCGGATGCGAGGAACACAGCCGGACCGGTCAACTCCTGCGGATCCAACCAGCGGCCTGCCGGGGTCTTTGCGCAGATGAAGGTGTCGAACGGATGACGACTGCCATCGGGCTGAAGCTCACGCAACGGAGCAGTCTGCGGTGTAGCGATGTAACCCGGACCGATACCGTTACACTGAATGTTGTACTCTCCATACTCTGAGCAGATGTTGCGGGTAAGCATCTTCAAACCGCCCTTAGCTGCTGCATATGCAGATACGGTCTCACGGCCCAACTCACTCATCATAGAGCAGATGTTGATAATCTTACCGTGACGACGCTCCATCATGGAAGGCAGAACGGCCTTTGAAACAATGAACGGTGCGTTCAGGTCGATATCGATGACACGACGGAAGTCAGCGGCTTCCATCTCGTGCATAGGTACACGGCGGATGATTCCGGCGTTGTTTACCAAGATATCGATAGGACCAACCTCGGCAGTGATGGTTGCGACCAACTTCTGAACTGCCGGCTCATCGGTAACATCGCATACGTATCCGTGTGCTTTGATGCCCAACTCGTCGTAACTCTTAAGACCGCGGTCTACCAACTCCTGGTTGATATCGTTGAAACAGATAGTAGCGCCCTGCTTTGCAAAGGCACTTGCAATGGCGAAACCGATACCGTAAGATGCGCCGGTTACCAATGCTACTTTCCCCTCGAGGGAGAAGTTTAAGTATTGACTCATAGTTATTGTTATTTAGTTGTTTTAATATCTATGCGAATAAGATATTGCAAAATTAGAAAATAATTCCGAATTGAGATACTACAACCACCGTTTTTTTCATCTTGAGGGGTATTCTTTTGTTCTTACGACCACCTTTACTCGGGCTCCGGCATACATCTGTGCTCTTGTTTTGCGCTGTATCTACAAAGTTTCTCTCGGGAAATATTTAGGTTATAAGAGATTCGTTTTCTTACTTTTTGTATTTAAGTTGAATTGTGTAGGGGTAAATTTCCATTTGTCGATTACACCTTCCACTGCTTCCACTTTTGCTTATATTCAGGGAGTTATATCGCACCCTTGCTTCCACTCGTGGAGGGTGTGGTTCCACTTTCGGAGTGTCACTCGTGGGTGAAGAGAAGACCTTGCATGCCTATGAG
>CAZUTW010000015.1:0-26984 GCA_964623295.1 uncultured Bacteroidaceae bacterium | reverse complement strand
AGATGGAGTCGCGGCACAGGAAGTTGATCTTAATCTGCATGGGGTAGCCCATCCAACCGAAGATATCGATGTTGTCCCATCCTTCCTTGTTATCGTTGCGAGGAGGATAGTAGTTGATACGTACCTTGTGATAGTAGTCGGTGTAGAGGTCCGGCTGCTTGTCTGCCTCCAAGATAGACTCGAGGGTAGAGAGCTTACTTACCTCTTTGGTGCGGAAGTTGGCCGGTTCATCGAGTACCAAACCGTCGCGGTTACCGAGGATGTTGGTTGAGAACCAACCGGAAAGGCCCAGGCAACGGGTACCGATGATAGGAGCGAAACCGGACTTAACCAGTGTCTGACCGGTCTTGAAGTCCTTACCTGCAATCGGCAAACCGAGCTTCTCGCTCATCTCCCACATAGCGGGGATGTCGACAGTGGTGTTCGGAGCACCCATGATGAAGGGAGCACCCTCTGCCAAAGCGGCATAAGCGTAACACATAGACGGTGCGATGTTCTTGCGGTCATCGGCCTTCATGGCAGCCTCCAAGTGCTCGAGGGTATCGTGAACCTCCATGTTGGGAGCTACGTAGATCTCGGTAGATGCAGCCCAAGCTACAACCACGCGGCTACAACCGTTCTCCTTCTTGAAGTTGCGAATATCGGCACGAAGTTGCTCAACCATATCCCAACGGTTCTTGCACTCTTTAACATTGCTTCCGTCCAGACGCTTGGCAAAATCTTTGTCAAAAGCAGCCTTCAAAGGAACAATTTTCTCCAGTTCGTCCTTAACGGGGAGAATATCTTTCTCCTTAAGAACCTCGGCGTACATAGCGCTCTGGAAAGCATTGGCCGGATATACATCCCATGCACCGAAAACGATATCGTTCAACTGAGCCATTGGAACAATTTCAGAGTAAGAGAGGTAACGCTTCTCTGCTCCTTTGCCAACACGAATCTTATCGTATTGAGTCATACTACCTACGGGCTTTGCAAGTCCCTTGCGGGCCATCAAAACACCGGTCATAAAGGTTGAGGTAACGGCGCCTAAGCCCACTACCATAATACCGAGCTTACCATCAGCCGGCTTAACATTGTTACTTATCATTTTGTTTCTATTTATATGTCTTTTACCATGGAGAAACGAGTTCCTCCCTAAAGTTCAACAGACAAAATTACTCAATTATTATGTAATAACTCCGTTATTCCGTTTTTTTGTCGAATAATAGTACACTTTTTTAGCAAAAAATAACACTATTGGCCATATATTTGGAGAAAACTCAGCCGAATTGTCGAGTTTTTGTGGAGTATAATGGAAGAATTTACAACCTTAAAATCCGGTCACAATATTCTTTTATTATTTCGCGATGGGTGATAAAAATCATGGTTTTCCCGTGACGGGTGGTGCAGAGGCGCTCCAGGAGGGTGCGTTCGGTCTCGGCATCGAGGGAGGAGGTGAGTTCGTCGAGCAACAAGATGCTACCGGGGCGGAGCAGTCCGCGGGCTATGGCGATGCGCTGCGCTTGTCCTTCGCTGAGTCCGGTGCCTCGTTCGCCGCATTCGGTGTCCAGGCCTTCGGGGAGTTCCGGCACAAAGTCGGCGGCAGCGGTATGGAGGGCTTCTTGCATCTCTTGGTCGGTGGCGTGCTCGTTGCCCATCTTCAGGTTGTCGCGTATGGTTCCGCTCAACAGGGTATTGCCTTGGGGCACATACACTAAGTTGCAACGGGTCAGGGCTGTGGCTTTAAGACTTACGTCGGTGTAGAGTTGTATTTCTCCGCTTTGCGGGCGCAGTATGGCGAGCAACAGACGGATAAGGGTGCTTTTTCCGGTTCCGGTTTCGCCTACTATGGCGGTACGACTGCCGGGAGGGAAGTCGTAGGAGAGTTCGTGGACGATATCGCGAGCGCCGTCGGGATAGCGAAAGGTGACGTTGTGCAGACGTACACCGGCGGTTCCCTCCAGCATGCGGGGTTCTCCCTGTTCCTCCAGGGGGATATCTTCCAACTCTACCAGGCGGTCTACGGAGGTGGAGGCGTGTACCAGGGAGGGGATTTGTTTGGTGAGGTCTACGGTGGGGCGCTGAATGCGGTTCACCAACTGCAGAAAGGCGGTCATGACACCGAAGGTGATGGCGTGCTGGTGCAGTTGCAGGGCTCCCCAGAGGAAGGCGACCAGATATCCGGCGGCAAAACCTATGGTAATCATGCTGCGGGAAAAGAGGGAGAAACGGGTGCGAGCCATCACTTGTCGATAGAGTTTTTGTTGCCAGGTGTCCACTTGTTGGGTGGTTTTGCGGCTGTGTTCCATACTCTGTATCAGCACGCGGTGTTGTAGACTTTCTTGCAGTACGCTTTCCAACTTACTGTCGGTATTACGTATCTCCTTGGTCATTTGTCGCAGACGTACCATATAGATCTTGCTCAAGAGCAGAAAGACCGGCATTATGGCTACGGTGACCAGGGCGAGAGTGGCGTCCATGCAGAAGAGAAAATAGAAGGCGGCGAGGAGTTGTACGAGGGTTACTACTACATCGGGAAAGGTTTCGCAAACGGTGGTTGTGACGGTTTGCACATCCTCCTCCAGGCGGTTTAGGGTGTCACCGGTGTGGAAACGTTCCTTTCCGTTCCACTGTCCCGCGAACAGGCGGGAGAAGATGCCTAGTCGCACCCGGTTGTTCATGCGTAGGTCGTTTTGGGTATTCATCCAGGAGGCGGTTATGCCCAGCAGCACTTCCCCCAGCATGAGGATACCCAATAGGGCGGCATTGAGAAAAAGGTCCTCCTTGCTTCCGTTCATTTGGTGGGCGGCTGTGTCCACCACTCGTTTGCTAATAAAGATGAAGAGCAGTCCTGCCGCCACATGCAATATGCCTATGGTGGAACCTATGAGCAGTCGCAAGCGTACTCCGTGGGATGCCCGCCAGAGCCACTGAATGCTTTTTCGGATGGTTGCCCACTCCTCTTTCTTTAGTAACATACGTTTGCTTTATTCCAAGAGTCCGGCTTCTTGCCAGTCGTTCAGGAGTTCTTTTACATCTTGCAGGGCGGTAGCTGCATCTACCTCGTATTCCGTTTGCAGGGCGGCTGCCGCATCTCCGGTGGTGAAGTCTTTGCCTTGCAGGGCGTTCCACAGGTAGGCGGCACTCTCGTTGACACTAATGATGCGGTTGAAATCTACTTGCTCTATTCCCTCGCCTACGATGACCTTTTCGCCAACGATTTCGCGCAGGGTGAATCCTTTCTTTATTTTCATTTTCGTATTTCGTTAGATGTTATTGTTCAAATTTCTGTATGCGGAACGGGGGATAATACCGGTGCGACGCATTATCGCCAAGAGGTATCTGCGCACGGGGAGCAGCGTTCTCCATAGGCGGGCCTTTCGGCGGGGCCACGGGGCATAGGGGTTCACCTCTTTTCCTTTGTAGAAGATGGTGATGGCTCGTCCCAAGAGATTGGATCGTTTGCATTGCTCCGTGCCGTAACAATTGCCGTCGCCCATCAGGACTACTCTGTCGCCGTCCAGGGAGAAGATGCGGTGCAACACGTAGCGACCGGGTTGAATCTCCGCCAACACTATGTCGCCTACGGTGTAGTCGGGGGCTTGTTCCAGTAGGACGCTGTCGCGGTCGCCTACGATAAAGGGCAACATGCTCACGCCTTTCACCTTGAGCGTTACGCGCCTTCCCTCCAACAGGAGCTTGTGCACTTCGGCTATCAAGATATCGTTGCCTATTACCTTTTTCGTTACATCCATGATACGCCCCTTTCTATACTTGTTTTACGGTTGTGTACGACAACTGCGCGGCTGCCGTATCGGGCAGGCAACGGAGAGAATACACGGGGGTCAACTTCAGGAGTTTCTCTATGGTAGCACTGATGCCGTTGGCCACTTCCGGTTCCCACTTCATATTGGAGATGGTGGGCAGCAGGGCGGCATAAGCCTCCACGACCGAGAGTTTTTTTATTTCGTTTTCGGGTGCTTGCCACAGACGAACAAAAGCACCTATCCTGGCTTGCTCGTTTTTGTAGCATGGGGTTTTTCCGCTCCACGGACTTCCGCTCACAAAGGCGGTTCCATCTTGCCGTATGCCTATCACGGGGTTGTCGTCGTTGAGCAGCGAACAACCTTCTACCGACTGTAACCAAAGACGGCTATGAGTGCTCTTTCCCGTACCGCTCTTGCCCAGGAAGAGGTAACCGAATCCCTCCTTCTCTATGACCGAAGCATGAATCAACAGTCTGTCCAGGGAGGCGCCGCGGAGGGCATAAAGCACCATCAGTGCATTGTTGATGGCAAACACCCGCATGGCGTTGCTACCTTTTATCAATAGGTGGGCTTCGGCAAACCCTCGTTGCAGGGTGAGTCGCATCCAACCGGAGGGCTCTATAATGGATTGCATGGCTATCTCTATGGCTCCTGTTTCCCGGTTCTTGCGAACACGCATGGAGAGGTCTTCTTCGTTGAAGATGCCTACCGGTTGCCAAGCGTCCGTATCGGTTACGTGCAGTGGGGCATTGTCTTGGGGCGACGTTGCCGCCACGTGCAACGAGAAGTGGGGGTCGCCCTCCTCCCCTTCTGTCGCAAACGGCAGATAAGGTTCGCGGTACAACTGTTCCACCGTGTCTCCCTGCTCCAAACAGACACGGAAGCGAACGTCCGCCACGGTATACGTATGTTTCATAGTATTCATCCTATCCAGGGCGCTTTATCTGCGTTGTCTACGAGCCGACACACGAGATGTGGCACCGCTCGACTTGCTGCTCTTGGTCTTGGAAGAGGAAGCCTTGCTTGTACTGCTCTTGCTCGGCGATTTGGCTGCGGCATTGGCTTCGCTCTTGGAGGAGCTACGGCCGCGGCGAACGGATGATGCGGTGCGCGTCTTCTTCACCGTTTTATCGGTGGTGGCAGCCAGAGAATCCTGAGCGGCCTCCTCCTTCTTGGTCTCGGGCAACTTCCAGAGGTTGCTCTCAAAGCCTACCAATTCGCTTTCTATGTGCTTCTGTTCCTTCACCAAATCGCTGTCGGAGGGGTGCGTCTGTGCCAGGATCTTTCCTTGCATATTGTTGGTCTTGTAGATGGTTCCGTCGTAGGCATTCATGGTGAAGTAGTCGTCGGCGCTCATGTTGCCGGCGTTGTTCAGGTTGCTACTCATCACCGGGAGCTTTGCCAGGTAGGGACTTATCTCGTCGTACTTGAGCCAGAACATGGGATAGGGAGTGCCGTCGCTACCGAAGTCGTCGGAGCGCAACATCACCGGACAGATGGCGGTTACCTTTGCTTGGTAGGTAGCCGTGTGCTGGTCGTAGTAGGAGCTTTCCTTGATGTAGTAGCGCAGTACCTCGGCCGATGGTATGTCGCTGTTTTCTACGGTGTACTTTCCGCCTACCGTTTCGTAGTAGATGTTGTACTTCTCCAACAGATCTTTCACCTTCAACTTATCGGCCTCGGCAAACGATTCGTTACCGTCCAGACGGTATTCGTAGGCTTGAATCTTGCGGTCCAACAACAATTGGAAGAGGTATGTAAACAAGTTTACGCGGGTACCCACCGGTTCTACCGGATAATAGAGTGCCGCATTCTTGTCCTTCTTCAGGTCCAACAAGCGGTAGATGTCACGGCGCCACACGGCATCTTCGGGCATCTCCATCTGTGTAGGGAACAACAAACTCGCACGATCCACCGTAGCGGCTGTCGTGGTTGCGGTCGTCGTGGCCTTCTTGGTTGTCACTTTCCGCTTTTGTGGTTGCGCCCAACCCTCGGTTGCGAAGAGGAGCCCCACCATCAATATATAAATCCAAGCCTTCATATCCTTTGTCTATTTATCTGTATATATTCTATTCTTAATTTATAATCACCTCCGTTGCTCCGGCCAACTTACGTTCTATTCCGTCCGGTCCCACCGCTCTCACGTTGGATATATAGAAGCGTTTGCCGCGGTTCAACTTACGGAACAACTCCTTCTGGCGGGCTGTAAAGGCCGCACTGTTCGATGTTTCCGGTACGGCATTACCCATATTGTCGAAGAAAATGGTCTCAAAGCCCAACACCTTAAAGCTGATGTTCAACAAGCCATCGTCTATGGCAGCACCGATTCCATCGGTATTCATCAACACTGCTTTAGCGATTTTACCGCCACGGAAGCGATTGGTACCGCCCTCCTCCTTATAGTCGATAAAGGCGATAGGATCGGGCAATTTACGCACGTGGAAGGTGTATTGCCCCATCTGCTGCACACGTCCGTTCATGTCGGTACTTACGGTTATCACAGCATCGCTTCCCGGTTTCTGGGGGATAGCTACATACTTACCGGGACCGGTAGAGGTGAGCGAACCACCCTGCATGGTGGCTATAATCTTGTTGACCGGCACACCGGGAATGGACACACTCATGGGGTTGCTATAACCGGCATAGAGCACGTTCATCAAGTCGGCAGATACCGTGGCCGACGGTGCTACTACGGAATATTTCTGCTCAAAGTTGCGAACAATGGGGTCGCCATTGGCATTCATGGTTTCTATGTAACCCTTTAGGGTGAAGTCGCCGGTGGTGTTGCACACGGTTTCGTAGAGCGATGAATTCAAGGTTCTACCTCCTATATGAATAATAGGGCGCTGTGTGGTATCTACGGCCGCCATGATGATTTGAGCGGAGAACTTACCGCCTTGCACCACGGTCTGAGCGCTGGGGATGACATACGCATTCAAGCTGTTTACGCGAATATCCTTCACACCGATGTTGGAAACCAACTGGTGCAGCACCTCGCCTTCGGCGTAGCGCACATCGTTCTGTAGCTTGGTCAACAGCGTCACGGCTGCTGCCACGGGCATACCTTCGAACATGTGGTCCTCCCAACTCTTACCTACACCGCGACTGCCCTTGGGCACCGCCGTGCTCAGGTTGTCGGCTATGGTCTTCCGCTGAGCCTCATCGGTCACCATAGCGAGTATGGCGGTACGATAGTTGTCTATGCTCTGACGCAACAATTTACCCTTTCCGCCTATGGCAAGCATCACGTGTGCTGCCGCCTCCAGGTTCTCTTTGTTGCGGATATTGTTTACATCGCCCTCTTCGCCGTCTACCTCCTTCACGATTTTCACCTTCAGTTCCTCGGTCAGGTTGTAGAGGGAATCGGATATATTCTTTACATACTGAGCCTTTTCGAACCACTCCTTCACCTTTACGGGGTTGGCCTTCATCTGTTCGTCGAAGCTGGCGTATATGTTTTCGTTCTGTGCCGTGGCATTCTTTGTACTACGGTTCAGACTCTCCTCCACGAGCGAGAAGCCCTCCAGTACGTCCGACGATACGTTCATGGCCAACATAGCCATGAGGATGACGTACATAAGGTTGATCATCTTCTGACGCGGTGAAACAGGTCTTTTCTTAACTCCCATACTTGTACCTTCTATTTATAATCCCACTTCGTTCGAAGCGTTCTTCATATTTATGGTCAACGCCTTTATCATGCGGCTGTATACTCCGTTCAATTCCTCTATTTGTTGTGCCATCTTACGGGTTTGCTCGTTTACGGCATCTATGGTGCCCACCTGCATGCTCACACTCTTAAGCTGAATCTCGTAAACGGAGTTGATACCGGTAAGGGTACGGTTCAGGAGGTTCATCTCGTCGGAATCGGTAATGAGGCGACTGGCCTGCTCGGATACGCGGGTAAGGGTCTCGGTGAGAGCCTTGAGTTGCTCTACGTATTGCTCGGTTGCTGCGGCCATCTCGGGAGATACACCGGCGGGCAGGGGCTGTGGAGCTACGTTTACTACCTGCTGTGCACCCTCTACCGGGGCTGTTACGGCAGCTGCACTCTGTTCGGTACTTCCACCGGGTGCTACGGAACCACCGGCGTAGGCAGGGCCACCCACGTAGATAGGACCGCTGTATACAGGACCATTCACCGCAGGAGTATCGGTACCGGCAGGAGCATTTTCCTCCTCTTCGGTTTCAAAACCGAGATTCTCGGCCACCTCGCGCTGCATCTGTTCCTCGTTCAAGAGATCCTCCTTGTCGGCCTGTTTGTCGAAGGGACGGTCGAAGGCGGAGAGGAAGAACACGAAGACCTCCGTGCCCATACCCAGGAACAACATGATGTCTGCGCCTTTTATATGGGTCAACTTAAAGAGGGTTCCCAGGATTACGACAGAAGCACCCCAGCTATACGCATAGTTCAGGAAGGTCTGTCCGGGGACGGAATCCATCCAACGCTGCAACGCAGCTACAATATTGAATTTACTTTTTCCCATCTTTGTATTCAGTTTTCGTGTGTTATACTATTTCTTATTGTTTTTCCCGCCGGTGGCTGCTGCCGTGGAACGTACGCAGCGGAAGCCTATGTAGCAACGGGGTTGATTTTGGTATTCGTAGGATCGCCATGCGCTCTGAATGAGGCTCTCGGGGTCTTTCCAGGAACCGCCGCGAACCGACTTACGCTTCAGCAAGTAGGGGTCTTCTATGGCGGCGTTGTAACGCAACTCCGGGTTCATGTCGCTCATGCTCTTCACGCCGGCTTCGGTGTAGACGGTATTGGTCCACTCGGCCACGTTGCCGGCCATGTCGTAGAGACCGTTGGTGTTGGCGGAGAAGATACCTACGCGGCTGGTTATCAAACTTCCGTCTTGGGTATAGTTACCACGGTCGGGCTTAAAGTTGGCATAGTAACAGCCTTTTTCGCTCTTCACGCCCTCTTGTTCCCAGGGGAAGGGGTTGCCTTCGGGACCGCGAGCGGCAAACTCCCACTCTATCTCGGTGGGCAGACGGTAGCGTTGTATGTGCTTGGCAGCGCCGCCCAATCCCTTGAGTAGGTAGTCGGTACGCCAGTTACAGAAGGCATTGGCTTGCTCCCAGGTGACACCCACTACGGGGTAGTCGTTGTAGGCGGAGTTGGCAAAATACTCGCGCATGTATTGTTCGTTCTCGGCGTTCTTGAAGTCGTTTACCCAACAAGTGGTGTCGGGATATACATTTACTATATAGGTATTCAAGAAGTCGTACAGACTGGAGAGTGGACGGGTGATGGTCTGACGGAT
Organism: uncultured Bacteroidaceae bacterium; assembly: GCA_964623295.1. Taxonomy (GTDB): domain Bacteria; phylum Bacteroidota; class Bacteroidia; order Bacteroidales; family Bacteroidaceae; genus CAZUTW01. The sequence goes on along the minus strand of CAZUTW010000015.1, from coordinate 17,968 downwards.
AATCTTACCTTCGTCGTCTACCCAGGCCGTGTCTTTAGAAATCATTACCACCTCGTTCTCGTCCACCTTGACGTCGGTGTTGTTGGTACGCTCCTTGGGGTCCAAACGGAAACGGCGCTGTGCGGCCATGGCATAATCGAATATCTCATAGCGATAGTTCATCTGCTTGGCATCCAGCATTTTGGTTCCGTCTATCGGGTGATATGTATAGACGCTCTCTATGGCACGCTCCTCATCTTCCGACGGCTTACGCCATGGAATAGCCTTGCTCCAGTTCAGGTGTGGAGTAACGGGGTCGCCGTATTTATCCTCGGTTATCTTGTAGCTCTCGTCGCCACCGTATGCGGGGTCGGCCAGACGCTCGCGGATAATGGAGTCGCGCACCCAGTTTACAAACTGTTTGTATTTGGAGTTGGTCACCTCGGTTTCGTCCATCCAGAAACCTTCCACGGATATTTCGCGCACCGGGGTATTGAGTCCCCAGAGGGAGTCTATGTTCTCCAGTCCCACTTTCAGGGAGCCTCGCTTCACCATGGTCATGCCGTAGGGGGTGGGTTCGGCAAATGAGGAACCACCTACGCCGGTTACTTCGCCGCCGGTAGCCATCGACTGTCCCATCTTGAAGCAGGAGGTGAGGAGTACTACGCAGAGTATCAGACTCGCTGCCAATTGGATATTTCTTTTCAGATGTATCATAATATTCGTATACTTTTATGTCTATTTTTTCCTTTTTTCGCCACATCGAGTTCGGTCTTGTAACCGAGTATCAGTTCGTGGCTGCCGTTGCCCATACTCACTCCGCCGGTGGTGTACATCTCGTAGGAGTAGCCCAGAGAGATGCCGTGGAAGTCGCCGCCCAAGAGCAGACTGACGGAGTTCGACGGACTGTAACTGAGTCCCGCATATACATTGCGCTTGTCGTCGGTGTAGGTTACGCGGCACGTTGCATCTGCCCGATATGCCGACAAATCGGTCGACAAAAACAGGGATGGCTGTATACTAAAGAACGGCACTCTCAACTTAATATTGTGTCCTGCAAGCAAATAATACGTGGGTGAAATGGAAATTTCGTTTGTCTTGTCGGTTCCCAATTCCACGGTGGGCGACAGGGCGTGAGCCATGGAAACGCCCACGTAGGCTCCGTTATGATGCTGATAATAAAGTCCGAAACTAAAGTCGAAGCCGCTGCCTGTGGTACTCGACGTGGGGAAGGCGGGGTCGTTGTTCTCCTCCAGTTCCAACTTGCTACCGTCGAAGGCTTCGCTCAACATGCCGGCTTGCAGTCCCAGGCTGAGGGTTCCGTTCAGCACGTTTTGCTTGTGATAGGCATACTGCACGTAGAGTCGCTGATGGGTAAACAGGCCTATCTTGTCCGAGAAGAAGGCGGCGCCCACACCGTGCTCGGGGCCCCAAAAGAAGAGGGGCAGGTCGGCACCCACATACATCACTTGGGGGGCGTTTTCAAAGCCTGTCATCTGTGCCGCATAGGCTGCTTCCACGTTGAGCATGGCGTCCTTACCGGCAGCGGCAGGGTTGTAGAATCGTTGCAACGCCCAATAGTTCGTATAGTGTACATCGTATTGAGCTTTTGCGGGGTGCGCCGTTGCTACGAGCAACAAAATCCCCCATCCTATCCTGCGTATGTTCTTATAAAAAGGGTCCATATCAATCTAAAAACGATAAAAAGAGCATTCTATTGTGAAAAAAGAGCGAAAAAGCGCAAAAAGGCACCTTGAATGTGGGGGAAAAGTAGTATTTTTGCGGTCATAACCAAAAAGGATTTTGGAATTCGATTACTAAAGCAAAAAAAGATACATCTATGAACACCTTTTCCGAGTGGGAAGATCAGAGCTTCGTGCAACTCACATGGCCGCACAAGGATACCGATTGGGCAGATTGTCTCCAAGAGGCTCAGGAGTGCTTCTTGAACATAGCGAAAGAGATTATTAAACGGGAGGATTTATTGATTGTTGCTCCCGATGTTAAGGATGTGGAGGCACAACTGCTGAAAGCGGGTGTGCAGCCCAAGGGGCACCGCGTTGTTTTGTACGAGTGTCCTACCGACGATACATGGGCGCGTGACCATGGTTTTATAACCGTTGAGACGTCGGAAGACGATGACCATGACGATGTGCCTTTGTTGCTGGATTATAGGTTTAACGGGTGGGGACGTAAGTTCCCGGCCGAGAAGGACAACCGGATAAACGAGGCGCTCTTCCGCGATAAGGTTATTGTAAACAACGACCGGAACTTCCCGTGTCATGGGTATCGCCCGGCTCGCTATCGGAACTGTCAGCGTTATGTTCTGGAGGGAGGAAGCATAGAGTTCGACGGCGAGGGTCACATGCTGACTACTAGTCCTTGTCTGCTTGCCCCCAATCGCAACGATTTGAGGGGGGATGAGGAGATAAAGGCTTGGTTAAAAGAGGATTTTAAGGTTTCCGATATTTACTGTTTACACCACGGCCAACTTACGGGAGACGATACGGACGGACACATAGATACATTGGCGCGTTTTGCTCCCGGTGGTACCATCTTGTACGTAAAAGCGGAAAACCCGGACGATTGTGATTACGAGGAGCTTAGACGTATGGAGATAGAAATAGAGGAGCTGAAGAAACTTGGAAAGATTTCTCGAATGGTTCCACTCCCCATGCCCCATGCGGTGTACGACGAGGAGGGGAATCGTCTCCCGGCAACGTATGCCAACTTCCTCATCATCAATCGTGCCGTGCTGGTGCCTACGTACAACCAACCGGAGAAAGATGCAAAAGCTCTTGAGACCATCGGTTCTATCTTCGTCGACCGCGAAGTGGTGGGCATAGATTGCAGTGTGCTTATCCGTCAGCATGGTTCTCTACACTGCGTTACCATGCAGTTCCCGAGCATTGTAAGACTCTCTCACAAGGCGGAGAATGCCTATATGTATACCGGTGAGCGCGAAGGTTCTATAGAGGAGCATGGAGGAAAGTCCAAGACTCCCGGCTCGTTGCGTGTGGCTTTGGTGCAACGGGCTATCGGCGAAGATGTGGAGGAGAACCGCAAGATGCTGGCTCTCGCCATTACAGAGGCGGCGAAACAGGGGGCGGAGCTGGTGGTTCTGCAGGAGTTGCACAACTCACCGTATTTCTGCCAGGTGGAGGACACGAACAACTTCGACTATGCGGAACCTATTCCGGGTCCCTCTACCGATTTCTATGGTGAGGTGGCGAAGCGCAACAAGATTGTCCTGGTGACATCGCTCTTTGAGCGTCGTGCGGCGGGATTGTACCACAACACGGCTGTGGTTTTTGAGCGCGATGGTAGCATAGCAGGTAAGTATCGCAAGATGCACATCCCGGACGACCCTGCTTACTACGAGAAATTCTACTTCACCCCGGGCGATCTTGGGTTCCACCCTATTCGCACTTCCGTGGGTGTATTGGGTGTGCAGGTTTGTTGGGACCAATGGTATCCGGAGGGGGCTCGACTCATGGCTTTGCAGGGGGCGGAATTGCTTATCTACCCTACGGCCATCGGTTGGGAGAGTTCCGATACGCAGGAGGAGAAATTGCGCCAGTTGGAGGCGTGGAAGACGGTGCAACGGGGACATGCCGTGGCCAACGGAATACCGGTGATTGCAGTAAATCGTGCCGGACACGAGGAGGACCCAAGCGGCCAGACGAACGGCATTTTGTTCTGGGGGCACAGCTTTGTGGCGGGTCCGCAGGGGGAATACATGGCGGAGGCCGGCGAGGAACCTACGACACTGATGGTAGATATAGACATGAAGCGCAGCGAGAATGTTCGTCGCTGGTGGCCTTTCTTGCGCGATCGTCGCATAGAGGAGTTCAAGGATCTTACACGTCGTTACATAGACGAGCCGTAGGAAAAAAACGAAAAACAAGTATCCATCCGCCGTGTACACTCGCACATGGCGGGTGGATATTTTTTTACATTTCATCCTCTTTTCTTCGGTGACAGGTGGGTGTCACCTGTAAAAGAATGATATTCAACACGTAATGTAGGTCGGTGACAGGTTGACACCATTTTCAATTTTTTCGCCAACAAAGCCGGTGACAGGGTGACACTGCATATTTAGTTCGTTGACTATCAACGCGCGTGACACCTAAAGAAAACGGGTGAAAGAGAGCGATAAAACGCCCTTTCTGTCACAGGTGTCACCGGTTACGATCCCATTCATTACGAAAATATCATACATTTCCTTGGGAAATATGGAATTTTCTACGCTTAGAAAAATATTTTTCTAAGCCGGTTTCACATGTTTTTCTACCTGGAAATGGAACCAAAACAGGGGACTTCTTTTTCGTTTTCCTCTCTTATTTTTCCGCAACTTTCGGGCTATTTTTATCTATGAATTTCCGAAAGCTCCGGGGACAAAAAAAACATATGCAACCCCGGGAGGGCGCTCCATAGAACTCCCTCCCCGGGTTACCTGTATTAGGGCTCAAAATATTCGGTTTTCTGTGCGGGATAATCCTGTGGAGTAAGAACCTCCGGCGCATGAGATTCACGCTGTGTCTTGTAGGTTTTACCGTCTACACCCAGATAGTCGGGAAGGCTATACCCCAGGTGAGGGGGCTGGTTGTAGGTGGAGTTTTGCCACACGATGCCCATGCGATAAACATGGTCCTGCATGAGGCAGGGTACTTTGTATTGCGTAGGCTCGGGGGTGGAATAGATAAGCAGTGTGCATGTCTTGGCATCGCGATTGTCATCGTGTTGGAAAAGGATGAGTTCCTCGCGCCAATCGCCCAAGATGTCGGCTTGCAAACCGGGGGTAGCCTTGGTGCCGTTGCAGGCTTCGGGGGAGCCGTAGCCTACGAGCGGTTGGAACACGGAGACATCGTGGGTCTCGGTATTGTAATTGCATATACGGGGATAGTGACGACGATGAGAGGTGGAATAACGGCCGTCGAAGGTCTGATCGTAGGGGTCGCCGGTCCAGTAGATGCGATAGTTGAGGTCGGCTCTGGTTTGAAGCAGGGTGTCACCGTTAGCACAATCGCGTATCACTCGGTCTTGTGCCGTCCAGAACTCGGAACCGCGGTGCGACGGGATGAAGTCGCAGGCCAGAGCACGTCCGTTGTCTTCGTGCCCGGTAGCGGAACAGAGCACTTCGCCGGTGGTGGCATCGTGAACGTCGTAGCCGTAGGGACGCGCCTCGTGGGGCACCATCACTTCCAGTCCGGGACGATCGGGACAGAGGTCGGCGAGGTGTATGGCATCGCCATGCCCCATGCCGGTGGTGCAAAGCAGGGAACCGTCGTGGGCTATGGTGGTGGGACCGGTGACGATTTCATCGAATCCATCGCCGTTTACATCGGCTACGGCTATGGAGTGGTTGCCTTGTGAGTAACTGGACTTGCCGCTTCCTTGGGAGATGATCTTACCCGTACCGTCCACTACCGACCATCCGTCGCGGGTGATGCTGCGGTGTAGCCAACGGGTGGAGAGTTTCTTGCCGTTCCAGTCTACGGCCCAGAGATAGCATCGACTGTAGTATCCTCGTTGCATTATGGCGGAGGGGAGTTTGTCGTATCCATCGAGATAGGCTACGGCTGCGTTGTAGCGTTCTCCGCGATTGTAACTCATATCTTCCCACACACGCGGGTCGTGATTGGAACCGCCGTAGGAGGTTGCCTCGTGCACAAAGTCCTCGCCGCTGCGGGCGGGGGTGTAGAAGATGGTGTGCATAGCGGCACCGGTCTTACCGTTAAAAACGGTGAGGAACTCTTCGCCACCATAGATGTGTCCTTTGGGGTTGACATACACTTTTGTGTTGTCGGCTTTCTTAACGGCGGTTTCGGTTCCGGCTTTGGTTACGTAGTGTCCTTTTCCGTCTACGGAACCGGGAGCGGTTTTGCAGACTACCTCCGCACGGCCGTCACCATCGAGGTCGTAAACCAGGAATTGGGTATAGTGCTGTCCGGAACGAATATTGGGACCAAGGTTGATACGCCAGAGTTGCGTTCCGTCCATTTTATAGGCATCGAGAATGGTGGGCGGTGTGTTTCCACTGTGGGAGTTGTCTTTCTGATTTTCGGGCATCCACTTGAGGACAATTTCATAGTTACCATCGCCATCGAGGTCGCCTACGCTGATATCGTTGGGATAATAATGGACGGCTTGCTGGGTGGCAAGGGCATCGGTAGGACGGTTTACGGTAAGAGTCGTAAACATGCTGTTCCAGGCCACGGTTTGTTCGCGTCCGGTGGACTTACCATCGACAAAGGTTTCTACACGATAGGTATCCTGCGGGGCGCCTTCGGCATCGAGGTAGTTGGTTCTGTTGGTGATATCGGATGCTATTTGTTTACCGTTTCGATAAACGGAAAAGGTTGTTCCCGTTGGATCTTCCTTGAGGGAGCGCCAGGAGACAAGTATTCCTTGAGATGTCTTCACTGCCACGGGGGCACGATTCAGTTTCTCACTCACTTGTTGGCCGAAACTCTCCGGGGTTGCCAACAGGAGGAAAGCAGCCACAAAGCTGCACAGCATTTTCTTCATTTGTTCGTTTGTATGTATTTATGGTTATAGATGTGCCGCCACTTTAACGGCACGCAAAAATACACACTTTTTTCGAGAAAAGCATGCAGTTTGGAGAAGAAAATTCAGATTAACAGATAAAACCATTATTTCGCACTCTCGGTACCATCCATATTACTGTTATGGTATCGGAACTCAAAAAATACGACCAAAACATTTGTCCTATTCTAAATTTACTGTAAATTTGCAGTAAATCTCGAATAGAAGGCAAAATGGTTACTTACATCAGCAGATCGATATTACAATAGGTATGAGGGGGCATCATACAATTTAGTGTAGGATTTGGAAAATTATTTCACTCCTCCGATACCTCCCACAGCACTATTATCGCGAAAAGTGTTAAATATCACAAAAAAAACAAATCCCACCTATAAAATTTGTATAGTTATCTAACCTTACGTATATTTGCAAGCGAAACGAATAAAAATCTACTATAATGAAACGAATAATATTATTTGTCATTTCGCAGTTCTTTGCCATAGCAATCCTGCATGCGACAAACCTTAAAGCTGTTCAGAAAGACTCAACAGCAAATAATGATATTCTATTGGATTCTGTTTCCGTTGTTGCCGACAATATTACGCACTATGCGGATAGAGATGTGGTCTTTATAACACGTTCCATGAGAAAAGGCAAACACAATACGGCTCAAATGCTGAGCGCCATCCCGGGAATAGATTGCAATTACTCGGACAACGAGCTTTCCTATTATGGACGTAAGAATATACTGCTGCTCGTAGACAGCATAGAAAAACCGGACGGGTATATAAAGGAGTTGAACCATATTCGTTTCAATAAAGTGGAGGTGATACCTAATCCATCGGGTAAATACGCCAACTACGATGCGGTTATCAACCTCAAAACAAAACCGGATTACGAGGGATATGAAGGAAACATCAATACCTTAAACGGCATCATCCCTACCAACGGGAACGGTACCGGAAAGAATCTCGGTGTCAACTACTCTTCGGCTTCGTTTACATACACAAAGAACAAATGGAACATAGTGGGTAGCTATGATTATAAGTTCACACAGAGTGAAAATACAAGAATTGAAAAGACATCCGAAAACCACGTGAACGGGGTGAATGAAACCTATGTCGACCCGTCTGTTAGCAAATACTTCCGAATACACAACGCCTATGCTGCGGCCGATTATCAAATAAATAAGAACCATTCGCTCTCTTTGTCGTATAAGTTTTCAACCGATGCAAGCGATGATTATACGCGCGCTACGAACCTGCGCTCATGGTTGGACAGCGGGTTGCAAGATACCGTAGGTCTTCGTCAGAAGGCGACGACAAACAGTCGGCGTCATACCGTGGGCTTCTACTATCGCGGTAAGAGCGGAGTGTGGAGGTATACCTACGACCTCAACTATATAAACGATGGTTGGCATTATACCCAAATCTACGACCAAACTTCCGGATATTCCACCCGTAACTTCCATTGCAATTACATGAATTATGTGTGGAGCAAAGCCGAAGTAAATCGCAACTTCTTCGATAATAAGTTCTATGTGAGTGCAGGATACAACTTTACGTTGAAGGACTATACACAGAGGAACCGAGAAGACAACAGTTTGCTCAGCGATAATAAGTATGTGAGGAATGAACTTTGGACCTGGATGTCGTACCGCTTCAACAGCGATATGGATCTAAATTTCAGTGCCTCCATAGAGAATATACACACTACGAGTTTCAACTACAAGGACGATAACCTGGTATACAAACTGAGCGGAATGTTTTTCCGTCGGTGGAACAAGCAGTTTTGGACAAGAGTCAGTTATTCGGCCAATGTCACCCGCCCCGACCTTAGTCAAGTGACGGACTACGGATACTTTGCCGATTCCTTAACATGGAAGGCCGGCAATCCAGCCTTGAAGACACAAGTATACCACATAGCAAAGATACATCTCGACTTCTTTAATCTATTCAATATACAAACAGGATGTGACTTTTCGAACAATTACTTCTCTACAATCATAGAAGAGGGAGAAGGAACCCTGCCCTCGGGCGTGTATGGGAGATACTTAAGTTATGTCCCTCAGAACACAAAGTTTAGAGCTTACTGGACAACCATTTATGCAAGCAAACGCATAAAGAACTTTTCATGTGTGGCATTCGCCCATTATCTCAATGTGCATGCATCGTACCATACATACAGCAACACCTCTTGTGGTTGGAGGGGGCAACTTATGGCTCAATATTACCTCGAAAGAAACAACATAACAACACAGTTGTACTACGCCGTGTGTAACGGCTATGGCGCCACTGCACAAATTTGGGAGAAGGAAAAGAGAGATTGCTTCATACTTTACGTAGGCAAATACTTTTCGAAACAAAACCTCAACATAGCAGTCCGATACATAAGTCCGCATATATTTATGAGTGGCAAGGATATACAAAGGACAAACAGCGAAGCAAAAACGACATCTATCATAAAGGATATAGATAGGAACAATGCTCATGCTATTGAAATCACCTTGTCCTACCGTATTCAGGGAGGAAAGAGTGTTCGTCAATACAACCGAGAAATGCAAAACGAGAAATAGTCCTCTCGCAATTATATCCCCATCCAGTCCAGAATGTAGGGGGTAAGCAGAGCTGTTAGGATGCCGTTTACGGTGAGACCCAAGCTGGCGTAAGCGCCATATCTTCCGCCCCACTCCAGTGCTGCCGATGTGCCAACCGCGTGCGATGCCGTACCCATGGATAGGCCTCGACCGATGGGACTACCTACCGTGCGGAGAATGGTGCGCCCCGTCATGGCTCCAAAGATACCTACGCACACTACTACGGCTGCCGTGAGCGAAGGTATGCCACCGCAATGGGCACTGATGTCCATGGCGATAGGGGTGGTAACGGACTTGGGGGCAAGGGAGATAATAACTTCGCGAGAGGCATGGAAAAGCCGGGCGGTGAGAATGACCGAAAGGATACCGCTAATGCATCCCGCCAACTGAGAAACGAGGATGGGAAGCAACTGACGACGAATCTGTTCCAACTGTTGATAGAGTGGTACGCCCAGCGCTACAACTGCCGGCTTAAGCCAGAAGTCTATCATGTGTCCACCTTGGGCATAACTCTCGTAATCTATATCGAATGCCTTCAGGAAGAAGATTAGCAGGGCTATGGTGAGGAGTATGGGGTTGAGCAAAAGACTACCCGTACGATCCTGCAGTTTCTTACAACCATAATAGAGGGCAAAGGTGAGGGCCATGAGCAATATCTCATTATTTAATAAGGAGTGGAGCACCGGAACCGCTTGTACTTGTCCCAACAACGCCAAGGGTACCACGGCTACCGAAAGGAGTGTGCCGGAGTTGTTGCGACGCATGTAGTGCTTTACGGCTCGTCGCGAGAGTTGGTAGGTCCACCCGGTAACCCACATCACCACAACTATACTCACCAATGTGGCTACAACGATAGCCACCCACTCGTTCTCTATATAGTGATAATACTGCATGATGGCCACACCGGGGGGGATAAAGAAGAAACCTAAGTTTTTGAGCAGAAGGTTGGAGATAGCTGCCACGTGGCGCTGTTGCACCCAACCCAACTTAAGGAATGCCGTGAGCAGAAGCATGCCCACAATACTGGAAGGAATCTTAATCCCCGTAATCGCACAGATTACCTCGCCCAAAGCAAGGCAACCGAAAATAATGGCACATTGTAGTATCATCTCTTGGAAAATTTTGGGTGCAAAGGTAGCTAAAATGTGGCAAATAGGGGTAAAAAGCCCCCTTTTATACCTATTTTTGGTTAGAAACTTGACCAAAATCACTTTTTTTGGTGATTGTGGAGATTGCTCTTTTGCCGTACCTTTGCACCCGAAAACAAAATAGTAATAACAATACAACAAATAAAAAGAATAAAGATTATGAAGAAGATTGGTTCTATCCTGATGATGGCGATGATGTTGATGGTTGCTCCCGTATTGACCTCTTGTGGCAGCGACGACGATGAGGAGGTGGTTGACACCGTTACCGCAGCTACCGCTGTAGCAAAAGAGTACACCGGTTACACCGAGGCTAAGAGTACCTACTTTAACGGTATGATGAGCGACGACCAGACCGTGAGCATCGTGGCTGTATCTGCCGACAAGGTGAACATCAGCTACACTTCGGATACTTGGGGTAGCTTCACCATCAACAATGCGACTGTAACCAAGACCGATAACGGATACTCTATCGTGGGTGAGGGTGTTACTGCCATGGCTCACGCAGGCCAGGAGGCTAAGGAGTATGCTTGCTCTTTCAGCGGTACCGTTGCTGCCGATGGCACTCCGGAGTTTGTATTCAGCGTACCAAGCGTAATGGGCGGCTTGACCATCACCTTGTACCCGGGTAATGCTCCTACTACAGAAGACTAAATAAATCAAAATTATATACGATAAGCCATAGTGATTAAGCTGTTTTTAAGTTGTAAGTGTAAGTAAGCTAAATGAATCACAAGTTATTAAGTATTATTACGGGAGCAGTAGTGTTACTGCTCTCGTCTTGTAATGGGATGTTTGAAGGTATCTACGATGAGGCTCCGCTGGAGGCGGAGGATGCGTATGGTTTCGTTTCGCCGTCGACAACGGTGGAGGCGGGTACGCTGGTGGTGGATGCTTCGAGCTATACCAACTGGGTGTATGTGAACTTCCACACGCTGAAGGTGGAGACAAGAAATGTTGCCGAGGAGGCGCCGGAGGCGTGGGACTTGGCGCTGCATCGCTACGATGCCAAGACCAATGGGGGTGCGGCTGTGGAAACGGGAGTTAGCGATTTCCAATCGCTCTCTACGAGCGGACTGACGGGGTTTGTGGCGGACACTTGGACAACGGAGCAGATTGCCATAGATATGTCGACCATGATGGATGGTTACCTGACGTATACCGAGAGCGACTACAACACGGAACTGTCCAAGTGGCTCGATGTGGACACGAGCAACATGCCTCCTACTTATACCCTATCGAATAAAATTTATGTGGTACAACTGGCAGACGGAACGCGTGCTGCCGTGAAACTGGACAACTATATGGATGCCGCCGGTATAAAGGGCGTGCTTACCATACGTTATATTTATCCTTTTTAAACTATAAGAGAATGAGAGTTTTACACATCGCTTTACTGGCTATGGCCTCCACTACGGCTATGGCCGAGGAGATGACGGATGCAAGACTGGACTCGCTGATTGCGGCCTACGATAAGGAGATTAACCAGGTGGTGGTGACGGGTACGCGTACACCGAAACTGCTGAGCAACTCTCCTATTTTGACGCGTGTAATCACGGAGGCGGATATTCGCAAAACAGATGCTACAAACATAGCGGACTTGTTGCAGGCGGAACTGCCGGGGGTGGAGTTTTCTTTCTCCATGAACCAACAGGTGTCGCTCAACATGCAGGGATTCGGTGGTTCGTCGGTGCTGTTCCTGGTGGACGGTGAGCGCTTGTCGGGCGAGACGCTGGACAATGTGGACTACAACCGATTGAATCTTTGCAATGTGGCGCGTATAGAGATAGTGAAGGGGGCGGCCTCATCGCTCTACGGTTCCAATGCTGTGGGAGGTGTCATCAATATCATCACCAAGGATATGGAGGAGCCGTTTACGTTGCAGCTCAACGGACGATATGGTTCACACAACGAGCGTCGCGCAGGAGGTGTCCTGGGACTCAAGGCGGGTAAGCTGGCGAGCAGTACTACGGTGCAGCATACGGGTATAGACTCTTACGACTTTAAGAACGAGGGTGATTACTCTCGTTTCTACGGTGGTCACTCATGGGATTTCAAGGAGCGACTGACGTACGATGTAAACGAAAAATTGAGATTGGTGGGTAGAGCGGGTTACTTCTTCCGCCAGCGCAATGCGGCGGAGTTGCAGCGCGATCGTTACCGCGATTTCTCGGGGGGCTTGCGTGGGGTGTATACGCCTTCGGCTACGAGCAATCTGGAGGTATCTTATGCCTACGATCAGTACGATAAAAGCGATTATATGGTGGCTTCGGCACTCGATATTCGCAAATATAGCAATGTGCAGAACAGTGGACGTGCGGTGTACAACCAAACCTTCGGTACGGCGGGTACGTTGACCGTGGGGGGCGATGTGTTGCACGATTATCTGCAGAGTTATCAGTTTGAGAACAATGGAAACAAGACGCAGACTACACTCGACGGATTTGCGCAGTGGGATGTGACTCTGTGGAAGAAGTTGAACGTGATTGCGGGTGTTCGCTACGACTATTTCTCGGAGGCGAAACAGCAACATGTTTCTTCTAAATTGAACCTTATGTACCGATGGAACCGGTTAACCTTCCGCGGTTCCTATGCCGGTGGTTTCCGTGCTCCTACGCTCAAGGAGATGTACATGAACTTCGATATGGCTAGCATCTTCATGATTTACGGAAACAAGAACTTGAAACCGGAGGAGAGCCACAACTTCCGTCTCTCTGCGGAATATACCAAGGGGTTGTTCAACGCAAGTGCTACGGGTTTCTACAATGTGGTGGACAACCGCATCACTACGGCCTGGAACCAAACGCTGAACGGACAGATGTATTCCAACATAGCTCGTATGTATGTGAGTGGTATCGATGCTTTCGTGTCGGCGAAGACGCGTTGGGGACTGGGGGGTAGACTCTCTTATTGTTATACGCACGAGCGTGTCCCTAAGGGGGAGGCTTACACCTCTTCTACACGTCCTCACACGGCTACGGTACGGGTGGATTACACCAAACAGTGGAAGGGTTACGGACTGGATGCTGTGCTGTCGGGTCGTTTCTTGTCGAAGGTTGCGGTGGATGAGTACACGTCGGTGACCTCGTACGAGGAGACGGAGCGTGTGAACTATCCGGGATATTCCATCTGGAAGTTGAACCTGACACATCATTTCTCTCGTGGTATCAACGTGACCATGGCGGTGGATAACTTGCTGAACTATGTGCCGAGCTACTACTATAGCAACTCTCCATCGACCAACGGAACGACCTTTATGGTGGGACTGACGCTGGACGTGGACAAGATGTTTAAGAAATAAAGAAGAATAAAGATAGCGTTTTTAGAATAATGAGAAAGATGAAGTTGAAGTTAAAGAAGAAACACCTTCTGGGGTTGGTCCTGGCAGCATTCCTTATAGGAGTAATGGCAGGTACGTATGCCAAGCTGGTATCGCCTACCCGAATTGCGTTTGTCAATTACCAAGCCATAACCTTGGGACAGATTTCGAAGGCCAACAATAGCTCTTTCATAGAGATAGAGACTCTGGAGGTGGACGAACTGGACGCACTGACAAAGTACGACATGGTGTTTGTAAACGGTATGGGATTGCGCATCACCGAGGAGCAACGTGCCCAACTGGAGGCGGCTGCCGACGGGGGTGTTCCGGTGCTTACAACATCGGCGACCAATCCGCAAAACCTGATTGTATCGGTGGATTCCGTGGATTCAGAGTTCCTGAAGCAGTACATGCAGGGGGCTACACGCGGTAACTATCGCAATATGTTGCACTATGTGCGTAAGTACATCAACGGCAAGAAGTTCTTTGTGGAGGAACCGGGCGATCCGACGGCGGCGTCTTCCGGACTGCTGTATCACACCAACCCGGATGAGAAGGATGGTGAGGAGTTGACGTTTGCTTCGGTGGCCGAGTACGGGGCGTTCTTGCGCAAACACAACTTATGGAAGGAGAATGCTCCGGCTGTGATTGTTACCGGACAGATGGGTGTGCCCGATAGTTTGGTGGCTCGATTGGAGCAGACCGGCAATGTGGTGTATCCGGTTCGTTCCATACAGAATTTCATAAAGAATGGACATATAGACTCCCTGAACGTGGCGGCTATGGTCAACATGGCGCACGGTAGAATGGGCGATGAGGTGGTGGCTTACCTCACCGAACACAACATACCGCTCTTTGCTCCGCTCAACGTAAATACGCTCTACGATGAGTGGATGGAGGACAACCAGGGTATGAACGGTGGTTTCTTGTCGCAGAGTATCGTGACACCGGAGATTGACGGTGCCATACGTCCCTTTGCGCTCTTTGCACACTACACCGGCAAGGACGGATTGCCCTATGTGGCTGCCATACCCGATCGCCTCAACGAATACGTAGCAACCATCAACAACTATATCGGTCTGCAGAGCAAACCGAACCGTGAGAAAAAGGTGGCTATCTTCTACTTTAAAGGTCCCGGACAGAATGCGCTGGTGGCCGAGGGTATGGAAGTGGCTCCGTCTCTCTACAACTTGTTGTGCCGCCTGAAGCAGGAGGGGTACAATGTGGGTACACTCCCTGCATCGGCAGCCGAGCTGGAGGCTCAGTTGCAGGAGAAGGGTAAGGTGTTCGGTGCCTATGCGATAGGTGCACAGGCGGATTTTATCGCCAAAACCCGTCCGCAGTTGATTAATAAAAAGGAGTACGAGGGATGGATGAAGCAGGCCATGCCTTCGGAGATGTATAAGGAGATTTGTGCTACCGACGGGGAGTTCCCGGGCAAGGGTCTCCACAACGAACAGGGCGAGGTGGCAATAGCACGTTTGCAGTTTGGCAACGTGGTATTGATTCCCCAAACCGCTGCCGGATATGGCGACGACGACTTTAAGGTGGTACACGGTACCGATGCGGCACCGCCCCACGCTTATGTAGCCTCTTACTTGTGGGCTCGATACGGTTTCAAGGCGGATGCTCTGATGCACTTCGGTGCACATGGTAGCCTGGAATTCACCCCACGCAAGCAGGTGGCACTGAGCAGTCGCGATTGGTCGGACAGATTGGTGGGTACCCTACCCCACTTCTACGTCTACTCCACCAGCAACGTGGGCGAGGCTATGATGGCGAAGCGTCGTAGCTACGCAGGTATCATCAACTACCTCACGCCTCCCTTCATGGAGAGCAATGTACGCGGCATATACAAGCAACTGAGCGATGCTGTGGAGGCTTATAATAAGTTGGCCGGCAACGAGAAGGTGGATGCTGCGGCTCTCAACAAGGCTTCGTTGGCGGTGAAGCGTCACGCCGTAGCACTGGGTATCCACCGAGAGCTGCGCATGGACAGCACGCTGAACAAGCCTTATACCGAGGAGGAGATAGCTCGCATAGAGAGTTTTGCCGAGGAATTGGCAAACGAGAAGATATGCGGTAGACTGTACACCATGGGTGTAGCCTACGAGGATGCTCACATCGCTTCGACGGTAGAGGCGATGACCGCCGACCCTATCGCTTACAGTCTCTATGCGCTGGATCGCCAACGCGGCAAGGCATCGGATAAGTTGGCCAAGCACCCGGCACAGTTCACCGAGCGCTACGGCAAACCCGCTCACACACTGGTGCAACGCCTATTGGCAAGCGGTGGTACGGCAACCGATGCACAGATATGCAGCGTGGCAGGTATCTCGCAGGCACAACTGGCCGAAGCACGTGAGATTATGGATGCGGTAAACGGCAGCAAGGATATGTTCTCCCGTATGATGGTGATGGCATCTTCTATGCCTGCTCCAAAACCGACAGCTAAGATTGCCGACCGTCCGGAGACGAGCGGTGCCAAGAAACACAAAATGATTCCGGGCATGTCTATGGAGACGGCACTCGCTATGGCCAAGAAGATGGGTGCCAGCGAGGAGGCTCTCAAGAAGATGGAGGCTGCCATGAAGGCGGGCAAGAAGTCCGGTAAGAAGGGGGGCAAGAGTGGCCATGCCGAGGCTATGGCGGCTATGGGCTTTAAGTCGGCCGATTCCTACACTGCGGAACAGCGCAACTTTGCGGCTGCGGTAATGGAGGTGAGCCGTGCCATAGAGAATGTAAATCGTTACCGTGAGGCGTTAAGAACCAGTCCGCAGGCGGAGTTGAGTTCTATTGTCAACGCACTGAACGGTGGTTATATAGCCCCCACATCGGGCGGTGACCCGGTATTGAATCCGGAGATTCTGCCTACGGGTAGAAACATGTATGCGGTGAACGCGGAGGAGACACCTTCGGTTGCTGCATGGGAGCGCGGTAAGGAGTTGGCGCAGGGTACCATAGAGATGTACCGCAAGGCGCACCACGATTCCATCCCACGCAAGGTGAGCTACACGCTGTGGAGCAGTGAATTTATCGAGACCGAGGGTGCTACCATAGCACAGGTTCTCTATATGTTGGGCGTGGAGCCTGTACGCGATCCGTTCGGTCGTGTTACCGACTTGCAGCTCATCCCCGTGAAGGAGTTGGGTCGTCCGCGTATCGATGTTGTGGTGCAGACGAGCGGTCAGTTGCGCGACTTGGCTGCATCTCGCTTATTCCTTATACAACGTGCGGTACGCATGGCTGCCGAGGCCGAGGATAAGGGGACCGAGAACTTTGTGGCTCAGGGTGTGGTGGAAACCGAGCGTCACCTTATAGATAAAGGTGTCACCCCGAAGGAGGCACGCGAAATGTCTACGGCCCGTGTGTTCGGTGGCGTGAATGGCAACTACGGTAGCGGCATACAGGAGATGGTAGAGGCCGGCGATCGTTGGGAAAAGGATTCCGAGATTGCCGATACCTACATGGCGAACATGGGTGCTTTCTATGGCAGCGAAGAGGATTGGGAGAAGTTGCGCGACTATGCGTTCGAGGCGGCTCTTACCAACACCGAGGTGGTGGTGCAACCGCGCCAAAGCAACACGTGGGGTGCTCTTAGTCTGGACCACGTATACGAGTTTATGGGTGGTATGAACTTGGCGGTACGCAAGGTGACGGGTAAAGATCCGGAGGCGTACTTGAGCGACTACCGTAACCGCAACCATGTGAAAATGCAGGAGGTGAAGGAGGCCATCGGCGTGGAAAGCCGTACTACGGTGCTGAATCCTACCTACGTGAAGGAGAAGATGAAGGGTGGTTCGGGCGATGCATCGGCCTTTGCCGATGTGGTACGCAACACTTATGGATGGAACGTAATGAAGCCGAATGCTATCGATAATGAGTTGTGGAACAACCTCTACGATATGTACGTGAAGGATGTTCACGGATTGGGTACGAAGGAGTTCTTTACTTCCAAGAACCCGGCGGCGCTCGAGGAGATAACGGCGGTGATGATGGAAACGGCCCGCAAGGGTATGTGGAAGGCGAGCAAAGAGCAGCTTTCTACCTTGGCGGAACTGCACACGGAGATTGTGAAGGAGCAGGGTGCTTCTTGTTCGGGTTTTGTGTGCAACAACAGCAAATTGCGCGATTTCATCGCATCGAATGTATCGGCGGCTAAGGCACAGCAGTACAATCAGTCTATCGCTCAAATCCGTTCCGAGCAGGTATCGTCGAAAGATGGTATGGTGATGCAGAAGGAGGAACTGAATGCTGAACAGGAGACGACCAAGAGTGTGGTGAGCGGTGTGATTGTGGCGGTCATCGTTATCGCTGCCATCGTAGGTTTGCTGGTGCTGTTGAAGCGTCGCAGAAAGAATATGGAATAATGGAAACGCT
>CAZUTW010000014.1:13075-27181 GCA_964623295.1 uncultured Bacteroidaceae bacterium | reverse complement strand
TTGAGCGTTTTGCGAATTGATTAGCCATCTTATATCTATTTATCTTACGTTTATCTGCTATACCTTATTTTTAAACGGCACAAAATTACAAAAAATCTTCTATAAAAACAACACTATGGAGAATATATTAACCTTACAAGAGTGTTAATAGCGACTTTGCGGGGCAAACTCCATAGGGTTATGGGGGGAAGATGCTCTATTCTCTCTCACTACTTGGAATTGATAATGGCATCTATCTCCTCGAACTCTTTTCCCATATTCAGGTTGAGATAGATATCGTAGAGGACAGGCGCCCACTTCTTTTCGTCGGGACGCAAAGTGCGATACTTCTCCATGTATATACGCGCCTGTTCGTAGTATTCTTTTGTACGTGCTCTGTCTTCTTTAAGCTGCTTGGCTGTGGTTTTACGAGTAAGTGTTTTGCGCATCTCGTCGGCTTGGTTACACCAACAGGAACCGAGTGTAAAGTAAGCATCCGCATAGAGGCTATCGCACTGCAAAGCCTTGGAGCAAAGTTCCTTGCACTCATCGTATTGTTGCATGTAGTAAAGGATGAGTCCTTTGGCATAAAGATGGAAAGCCGTACTGTCCATTTCGAGCATAGAGGAGGAGAAATCCAGTGCTTCGGCATAGCGCTCGGTGGCACTGTAGTAGTCCACAAGGTGAGCAAAGAAATAGGCGGAACCGGGATAACGGAACACGCCGTCCTTGAGGGTCTCTACCCACTGCAGGGTATCGCCGGCGGCCAAATAACTCTCTGCCATATATTCTTGTACGGTGGCAGAGTAGAGGGTGTCACACAAGGCACTCTCGGCCACGGCAAAGAGTTTCGGAGCGCTATGGAGCTTGTAGGCCGAAGTGGCTGCATAGTAAGAAATTCTTGGGTAAGAGGTTGTATCTATGCTACTTACTTCGCTCTCAAAGAGAGGCTGACGATAACAACTCATATACTGTGTAAGGTAGGAATAGGAGTTGTTATAGTCCGCTTTGCGAAAGTAATACTTACCGGCAGCCAACAGATTTTCGCGGAACGGCATAAGTTCCTTGGCCGACTTCTTACGATACTTGAGACGAACCTTCCCCTTTGCATCGGGCAGCGCGTCTACACTATCCAGACGGGTTAGGTAATTGTACATCTTCTGTATGCTGGAGAAAAGACGAGCCGTGTCGTATTTTTGTTTTAGGAATGCTTTTTCGTTTTCGGTCGCGTTTATCTTTTTCTGCACCTCGAAGGCCGCGAGATAGTATTCGGCATCGAGGCGGTGTTCCTCTTTGTCCAAACAAGCGTTTATGGTCTTCTCTGCTTCGTCGAGCTTGCTACCCGCTTTTATGGCGCTCTTTACGGTCTTAAGTTCGTTTTGCGCTCCCACACACAGGGGCGCAACCAACAGACCGAGAATAATAACAAGTTTCTTACTGTTCATTTTGTTCTTTGACACATGTTTCGATAAAAGGAAAGGGGGTGTTGCATTCATTCTGTAAACACCCCCTCCTTATTATATTTATACCTTATATTATATATTACTTGATGTTCAAGTTCTTCTTAATATTGGCAATTTTGTTCTCCCAGAGTTCGGGTTTGTCGGGACGGAGCTCCTTGAGTTTCTCGTAGAACGGAAGTGCCTTTGCAGCCAATTCCTTGTACTTTGCCTCACCCTTCTTGTACTCGGCAGACTTCATATTGGTAGGCAATTTCATACCAATCTCGTTGGCTGCATTGTAGTAAGAGTTACCCGCATTGAAATATGCCTCTGCATACTCGGGATCCTCACCGACAGCTTTCTCAAACTGCTCACCGGCCTTCACGAACTGCTCCTTATTGAAGTAAACACATCCCTCCAAGAAGTAAGCCAACTTACCGGGCACCTTCTGTGCATACTCTTGAGTATAAGCCAAAGCCTCATCGTGCTGTCCCTTCTGTGAGTAGTAAGATACTACATCTTGTGCAAAGCTATCGTGGTCGGGGAACACGTAAGATGCCTCCTTGGATGCCTTCAACCAACCGATCGTATCGCCGGACTCCTTGAGGGAGTAAGTCTTGAGCTGGTATACGGTGAACTTATCTTTTTCGTAACCGCTGGCCAAATCCCAATAGGTCATTACATTTTTGTAATCCTTTGCATTGTATGCGGAGAGACATGCATAGTATGCAATCTCCTCATCGCTCAAACCACCGTTGAGCATCTCCAAGCCCTCTACCAAAGACAACTTAGGGAAGTCGAGGTATCGAGCAAATGCTTCGTAAGCCTTACCCCACTCGCTAGATGAGGAGAAGAGAGAACCCGCATTGGCAAAGTAAGAACGGCAACGCAAAGCATTGGCACTGTTCAGAGTCTTGTACTTAGGAGCAACGTTTCCCTTTTTGTCGGGCTGAATATCGTACTGATTACACTTTTCCCAAGCATCTACGGTTGCGTAGAGTTGTTCTGCAAAGACGTTACTGTCGTAATCCTCTTTGGCAATAATCTTATTCAGCACGTTGTTGAAAAGATAGTAGTGAACCTTAGCCATTTCGTTCCACGCAGTGGCTTTATCCTTCGTCAACTCATTGTCGAGTGTGGGGGTTAATAACTCTTTGGCCTCGTTCAACTTCTCTTCGTCGAACTGGTTGGACTTCTTAGGGTCGGTGGGCATACTCTTTTCTATAAGAGCCTGTGCCTGCTTTACCACCTTATCCTGAGCAAATCCGCAAGTAGCAACCATCAGGAGTGCTACGGATAACAATGTTTTCTTCATATCAACAGATTGTTTATCAGGTTAATTATTTTCGTTGTTATTCTCGTCATTGGAATCTCCGTCCTCCGGAGCAGCATCACCGGCTACGGGTGCATCCTCGTTGGAGTAGCTCACCAACTGTCCGTCGGCATATTCCTCTACTACGGGATCGGTCTCTGTATTCTCCTCGTCATCGGCCAACACCTTGCAAACGCTGCTTATCTGGTCGTTGCGCTTGGTGAGGTTGATGAGACGCACGCCCTGGGTAGCACGACCTATGATACGTACATCCTTAAGATGCAGACGGAGGGTGATACCGCTCTTGTTGATGATCATGATATCATCGTCGTCGGTAACACACTTAATCGCTACCAGTTTACCGGTCTTGTCGGTTACGTTGAGCGTCTTCACGCCCTTGGCGCCACGACGGGTTACACGATAATCCTCTATATCGGATCGCTTACCGAAGCCCTGTTCGCTGACAACCATGATGGTCTCCTTCTCCACATCGTTGATGTTGATCATACCGATTACCTCATCGTCACCCTCGTCGAGTGTCATACCCTTCACACCTGTTGCGGTACGGCCCATAGGACGTACATCGGCCTCGTTGAAACGAATGGCACGTCCGTTGCGGTTCGCTATGATAATCTCCTCGTCGCCACCGGTCAGGCAGACATCTACCACACGGTCGCCATCTTGTATATTGATAGCGTTCACACCGTTGGTACGCGGACGTGAATACTCGGTAAGACAAGTCTTCTTGATGATACCGTTCTTGGTACAGAACAAGATGAAGTGCTCCTTGCAGAAGTCCGGATCGTTCAACTTGCGGATGCAAAGACATGCGTTGATACTATCATCGGAGTCGATGTTAAGCATATTCTGTACGGCACGTCCCTTGCTCTGCTTGTTGCCCTCGGGCAGGTCGTAAACCTTAATCCAGAAACAACGTCCCTTCTGTGTAAAGAAGAGCATGGTGTTGTGCATGGTTGCCGGATAGATGTATTCCACGAAGTCGGTCTCGCGAGTAGAACTACCCTTGCTGCCCACACCGCCACGACTCTGTGCACGGAACTCAGCCAACGGAGTACGCTTTATGTATCCCAAGTGACTGATGGTGATGACCACATCGTCGTCGGCATAGAAATCTTCCGGATTGAATTCCTCACCGGCCAATACGATTTCGCTACGACGAGCATCGCCCCACTTCTCCTTCACTTCCAAGAGTTCGTCGGTTACCACCTTCATACAGAGAGCCTCATCGGACAGAATCTGCTGGTAGTAAGCAATCTTGCGCTCCAACTCCTCGTACTCCTCGTGCAATTGATCCTGCATGAGTCCGGTGAGCTGACGTAAGCGCATCTCTACGATAGCCTTAGCCTGGATATCGTCGAGTGCGAAACGAGCCATCAAGTTGTCGATAGCCTCTTGCGGACTCTTTGCGGCACGTATGATGTGTACCACCTCATCGATATTGTCGCTCGCAATGATAAGACCCTCCAAGATATGAGCACGCTCCTGCGCCTTGCGCAAGTCGTAACGTGTGCGACGAATCACCACCTCGTGACGGTGTTTCACGAACGCCGCAATCATATCCTTCAGGTTCAGCAGCTTAGGACGACGATCGATAATAGCGATGCTGTTCACACTGAAGCTAGTCTGCAAAGCCGTCATCTTATACAACTTATTGAGAACCACGTTGGCATTGGCATCGCGCTTCACATCAACAACGATACGCATACCCTCGCGGTCACTCTCATCGTTGCAGTTGCTGATACCGTCAATCTTCTTCTCGTTGACCAGATCTGCTATATATTTAATAAGGTCTGCCTTGTTGACACCATACGGAATCTCGGTCACCACAATCTTATCGTGTGTTTCGCCGGACTCAATCTCGGCACGAGCACGCATAACGATACGTCCACGTCCCGTCTCGTAAGCATCGCGTACCCCCTGCATACCATAGATGTATCCACCTGTCGGGAAGTCGGGAGCCTTGATGTACTGCATGAGACCGTCTATATCTATTTCGGGATTCTCAATGTAAGCCACGCAACCGTCGATAACCTCGGAAAGATTGTGAGTAGGGATATTGGTAGCCATACCTACGGCGATACCGTTGGCACCATTCACCAACAAGTTCGGGATACGAGTAGGCATCACGGAAGGCTCCTTGAGAGAACCATCGAAGTTGTCCTCCATGTCCACCGTTTCCTTCTCTATATCTTGCATCATAGCCTCTCCAATCTCCTGTAAGCGGCACTCGGTGTAACGCATGGCCGCAGCGGAGTCACCATCCACGGAACCGAAGTTACCCTGACCGTCTACCAACGGATAGCGCAAGTTCCAATCCTGTGCCATACGCACCAAAGCGCCGTATACGGAGGAGTCACCGTGCGGGTGATACTTACCCAACACCTCACCCACGATACGGGCACATTTCTTATAGGGCTTATCGTGCGTATTACCCATGGATTCCATTCCAAAGAGAATACGTCTGTGCACAGGCTTAAAACCGTCTCTCACATCCGGAAGGGCACGCGCCACAATCACCGACATAGAATAATCTATGTAGGATTTGCGCATCTCTTCCTCTATGTTTACCTTAATAATTCTGTCTTGATCTAACATCTATATTTACTTCATTTTTGTTCTATAGGAATGGGCTTCGCCCAAAAATCGTGTAAAGGTACGAAAAAACGTGGAATTGGAGAAATTTATTCTTAAAAAAACCTCTTTTTGACCGAGCAAATAAGGTTTTGATAGGCAAAACGGCTGTTTCAAGTCACAAAAACGCGCCATTGGCACAAGGTTTGTACAAAATATTTGAGCAGATACGAACTTTCACAAGAAAAAAACGTATCTTTGCAAACGGATTATTAAAGTATAAACAACTGTACAGATATGGAAAAAGACTTTTCGGAATTCGATTCATCGGGCAAGAAACCACGGCGTAGACGCAAGAACACACCGGAAGATAACGGAGATGCTAAGAAGCATACCTCCGGAGGGAAAGATGTGTCCCAACCTTCGGACAAGGAGGAGAAGAAGGAGGAGAAGTCATCTACTCCATCTCGCAAAGTGAGAGGCATTCGCATCGATATGGCCGGTACTTTCCCCATCGCCGATATCAGCGAACTGCCACAGGAGGTAAAAGACGAAATTACCAAGAAGGCTCAAGAAAAGATCGAGGAGGCAACGAACGCTTTGCAAAATTTCTTTGAGTCCTTACCGGATGTGGCCAAAGAGGCAATAGAAAATATAAAGGAGAAGCAAAAGGAGAACGATGACCTAACGACAAATCGTTACTCTCCGGACGACAATTATGACGATGACGACATCTTTGATGACGATGACGAAATGCTTTTCCGCCGTAGCGAGGCAAAACAGAGTTTTCTCAACGCGAATAGCCGTACTCCGGCACTGGATGCTTTCGGACGCAACCTAACCAAGGAGGCGGCAGAGGGAAAGATAGACCCGGTGATAGGGCGTGAACGTGAGATAGAGCGTGTGGCCCAGATTCTCTCTCGTCGACGCAAAAACAATCCGATTCTGATTGGTGAACCGGGCGTGGGTAAGTCGACCATCGTGGAGGGATTGGCGCTGCGTATACACCAGGGAACGGCTCCCAGCTGCTTGCAGAACAAACAAATATACACCCTGGATCTTACCGGATTGGTGGCCGGCACCAAGTATCGCGGTCAGTTCGAGGAGCGTATCAAGAAACTTATCGATGAACTGGAAGAGACACCCAACATCATTCTGTTTATCGACGAAATACATACGCTCATCGGTGCCGGCTCTTCGCAGGGGGGCATGGATGCAGCCAACATTATGAAACCGGCACTGGCACACGGACTTATACAGTGTATAGGTGCTACCACGACGAGCGAATACAAGAAGAGTATCGAGCGCGACGGGGCCTTGGAACGTCGTTTCCAGAAGGTGTTGGTGGAGACACCTTCCAACGAGGAGACACTGGAGATTCTGCGCAATACAAAGGAGATTTACGAGAAGTTCCACTGCGTGTCCTACACCGACGAAGCGCTGGAAGCGTGCGTACGCTTGGCCGACCGCTATATAAACGATCGAAACTTCCCGGACAAGGCGCTGGATATACTCGACGAGGCGGGTAGTATGGTTCACATTCGACAGGTGGACACCCCGGACTATGTGCTCAAGGAGCGCAAAAAGTTGGAACGAATCAGCGAGAAGAAGCAGAAGGCGGTGGTAGCTCAGAACTACGAATTGGCATCGGAATATCGCGATCAGGAGTTCGACCAACAGGAGGCTTGCGACAAAGCTGAAAAACGCTGGGAGAAGGAGCGTAAGAGTATGCGTACTCCCATCACGGAAGAGGACGTGACTCGGGTGGTTTCACGCATCACCGGCATACCGGTGGAACGTATGGCTCAGAAGGAGAATCTGCGCTTGCGCGAGATAAAGGAGGAACTCACCCGCACGGTGGTGGCGCAAGAGGATGCGGTAGAGAAGGTGATGAAAGCCATCATGCGCAACAAGGTGGGACTCAAGGACCCGAAACGACCGGTTGGAACCTTCATGTTCTTAGGTCCTACGGGCGTGGGCAAGACCTACCTTACCAAGCGTTTGGCCGAACTTATGTTTGGCTCTGCCGATGCACTTATCCGCCTGGATATGAGCGAGTATATGGAGAAGTACAACACCAGTCGCATGGTGGGTGCGCCTCCGGGATATATGGGCTACGACGAGGGTGGACAGTTGACGGACAAAGTTCGTCGCCACCCCTACTCTATCGTGCTGTTCGATGAGATAGAGAAGGCACACCCCGATGTGTTCAACATCTTACTGCAACTCTTGGACGAGGGTCGATTGACGGATAGTTACGGCTACACTGTGGACTTCCGCAACACCATCATCATCATGACGAGCAACTGCGGCACACGTCAACTTAAGGAGATGGGACAAGGCTTGGGCTTTGTTACGCCGAAGGGCAACGACCTGAAGGCGGCATCGCAGGGAGTTATCCGAAAGGCGCTCAACAAGCAGTTCTCTCCGGAATTTCTAAACCGTATCGATGAGATTATCACTTTCAACCAACTGGACGAGGAGGCGATTCTCAAGATTGTGGATCTGGAATTGAAGGGATTGGAGGAACGTCTGAAGGAATTGCGCCACCCGCTCCACTTGACGGACTCTGCCAAAAAGTTCCTCGCCAAGAAGGGATACGATGTGCAGTTTGGCGCACGTCCATTAAAACGTGTTATCCAAACCGATGTAGAGGACGAAATTTGCCAACTCCTTATGGACGAGAATCTTATAAATGACCAAACGATTATAGGCGACTGCAAGGAGAACGACGAAAAACTTACTTTCAAGGGAGAGTAAGAAAGCGCTCGAACAAAAAACATCATAAAATAGTGTCAATAGGGAAACTTATTGGCACTATTTTTGTACCCACATAAATGAAGCCACTCAGGTGGTGTTCCATGTATATAATAAGGTATAATAAAAAAGCAACATACAATTATGGCAAAAGGAAACATTGGGGTTACAACCGAGAACATCTTCCCCGTCATCAAAAAGTTCTTGTATAGCGATCACGAAATCTTCTTGCGCGAGATTGTATCCAACGCTGTGGATGCTACTCAGAAGCTCAAAACCTTGGCCGGCAAAGGCGAAGTGAAAGGCGAATTGGGCGACCTCACCGTGCAGGTACGTCTGGACGAGAAAGCAGGTACACTGACCATCAGCGACCGCGGTATCGGTATGACCGCCGAGGAGATTGATAAATATATCAACCAGATTGCCTTCTCCGGTGCCAACGACTTCCTGGATAAGTACAAGGAAGACGCGAACGCCATCATCGGTCACTTCGGACTGGGCTTCTACTCCTCATTCATGGTAAGCAAGAAGGTGGAGATTATCACCAAGAGTTACAAAGAGGGTGCCTTGGCACAGAAGTGGAGCTGCGACGGTTCACCTTCCTTCGAGTTGGAGGAGACACAGAAGGAGGATCGTGGTACCGATATCGTGCTGTACATCGACGACGATTGCAAGGAATTCTTGGAGAAGAGTAAGATTGAGGAGTTGTTGAACAAGTATTGCCGTTTCTTGGCTGTCCCGGTGGCTTTCGGTAAGAAGACCGAATGGAAGGATGGCAAAAACGTGGAGACGGACGAGGACAATGTCATCAACGACACCGCTCCTATCTGGACCAAAAAGCCAAGCGAACTGAAGGACGAGGATTACAAGGAGTTCTACCGTAAGCTCTATCCCATGAGCGATGAGCCGCTCTTCTGGATTCACTTGAACGTGGATTACCCGTTCAACCTCACCGGTGTGCTCTATTTTCCGAAGATTAAGAACAACATAGACTTGCAGCGTAACAAGATTCAGTTGTACTGCAACCAGGTATACGTAACGGATTCCGTAGAGGGCATCGTACCGGACTTCCTGACGCTGCTGCACGGTGTCATCGATTCACCGGATATCCCGTTGAACGTGAGCCGTAGCTACTTGCAGAGCGATAGCAACGTGAAGAAGATTTCTACCTATATCACCAAGAAGGTGAGCGATCGTCTGCAGAGCATCTTCAAGAACGACCGTAAGGACTTCGAGGAGAAGTGGGACGACATCAAGATTTTCATCAACTACGGTATGCTCACCCAGGATGACTTCTACGAGAAAGCTAAGAACTTTGCGCTCTTTAAGGATACCGAGGGCAAGCACTTCACGTTCGATGAGTACAAGGAGCTTATCAAGGAGAACCAGACCGACAAGGACGGCACCTTGGTTTACCTCTATGCCAACGATAAGGATGCACAGTACAGCTACATAGAGGCTGCTACGAACAAGGGATACAGCGTTCTGTTGCTGGACGGTCAATTGGACATTCCGGTAGTAAACATGCTGGAACAGAAGTTGGAGAAGAGCAGCTTTACCCGTGTGGATGGCGACGTAATAGAGCAACTTATCCGCAAGGACGAGGACAAGAAAGAGGAGTTGGAGGGCGCTAAGGCTGGCAATCTGTCTACCATCTTCCAGACACAGATGCCAACCATCGAGAAGGCCAACTTCAGTGTACTGACCAAGGCCATGGGCGAGCAGGCTGCTCCGGTTATGATTACCCAGAGCGAGTACATGCGTCGTATGAAGGAGATGAGCCACATCAATGCCGGTATGTCTTTCTATGGCGAGATGCCGGATATGTACAACATCGTCTTGAACACCGACCATGCTCTTATTAAGGGTATCTTGTCCGAGAGCGAGAGCAAGACAGCCGAGTCTCTGTCACCTATCGAGGCGGAAATCAACGGACTTACCGCTCGCAAAGCTGCGCTGAACCAACAGCAGAGCCAGAAGAAGGCCGAGGAGATTACTGAGGAGGAAAAGAAACAACTCTCCGATTGCGAGGCTTCTTTGCGCCAGGAAGAGGAGAAGAAGAAGGGTATCTTGAGCGACTTTGCCAAGGGCAACAATGCGGTACATCAGCTCATAGACTTGGCACTCCTGCAAAACGGATTGCTCAAGGGTGAGGCTCTGAACAACTTCGTAAAGAGAAGCATTCAGATGATTTAAAAAAGGACATTACATAATATCTGTTTATAAGAACTCCCGGAACGGGGCTGTAGAAGCTTTTGTTCCGGGAGTTTTTTTATTTTTCGAAATGCTGATAATCCTTGCACGATTTCCAATCGCCTCCCCAGGCGAAGCCGTGCTGCAGAAACAGGCGGCACAACAAATCGGAACGTACTATCTTGTAGGGGAACGTGGTCGTTCTCCTGCGATACTGTGTGGCGGTGGTGGGAGACACCTTCCACGTTCCGTCCGACCGTTGCTTGCAATAGGGATTGTACAACGGGTTGATATCCACCGCCAACCCATAGGCATGTTTAGACAGGGTTACTTTGCGCCCCGTGGCGGGACGATGGTTAAAGCACGAACTGTTATTCGCCTGCATGGAACGCTCGTCATCGGCCCCGTAGTTATCTATCAGCACCATGCGCTCTATGGGATAACCGGCGCGATACAGGGTCCGAAAGATGTCCAACAAATCGGCTGCAATGGAACGATTGCATACCATCTCCCCTATGCGGATGTTACCCTTTCCGTCGCGATGCAAAACGCGCAAATATCGCAATGCCTCGCGCTTTACCGGTGGGGTTCCCCGGAACGAGAACTTACACATGCGTGCAAAGAGGGCATCCGAGAGTGTGTCAGCGGTAAAGAGTCGTTCCTCTCCCTGCCTTACCACCCAAAGCGAATCCACCGCATCGCCGGGCTGTTTGGTTTCTATCGGTGTTGTACTCGTTTCGGCCCTCAACCCACCGCGAGCCGACAAGAAACAACACACGAGAATAAAAATGGTTCGTTTCATGCTGCAAAAATACACAATCCGGCACAAAGAGGCGTTTTTAGGAGGAGAAAAAGAGGTTTGAACGGAGTTTTTTGCCTAATTTTGTCGCAAAAACATACGTTATGAGCATGAAACAAGTAGACAAAAAGGCCGAAGAAGCACGCGAACTCTTTCTTCAGGGATACAACTGCGCACAGTCCGTCTTCTGTGTGTTTGCCGAGGAATACGGCATTCCACAGGAACTTGCACTGAAACTCTCCGCCTCCTTTGGCGGGGGTGTGGGAAGACTCCGCAACGTGTGCGGTACGGTATCCGCCATGGCCATGTTGGCGGGATTGGAGGAGGGACAAACCGCGCCCAACGACCCGGAACAGAAACGGCGCAACTACCAACTCGTACAACGGGTGGCCGAACGGTTCCGCCGGGAACATGGGTCCATCATCTGTGCCGAGCTGTTGCAACTGCGCAAGGGAGCACCTACCCCACCCACCCCCGATGCGCGCACGGCCGAGTACTACAAGAGTCGCCCATGCCTGCGCCTCATAGAGTCTGCGGCACGCATCTGGCAGGAGGAAAAAGAGTCGAGGGGCATGTCGGAAGAATAGAACACACCATCAGAAAAGAAGAATCCGGATAGCAAGCTGCAGGACAACTTGTATCCGGATTTTCACAGTGTAATAATAGTAATCCTATTCTTCCAAATAGAAGAATCCGCTGCTGTCGGTTTTTATTTTCGTTGTATCTTCTACCTCTGAAACTGTATAATATGTATTGTCTTTCGTGAATTTATAATACGCTTCCAGTATGTGAGGGAACGTTGCTGTTAGGTCCGCATCGGGATCCGACGAAAAGACATCGTTGTAAACTCCCAAACGAACTAAGAAATAAGATTTTCCGTTGCTATCGGTCTTTGTAGCAAAAGGAAGCATGGAATCGTTTAGGCGGAAGAAGAAGGTAATCTGTTTCTTATTGTTCTTCTCTACGAACCCACCGTATCCATGGGCTGTACGCACCGTATTGTAGGTTTCCCCGGCCACAGCTCGGTGATAGTGAAAGGAGTTCTTGACACTTTGGTCAAAAATGGATACGTGAGAACCATTTACCTCCATAACCGAACGAGTTACATTGGGGTAGATGAGGGTCGGCTGACTTTCCAGTGTAAAGTCGAGCGGAAAAATCTCGTCGGGTATGCCGGTGGGTATGTCTACTTTGAGCACATAACAAGAATCGCTCCCCACGCTTTGCGTACCATCCATATTGTAGCCCACATAAGAATTGTCGCGAATGAGTTCCATATTTTCCATGAGATAACGTCCTCTAAGGATGAATTCTATATCGCGATAGAGCGATGGATTTTCCGTTACGCTCACGCGTACGTATGCGGTTTCCACCAAACCGCCCACATGAAAATTATTTTTGTTGGGAAGAAAGTAAGCCGTTCGAAAATTGTCCTCATCCGTACTGCTCATTTTCACTTGAGAGAGCACGGAACTCACCTCGGAGTCCGTCACATCGCAGTATATGTCAGGAGTTATTGTTTCCGCCAGATTATCTCCTGTAAGAGTTTTTATCACCACTTTCTCGTTGTCTGTCACGTAATCTCCGTTCTCAAATACCTTCACATCGGGCACATAGCGATAGGTCAAAGAGAACGCGTCGGGCGACATGATGTACTTTTTCAAATAGTCCACACGCAACGATGACACATCGGATACGACCGTAGGATAGGATGCGGTGACGGTAGAACCGGAAAGGTTGTTGTTGGCCGGACGTTCGGCAGCAATATCGGCCGTTTCGTAACCGGTAGAGGAGATGGAGGAGATGGTTATTTTGTACTGTATATTGCGCAGCATATTGAGTAGCTCGTAGTTGTTTTTGGGGTCCACAAGCGATAGACGGTAGTAGGACTCTTTCTCATCTACATTTCCGGAAGCATCCTTAAACTTGCCTCTGAGGAAGATGAGAGATCTCTCGAACAGCGAACTGCTACTGGAACTTTCGTTCTCGAAGGAGTATATAGGGGTATCGATAGAAACCCACTCCACACTGTCCTCGAAATCGGAGGTGACTGAATAGAAGTTCGTGTTTCCCGCCTTGCGAGGTATATGGCCGGTGTATCCGTCGTCCGTCAGTGCATCGTAATCGACTATATAGGTCGTTCCATCTTCTTTTTCACGCAAGTAGTCTGCAAACTCCTGGTCTTTGAGGAAAGGTGCAACAAAGCTTCTGGTGGGCACATAGCCCATTCCCCACTTGGCATCCACGAGTGTCCCCACGCTTTTACCGTTCTCGTCCGCTGTTTTGAGTATCAGGTTTAACTTGCAGAAATTGCGTATCAACTTTATCTTGGAGAGTTTCTTCTTTACCGTTTCCTTGTCTACCTTGTCCAAATAAACACGTTCCCAATACACGTCGGTTCCGAGACCTACCGTCATAAGGTCGCTGCCGAAGATATCGCTTTCCGTACCATAGGGTATTTTACTCATATCCAAGTCATTGTAATTGACCAACATATGAAAATAGCGGGGGGCTTCCGATGTCTTCATTGTCACGGTATATACATTGCGTAGCACACCATCTTCCCGGTTCGAAGACTCAAATTTAGCTTCGTACACATTGGTCAGGAAATGGTTCTCATCGAAGGCCAACAAGAAGATACGTGCATTTTTGGAATCCGCAAGATTCTCACCAAAGGAACGAGTTGTCGAAGTCCCATCCTCCTGTTGAGGCAGTTCCACTTGGAAGTCTACGGAAAACTCCCCCTCCTCCACCACGGTTTGAGCGGGGAGATAGAGTTCTTCGCTACAGCCACAAATGGTCATCAGAGAGAAGAAACCTGCCACGAGGAAACAAAAGGTTCTTAAAAAGTTTTTCATACAATATAGCTCCTTTCTTTATTTTTTCAATGTAGGATAAGGATGAAACTGATGCGTAGGCAAGTGTTGCTGGTTACTATTATCACCATCCTGCCAGTACCACAGGTCGTAGACACAGCGCACAAAAGATTCGGTCTGATTGTTTTTGTACTCGATACCCGAGGAAGAAGTGCC
>CAZUTW010000014.1:0-12975 GCA_964623295.1 uncultured Bacteroidaceae bacterium | reverse complement strand
CCGGTACCAGTGCCGGTGCCTGTACCCGTACCTGTACCTGTGCCTGTGCCTGTGCCTGTGCCTATATAATCCGTAGCGGCACGTTTGGGAGCGCTCGAATAGATACCATTTACCACCACGCCTCCCGATGAAGTCCAATATCCTCGGTTAGATGATGTAAACAGAGGAGTGATAACCTCCTTGTTTTGCAGTGAAATAACAAAGACTATTTCCGCAAGAGTTGGCAGTCGCCAGCGGCCTGCCGGATATCCAGCCTCTTGGTAGGTAGCACAACGTTTCTGTGCTGCCTCGAACTTTAATACGTAATTCGGATTACCATAGGTAGACTGTATCTTGAAGAGCGGCGCAATTACATTGTCGTATGCTTCCGATGTACCTCCTACCTTAATCTGTGCTGCATCACTTCCCCAGGACTTAACGTACCGATAATATGTACTTCCATCTGTATCGCACCCGGTTAGATAATCGTACAATAGATTTCCTGTCGCAACATAGGTAGATGAATGTACATTATCGCACTGCAAACTACCCGTCACTCTCGGATCACCTATAACATAAGTATACGATGTTTTCGATCCGTTCATTTGCACATTGAAGTAATTGTCCTTTACCGCAAACGCCGTAACGTGTACGTCTATGGTCTTTAGCAGAGAAAGATTTTCGCTTTCGTCCGGATTGTAGCTAAGGGCGGAATAACTTGTCACGAGTCGTTGCCCCGTATTAAGTCCCGTGATTCCCACAGTCGTTCCCGATACAAAATCGGTGCTACTTGAATAACGACTATAATAAGAACTCCAACCGTCCAGCGTAAAGGAGTACGACCTATAATATGAAGCGTCATTAGGATGATCTATAGCCCCCTGTGGAAAATCGGCATCGTTGGCCGTAGCTTCATCATCCGGTTTTAGGCGCGCGAAATACCCGTTGACAAAAACATTGCCGGACGGCCCGTATTCTATGTATTTAGAGGGATACTGCACCACCTTTACCGTAGCATGCAACGCATTGTGTTCCTTGTTGTTTATAAGTGCTATAGTATAGGTTAAGGGACGATATATCTCACCGGCCGTTTTATTTACATCCGACAAGAACGTTATCTTACCGCTGGCATCTATATCGTTATCCGAGCTTTCCACAGATTTTAGAGTCGTGTTGGTTAGTGTAAACTTTCCCTCCTCTATATAATCCACCACACCGGAATAGGAACTCCGCACCGTCCGGCTATTCTCAGTATAGGATTCGGCATCCAGGGCCGTGTACTCGAGCGTCTCCGAATCGTAATTCGTCTGATACAGATAGACGGTTTCGTTGTAAAGCGTAGAATAGTACGAAACCTCGGTGACGCAGAGTGTATCCAAGTCGGAACAAGAATTGTAATAGAACGACACACTGCTCTGGTTCCACAGATTAAATTCCTTATCCGAGGTTATGATATAGTGTGTTTTGTTCAGATCGGCCGTAATATTCTTGGACTCGGCATCGCCTTCGTCTACATTGCCCCAGTCCAATATTTCGTAACATATGTTGTCATCGCTATCTATAACCAACGATTCCTCCTCCTTGTCGCGCCCCAGCATGCTCACCTTGAGGGTAATTACATAATGATGGTTTCGCACCAACGACAAGCCTTCCATACGGATGGGTACCTGATAGTAATAGGTAAGGAAATCGGTAGTATTTTGCTTTCTCCATCCCACTTGCAGCGAAAGAGTGGTTTCTTCCTCCTCATCGAAATTGGAGGCCCACTTATTCGGATAAGAGTAAAAGTCCGGACATTTATACCTCCAACATTCTACCTCGGTAGCGGTGGTTCCCGTGGAAGTGGCGGTTACGGTAGTGTAAACGGAATCCGTAGCATCGTTTATATTCAAGGTACGCTCCTGTGTTAAGAAGGTTCTATCGTCCTTCACACCGTTCAGGATGCCGCGGGAGACCGACTTCAGGAGGCGCACCATGCCACTGCTCGATTCATATACTTCACCGTCGAGTGTAACCTCCTTGGCAACCATAAGGTTCAACGAGATTTTTGCCAACGCACGTTCCAGTGTAATCGTTCCGGTCATACTTTTGTCTACCGGATTGCGCGTTATCTCGCACTGGCCGTCCATAGCAAAATCGCCTTTTTTCGGGGAATCCGTCGAACTCAAAGTTACCGGAACCAAATTCTTCAGGGTCTCGCGCGAACGAGAATTCAACTGCTCTATATCGATATCTTCGGGAAGGTTGGTCACGGCATAGGCTATACATGTTTTGGAGGACTTAAAAAGAGTATCGCCCCGTTCGTCCGGAAAATCGAACACCAGTTTTGTATCGACGTAGTCCTGTACCGTCTGTTTGCAATAATACACCGGTTCATCTTGCTCCGTCGCATCTATCTTATAGAAGAAGAAATAGGTGTCCCCCATGTAGTACTCGGGGTCTTCGTTCTCCTCGGCTCGTGTTGTCAGAACCATGTCACCGCAAGAGAGTTCTATACACATCTTACCCGCCATACTTACCTCTTTGTCCCAACCATCGGAACAAGAGACAAGTAGGGGTAAGAGCACTACAAACACAACAAATTTTCTAAACATATCTTCCATTATCTTCCGGCCGTTAACGCATGCGCTGAACAATCTTCCATCCGCTCAATTCGTCTATTTTGCGAACCGTTCCGTTGGCATAACGCACATACACGGAGAGTTCCGCGCTGTGCTGCCGGTTGTTTTCTGCGTTGGTGGCGCGTATTATCAAATTGGTTTTCGTCCCGTTTATCGTCCCCGAGACGGAGGAGGATGCACTCGCCGAATCACTGTTCTCTTGCTCTATAACAAAAGCATCGGCCTGGTCCATGGTTATGGAGGCATACCAGCTGGCACCTATCGGCGAGTTTATAGTGAAGTTGAAGGAAACCGCCAGACCACCGTCCAGAATGATTTGTTTGGTGTCGTCCAACTTTTGATAGTATGTATCCTTGTTCCAGTCTATGTTGAACAGTCCGGATATTTGGGTGGTATAGTCCCACTCCTCCGTTTCCTGTTCCCAATCGCTGACGATTTGCGTAAGCACCAAACGCCCGCCCACGCCCACAATCACATAGTCGTATACGTGGTTACGTTGCAGGTCGGTGTACAACACGTTGGTCGTATAGTCCTTAAATACCCCCTCTTTGGTTCCTATCTTTTCGCCGTTCTTCAGTATATCCACCTCGAAATAGGCGGGGTTGTCCGGGTCGTTCTTTTGCTCGGGGAAATAGACAATCTTAGGTACAGCAGTAACGGATTCCGTTTTGGTGGTAGATTCCACAACGGGTTCCACCCAGAAAGAGCTCTTTCCCCCTACGTTTTCCGAGGAGGTATAAGGGCGAAAGCCGTAATGTACTGTTTCCTCCGTACTCTCTTGATCGACATAATAGAGTTGCGAGGTGTAGTCCACAGCGTTATAGCCGTTGGGGTACAGATATCCTTCGGTCGTGGGGACATGGAGGGTAACATCACCCAGTGTATACCCCTCCTTGACGAGATCTTCCGAGAAGCGAATGCGACACTTGACGGCAGCACGCAACATAAGGATGGTGCCCAACTTTTGTGCATCGGTGCTTCTGTCCCACGCAAAGGTGGTTACACCCCACATGGGTATGGTATAATCGGTAGATGTATTTGGGCCCGGCAGACTGCTTTGCGAAAAGGTAGCATCGGCTGCTGTCACGTTTGCATTGGCTACCACCATGCAACGGTATTCTTTTTTGTCTTCAATGCGGCTGTTCGACGATTTGGGCACAACGCCATAATATTGATATATTTCGTCGCTCACCTTATAGCACTTTAAGTTCTCCACCCGGAAGAGTTGCTCTCCGGTTTCTTTGTCCACCAGATAAGCACATACGGTGCCGGGATTTATGGCTGCATCGTATTGTGTTGTATTCGAATTATAGGTATCGCCCCACGTGCCGTTTTCGGTAGCACGTGTATCGTTGTTGTCTTCCTGATACACAGAGAGAACGAAGGATACCTGTTGGTCGTTCCCATCTGCCTCATGGTCCCACTCATCGTTCGTGCACGCGGCTGCGGTAAACAGGAGTAGCGATAAGAAACGCCCTAAAAAAGAAGGTTTTTGCATTATTTTGTTTTAGAAATCGTTTTCGCTCAGCACTATCTTCCAGGAGTTTATTACTATTTCGTTGCTGAGCCAGTGTCCGTCGCTAAGGAAAAAGGTCATGTTGTATTCGTCTTGTCGGTCCAGATAGTCTTGGACGCCGGTGACGCGTGGATACTTGCTGCGCACCAGCAGGGCATAGTCTATGAGCGGTATGCTTAGGACAACGCTTTGGGTGGAGCGATGGTAGACGGTCAGCGTAGGACGTGTATAGAGGTTCCAGTTGTCTTGTTGTACAAGGCGCGATATGGTCATGTTGGCCACTACGGCCGATACTTGGGTGTAGTTGCTTTCGTCCGCTCTGTTGACGGTGCTTACATCGGCGGTCCCTACTTGTCGGTTCCACGAGGAGTAGACGAATCTATCTTCGTCGGTGAGCAGACTGTTGTCGTAGTTCAGGTGGCCGTTGCCGGCTTCTATGATGAAGTCGTAGTCGTCGGCCTGCAGGCTCTCGCCGTTTAACTGCTGCAACACAACGTTCACATTGTTGGTGTTCTTAAGGAGTGTCATGGTAAAGGTGTAGGTTCCCTCGGTGTTCTCTTGGGGTATGCTTATGTCGAGCATGCCGTGAAAGAGGGGGGCTAGTTCGGTGTTCACCAAGTCCACACCATCGGTGCCTCGTGTGCGGTGTAGCGTACAGGTAAGATCGCTGAGCTTGGATACGCCGGATACCATCTCCGGTACGCTGAAGGATTCGTTGTCGCGGAGACCGCCCCAGGCTACCACGTGGTAGTTGCCGGCGGGTAGTTCGCTGATATCCATGGAATAGGAGCCTACGGATGGGTGCAGTGCATCGCCCCACTCCGACTTGCTCCACACAAAGGTGCTGTCTTCGTCGAACACATATATCGTAACAGAGTTCACCTCTTGGTGAAAAGCATCGGAGAAATTGAGCTTGATATCGTCTACGAACTGCAGGCGATAATTCGCGGAACAATCCCCCTCATAGTCGTAAACGGAGTTGCAGGCTACGAGTAAGGATTGTGATACCGCGAACAACAAGATGCTCGAAAAATTCTGATTTAGTATCTTCATTGCCTTATATGAAATTGCTATAACCTTGGGATTTATTTTTTGAAGGCTCCCACCCTCCTACGCACCAAGCGCGGGAGGGGGGGAAAATGAATATTTTTGATTAAACAGAATTTACAATCTTGTTCCTTTTTGAGGATTATTTACCAAAATCAATCTCACTGCTCATCATCTTCCAAGAGAGGATGCTGATTTGTGCATCGAGGAACCATTCGTTATCGTCATCTTCTCCCGGATTGGTTGGAGTAAACGTGTCGTCTTCTTTCCAAACCGGTGTACCAAGTCCGGTAATACTCTTCACGGATACTTGGTACCAGTGGTTACGAACGATACCTTTGTTTTCTTTGGTTACCGTAGTATTATTATCCGTCAGGTAGCTGATATTGTGCTTTATAGGAGCGTAATAATAACATTTTCCTCCACTCCAAATTTGTGGTTTTGGCACTGCTGCCAGAATCTCCTCCACGGCATCCTGAACGAGAACGGATTGTGAGGACTCGTCTTTTTGGGTCGTTGTGAGCGGAGTGGTTCCCTCCTTCTCTTTGTACCATGTTCTTCCTGCACCGGTAGCAGAGAGTGTCACGTTTACGGCATAAGTCTTATCGGAGTTTGCCTTGAAAGTGATGTCTTCCACTCCGATAGGGTGCCATTCGGTTACGTCTTTTTCTTCGTACTCGGTATCACTACCCTCTTTAAGCACATTTTTTGTCGTTGTTTCAGAATACCAAAGCCCCTTATCCAGATACCCCACGATAGCTTCTTTTAGAGCATCGAGCGTGTAGTAAGAACTCAACCACTTGGCTATGTCCAGTGCCGTGTATGAGTCACCGTTTTTCTCCATGATTTCTGCAGCAAGGAGCACACCGGTATTGTCGGACGTTCTGGTATTCTCGATGGCGTACTCTACATGAGTAAGCGACTTTGCTTCGCCTATAGCATCGGCATAACTAAGTGACGTTTGGGTCAGAGTAGCCGATGAGGGAGTATTTGCCCAGTAAGAACGTAGATTGGTAATATCGTTCCACCAAGCATCGGTGGATGACGCCGTCAAGTCCTTCACCAGATAGTAACCTATCATCTTGTTGTAGAGAGTCCACCCTTTCACTTTTACGTATACGTCTTTCTCCGTACCATCAACATACTTCACCTTGAGATTAGCTCCTTCGGCCGTTTTTACCGCGATGTAATTGTTTTCGCTCTCGTTGAGCGTCACCTTTGCGTCTACACGATCTACGTTTATCTTCACGGGAGCGGCAGCGGCAGCTTCGGCTGTGGTCTTAATGTTGTCCGAAGTGATGGCCGTTGCCTTCACAATCTTCCCGGATGCATCCTGATATACGGCATTGCTCATCAGGAAATACTTGACTGTTCCGTTGGTTTCCAACACGTGCTGTGCGCTTTCTTCCTTTACCACCTCGGTAAGCAAATCGTTCAGCGTTCCATACGTTTTAGTTTTGTAGGCGTCCGGGGCGTTTACGAGCACCACTACCTTTGCCGGCACTGTTGTCGTCTTTTTGTTTTGGAAGGCCAAAATAAGATTGGAGACAACGGTTACGTTTCCACCTTGCGTACCTACGGATTGGAAAAGGTCGTCCGTTTCTTTAACCTCGGAATCTGTGGTAGTACCTATGGATACCGGAACCAAATAGTTGTTTCCGTTGCCATCTACATCGTAAGCTTTATCTTCGTTGTCGAAGAAATAGAACACGATGTTGCTCTTGCTGTAGACAGCGTACTCGTCGGAGCTACCAAGACCAAACTCATCGGAGGTTGTAGGCGTGGTGCTACCGGTGGTTTCCGCCGATTGGTCATCGCTCTCCGAACGAGTGTTCTGCTCGTTTGTTACCAGGCTTATAGCCATGTACTTTGTTCCGTCGGTATTCTCATTGAGATTTCCGACATTGCTGAGTGAATCATCACTCGAACATGCAGCCATCATGATGGCGGCAAGTCCAAAAAACAGAAATTTTTTCATTAAAAAAGAAAAATGAATTAGTAGTGTATCCCTCCTTCCTTTTGCACGGATATTCGAGATACGTTATTTATAATAGAATACTTATCGATTAGAAGACGAAGGTTTGAATACGGTTAGATTACCTTTGTATCTTTAATGTCTATTTTTGCTTTGGCGCAACCTATGATATCCAGGAACACCACTATGTAGGTTTCCCCTTCTTTGCTCTCTATAACGAAGCCTTCCAGACCCTTGAGCTTGCCGCGCACCACCACAACCTTGTCGCCCAACTTGGGTGGAACACGCTCTATGGTTACGGGTGTTTCCGAATGGTAGAGCATAAATTTCAGGGCCTCTATCTGTTCGTCGGGAATGGACGCAGGCACACTCGACCCCGGATTTTTCATCAACCCATAACAATAGGTGGAACGATACACCTTGGCAGCACCGCTCGGAAGCATCTTCACGAAAACAACCATAGGTATCACCACACGTTGCACCTTCTTTTTCCGATCGCTCCAAACGTGCATCTCTTCCTGCACGGGAAGATAGGATTCTACCACTCCGTTTTGTGCTTTAAGGGTAGCCAGGGCTTTGTTTTCACAGTTCATTTGAGTACGGGCTGCATACCAACGAAAAGAGCGCGCTTCGCGGTCGTCTGTCCCATTGACAGCCGTTCTCGTAACACTTTTAGTTGCGGAATCCATAATCTAATTTCTTTACAAGCCGAGTTGTTATAATCCTTTTTTCCCGATAAAATTTCAGTTTAATCTTCCCTGCAAATCATCTCTTGTGATTTATTCCTCGCCCCAACTCGGGATGGCTTTCGGCCGTTTTTCGTTCGCAAATGTACGAAATAGGTTCGTTAATTCCAAACAATTATTGAAAAAATTTACATTTTTACCTATATTTTTTTAGAATCGTGTTTTCAACTTTAAAGAAAATTCGTCTTTCAGTGTGTATAAACTACTATGTTTTAATAAGTTAAACGGATTTTCCTCTCATTTCGGCGTAATAATCTATAGGTTGTGCTTTCTCGACAAATTCTTTCGAATATGGTACTCCGATAGGACACCATGGCCGGGAGCGCATCTTTGTGTCCTCGGTTCCGAAAGAAAGTTTTTGCACTTTACCTCGAAATTATGTTCGTAAAAGTATGCTATTCGAAGTTTTTTGTATAATTTTGTCGCTGAATTGAAGCCCAAGCACCATATATATAATAAGGTGTAGCGGAGAAAAAAGAATATTATGATATACATAGCATACCTAATAACAGCAATTGTCGTGATATGGTGCTCCATATTGGCGTCGCGCTATATCGACTTGATGGACAAGACCACCAAACTTTCGGGAGCCTTTTTGGGAGGCGTACTCTTATCGGCGGTAACTTCCCTACCGGAGATGTTCACGAGTATCTCGGCTACAACCTTGATTGACTCTCCGGGACTCTGCATGGGTAATATTCTGGGCAGCAACTTGTTCAACATGGCTATGCTGGCCACCATCATTTTGTTCTACATACGTTCCTTTACGCAGAGCAAACTGGCCAAGAGCCATTTCTATGTCATGGCATTTGCCTTCCTCATGTATGTGGCTGTGTTTATCAATTACACGGGATGGTGCGACCACAACTTTGTGTTGGGCTCCGAACTGCATCCCATGCTTTTTGTGAGCATAACCTCTCTCTTCTTGTTGGTGCTCTATAGTTGTTCCGTTAAGTTCCTGGCACACGAAAACGGCACCCCGGAGACACCCTCCGAGGTGGAGGCGCAACCGGAGTGCCCATACACGGTACGTTCGCTCGCCATTCGCTTTACACTGGCTTCGCTGTGTATTGTTGTAGCCAGCATAGCCCTGACCTACATAACCGACATCATAGCCGATGCCGATCACTTGAACCTGGGCAGCGGTCTGGCGGGTGCCATCTTCCTGGGGGTTGCCACTTCGCTCCCGGAGGTTACCAGTAGCATTTCGCTTTTCCGCATACACAACTTCAACATAGGTGTGGGCAATATTATAGGCAGCAATGTGTTCAACTTCTTTGTGATAGCCATAGCCGACATGCTTTACCTGGGAAAGGGTGTGTACGACTTTGCGGATGGCAAAGTGGTGAACTTGGCGGTATTCGGCATATTGGCCTCCATCATTTTCTACCTGATGTGCGCGGCTAAGACGCAGTGGATGAAAGCACTTCTCTGCCTGGCGGTGATAGCTTGCTACTTTGCGTTCCTCCTGGTGTAGAGGTTAGCAACCGCACTTGTGCTTAAGACGGAAGAAGTCCTTGTGGTGCTTGCACACGGGACACACGTCGGGGGCTTGTGTGCCCACGTGCTCGTAGCCGCACTTGGTGCACTGCCAGGTGCGTTCCTCTTCCAACTTGTACAGATGATGCTCGTTTAGCAACTCCAGGAAGCGGCGATACCTTCTCTCATGCTCTTTTTCGATACAAGCCACATGCTCAAAGAGTGTGGCTATGCGGGTGAACCCGTCTTCGTGTGCCTCACGAGCCATGCGGTTGTACATCTCTGTCCACTCGGCATGTTCTATGGCGGCAGCATCGGCCAGGTTGTGCTCGGTTTCGGGTATCTCGCCGCCGTGCAACTCCTTAAACCATACCTTGGCGTGCTCGCGCTCGTTGTCGGCGGTGGCCGAGAAGAGGGATGCTATCTGAGCATAACCGTCCTTTTTGGCCTTCTTGGCGTAGTAGGCATACTTGTTGCTCGACTTGGACTCGTTGGCATAGGCCTCCATGAGGTTTTGCTCGGTCCGTGTTCCTTTGATATTCTCCATATTGAATTTGTTTTTAATGAACGGATAAGATCCGTCGCGGTTAAACATCATCTTTCAAACAGACGAACAAGGGGTGTTGTTTAACGGAGGGTACTAAAAAGATTTAAGAAAAAACTGCGCGCATTTCCCAAATTTTCTGCGCGCAGTTTTAGATTTTTCTGCGCGCTGTTTTGAATTTTTCTGCGCGCTGTTTTTATTTTTTCTGCGCGCAGTAATTTGTACGAATGCGCGCAGTTCGTTCCGGCACGGAACCGAATGAATAGAAAAGCACAGCGATGGAGGGTGAGATACCCTGTAAAACACGCCCTTCGAGAAAAGGATTTTTCTTTACAGATAGAGAACAACCTCACGACAAAGAAATCCGCACATACAGAGCGTTCGAGGCGAGTAAAACAGCTATTCTACACACCCCTAATACGCTGTTTTCGCATTCACCC
The DNA here is from genome assembly GCA_964623295.1 of uncultured Bacteroidaceae bacterium. Taxonomy (GTDB): domain Bacteria; phylum Bacteroidota; class Bacteroidia; order Bacteroidales; family Bacteroidaceae; genus CAZUTW01. Next base: position 2,628 of record CAZUTW010000014.1, on the reverse strand, counting down.
TCCACTGCTTCCACTGCTTCCACTTTTGCTTATTATCAGATACTTAAAACGAACATTTGCTTCCACTTTTGCCTCCACGGCACCTTCCACATGTGCTTCTACATTTGTTCTCTTAGTTCCTCCGGACTCTTTAGATGCCGGCATATCCTATTGTAAGAATATCGGATTATTCACTCGAAGATTCACAAGCTTCCACGCCCCAAAAGTGGAAGCACGGAGTGTGGAAGGTAGCGTTGTTTTGTGGAAGGATATGGTTGTATTTCCTGCACAAAAAGGACATATTTAACGCGCTGAAAATAAGCAAAAGTGGAAGCAATGTGGAGGCAGAGTGGAAGCAGTGGAAGGTAATGTGTATTTTTGTGTTTCGGATGGTTTCTGCGCAAAAGAGCACAAATACGGGGAGATTTCTTTCGCTAGCGGCCATACGAAGGATGTAAAGTTTTACTACTCCCTAAAAGAAAGGAGAGGAAACGGATTTATTTTTACATTATAGATACGAATTTCACGAAGGACACCCGGCAACACGCCTTGGAGTAAGGGACAAAAAAGTCGGGTTCTTTTGGCAAGAACCCGACGGAACGGATATTGTAACGTTGAGATTTTTTACTTCTGATTGAGCAACAACCAAGCGTCCGGATACTTAGCACGCAGTGTCTCGCGAGAAGAAACGGCAGCACCCTTATCGTCGTAAGTAGACGCAGCTACACGATAAGTTTTGGTAGCAGGGCTGTAAACCACCTGAGCATCGTAACCCGCATTCTTAAGAGTCTTCTGCAAACCTTCTGCATTGGCCTGGAGACTGAAACTACCGCAAATTACGCTGTAGGTCTTAAGACCGGAACCGCTCACGAGTGTAACATTGTCCTGACGAACGGAAACCGCACCCACATTGCCCTCGGTAGGAGATGCTGCAGTAACGGTCTGCACCGGAGTAACGGAAACAACATCGGAATTGTTGTTGTTATCGGTCTGACCGGTATAATAAGTCTCAGACTGAGCCTTTGCCTTCTCGTATGCTTTCTTATAAGCACTTTCACTTGACTTACATGAGGTGAATGCTACTACGACAAACGCCCCCATCAACATTGCAAAATTTTTCTTCATATATTCAAAGCTTTTGTTTATCGGCAAATTTACACAAACTTATTCAATTAATCACCATATTGGGCGAAAAAAAAGTCAAGAAGCGGAAAAAAAGTGGGTAAAATGTAACAAAATCCCTCTTTTGAACGTTGGATATAAAAAAAAGTATTATCTTTGGGCGTTCTTAAACATTATAAAGATATGAAAGGTTTATCTATTTTCGCTGCCTTCCTGGGTGGAGCTATCGTAGGAGCAGCAGCAGGTCTTTTGTTCGCACCGGAAAAGGGTGAGGACACACGTGTTAAGATTGCGGAGGCTCTCCGCAAGAGAGGTATCCGTTTGAGCAAGAAGGAGACGGAAGAACTCATCTCCGAAATTGCCGACGAGTTGAAGGGTGCAGATTCTACTGAAGCTTAAGTTGAGCCATGTACTCCGGAGACAAAAACGTGGAAAGAATTGTACAACTTCTTCTGGAGCTGCAACAGTATGTAAAGCTCCAGAAGCGGTTGCTACAAATCAACACAGTGGAGAAGACGAGTAAAATCATCTCTTCGCTGACGCTCTTTGTGGTTATCTTGTTTATAGGCGGAATAGCTCTCTACTTTCTGTCTATGGCTTTGGTTTACTTCATAAACGATATAACGGGTTGTGGCATGACGGCGAGCTACGCAATTGTGTGCATTGTTCTGCTGCTTATCATATACCTTATATATATAAAGCGGGAGGCATGGATTTTCCGACCTATATCCGGCTACATTATTCATTTACTCTTAAACGATGACGAAAATGACAACGAGGAAGACGACGAGGAGGAATGAGCAGGCCATAACGCTCACGGATCTGACTCGGGAGAAGGCGAGCCTGAAAGCTAAAATACGTAAGAGTGAAAAGCAGATGAAGAAAATATCGAAACAGCTCTTTACTCCTACCCCGGCTGCGACAAAAGCAGACATTTTCTTCCAGGCTGCAAAGAAGGGTTTTGCCCTCTATGACGGCATAATGATGGGGTATAAGGTCACAAAATTGATGCAATCATTACTAAAAGTGAGAAAAAAATAACATTTTCTCACTTTTTATGTTTTATAACATACGAAAAGATTTGCGACATATAAAAGTTAGTAGTAACTTTGCATCGTTATCCTAAAAACAATCTTTTTACCTTAAAAAATAATACCTAATAACAATATGGAGGGGGCGGCCGGGAGGTTGCCCCCTTCAGACTTTTATAAGCGAAGAGAGAGAGGTTCATCCATCCATCTACAACTTTCACAAAAGAGATACTCCAAACAGGAATACGAGAACAAATGTACCGACAGGAAACCTATGCGCGCACAAACAAACCGAGGAAAACCAAAGATTAAACACGAAGGATAAAGAACCACGTGACTTAAACAAGCATTGTTTAAGCCCGTGTTCCCCTCTCGAAAGAGGATTTAGTAAAGATGCATGAAACATATCATTGTGTGATGCGGTGCGTACGGGACTCGAACCCGTGACCCCATGCGTGACAGGCATGTATTCTAACCAACTGAACTAACGCACCAT
>CAZUTW010000013.1:25047-28214 GCA_964623295.1 uncultured Bacteroidaceae bacterium | reverse complement strand
GCATTACCACCCACCTAAAGCGGTCATATCCGCTTCTTTTCGAGTGCATGTACTCTTGATTGCCGATTCATGTTGCAAATACTTCACGTTGCAATTCATTAGTGTCCCGTTAAAATTGTCCCGATTTTAACGGGACACTAATGAATTTGGCTGCAAAGTTACAATTTCAAATCCGTTTCATTTCAAAATCCTGCTTAATAGACTATATTTCAATTATTTCAAAGAATGATTTGTCCACTTTAACGGGACAGTACTGGTTGCAAATATAAAAACAGACTCTCCCTTGTAATAACAACCGTAACAAGAGAGAGTACAATGCAGCGGTATCGAAACTCCGATACACGGTACTCACAAAGCGATACCCTCACTCTATTTGCATACCGGCACACCGGGGAACCGGTCGATGATTCTTTTGAACTCAGGGAGTCTATATTCAAGGCTATCGTTGAAATATATCTCCAGCGACATGTAGCTATCTCGATTATTATTATCTTTTTTCAACAACCACTTGCGGATAAAGCGGTCTGCCGGAGGATTGCCGGGGATGGCATGATTGACACGCCCCTCCGAAACCCAAACGTTCGGTGATACCTCTCTTGGCTTACAGTTTCCAAGTTCAATAAGGTACTCTCGTTCCTGCGACTTTAATGTATCCGCAAAATGAGGATAATCCTGGAGAAGTGCATCGTAATACATTCCCCCGGCAGATACAACAAGTGTCGTATCATTGTTGTAAAACTCATTCGAATGACATGCCATTCCATCCTCCCCACACTGATTGTATCCCATGCCAGCCGGCAGACTTACATAGAATCCATGCGTACTATTGTAGTACACGGACTTATCCTCGTAAGTAGAGATGTACTTATAGGAATCCGGAAATACCGCCATTTGATTCATATGAGTTACCGCGTTTGGCATTCCCGGGACAGAATACTTTATATCTTTCCATTCCTGAACTATTCCACTCCCTACTCTAACAGCATAGGTGTCAAAGTGCGGTTTCTTATCCTGCCGCGGAGCAATGTAGAATTTTACTCTTGCCAAAATCTCACTTACCGGATTCTTCATTGTATCCCGAAGAATGCGCGAAGGTAAAGCATTGTATGCAACCGTTTTCAACCCATAACGATCTGCCAGTTTCATGACCTGCTTATTATGATACGGCTGAGATATTATCACACAAGAATCTAAGCCATACACTTCCTTCGCTTTAATAATAGAGTTGAGCGTACTACTCCCATCTCCATCCAACACGATATCCCGTACAGGCACACCACATTCATAAAGGGAATTCTGCATATCCATCAAATCGTTATAATGACCATTCGGAAACTCCTCGAGATTCCCCTCCTTGTCATGCCAATCACCGCAACCGGATACGATAATCCACTTAATTTTACCCGCCTTATACAACTCTACGGCAGCCTTTATGCGGTTATCGAATTCGTCGTTGGGGTCACCCTCCGGTGTCACCGACGAAGTACCAAAAAGAAGTCCATACTCATGTACCGGCACCTCCTCAACGTTGTCGAAGATGCGGCCGTATACAGTGTAGTCATAATAAAAGTAGCAAAAACCGATTAGAGCGATAGGTATGCAAACCAGAACCGCGATAATAATGAATATTTTCTTCTTCCAAGACATAACTCTATTATTTTTACATGATTTATTCGTAGCCCCGTTCCTTTAAGGTAGCTAGTCTCAACCATTGTATATTATTTCTGATTTATCCTGCAAATATACAACGATTTATATACCCCTCCAAATTTGGAGCCGTAACTATTTGTTCACCGCATGGCAATACGGGCACTCCCCCTTAGACCGAATCTCGCGGCCACAATTGCCACAGACGTAGCGCAAGCGACCACGTTGTTTAAAGCGATATACAGCCCATACAGCGTAGCAAATCAGCATGGGATAGCCTATGTAATAGATGGTCAGAATCGTGAACGCTATGTAGCAAATCAACGCCACACACGCCACACTCGCCAAGTACGTCATGGCAGACGCAACCGGCAACAACCTACGCACCTCATCCAGCATGGCAATACCCACCAAGATGATACACCAGATACTCCCCATAAAGATACCCAATATGAGCGGCAGATGCAACGGATTCAGCGTAGGCGTAAAGTAGTACTCCACCCACGTCTCCGGAGCAAAGCCCTGAATTGTACCGTAAAGCGTCGCACTCACCGCCACCAACAAGCAAAACAAGATAGGGTAGAAGCTCCCTATGTCGTTGACATGGATAAACGCCTTTTTCTTCTTAATCGCCCTCGGCAAGAGATAAAGCATCAACACGATAAAAGGAATAGTCAGCAATAGCACCACATGCCAGTGGCTAAACATATAGATAAACTTAGAAATCGGCGTATCCGGTATCACCTCGGCCAGCAGCTCCTTCTCATGGATCCACCCCATGATCTCCTGGCTCTCCGCCACCTTCACCCACACCGAATCCACCGAATCCTCCGGAATCGTTGTGATATCCGCCACCGCCAGCGTACTACCGTTGTACACCCATATGCTATCCTGCTCCACCACCTCCGAAAGGATAAGCGGATGCTCCTTGCGCAGCAACATAGAATCACTCACCACCGAGAAGTTGGAATTCAGCGTATAGTGATGATGAATCACAAACCGGAGAGAATCCTGCATCTCCTCCGTCACGTCCCAATTATCCGAGTAATCCGGATGCCTATAATAGCAAGACGAGAGCGTCACGAGCACCCCCATTATCAGTAAGATGATGCCTCTGTTTTTCATACCTTCACCACTTTCATTTGACAATTCTTACAATCGAAGTCCAGACGGAACCTACGTCCATCCGGCAACCGCAGATAGTAAGGCTCCCGATACGGCGAACGCTCCCCACCATTCTTGACACACCATCCCAGACTAAACCGCAGACAATGCTTGCAAAACATGAGAACCGCCTCCCGAGGCTCCTCCAACTCAAACGCCGGAGCCACCTCCTTCGCCCCCGCAGCCATCCAAAACTCCTTGGCCAACCTATTTGCCACATTACCAAGATAAGAAATCTTCTCAGGACAGCGAACCGAAACATCATCCCCCTTCCGAGACGCATCAACCGTTCCGCAAGCTTCATCAACCGTTCCGCAAGCTCCATCAACAGAATTGCAAGACACATCAACCGATTC
>CAZUTW010000013.1:8883-24947 GCA_964623295.1 uncultured Bacteroidaceae bacterium | reverse complement strand
CATCAACCGTTCCGCAAGCTCCATCAACAGAATTGCAAGACACATCAACCGATTCACGAGCCCCATCAACCGCCCCACGAGCAACCTCCGCCACACGCAGTTCCAGAGCCTCCACCGCCGCACGTCTCAGCTCCGTCAGCAACGACGCCGGTATAAACCACGCATCGCCCAAGCGAATCTCCAGCGAACAGAGCGCATACTCCGTACCGCCCAACTTCGACAACGCCCGTCGGATAGTCTCCTCCTGCGGCCTCTTCGCCACCTCCTTAGGCGACGCAATCTCCGCAGAACCCATTCTACCCAGCTCATCCGTCACCGACAGACGGAAACCCACCGGCACCTCCTCCAGCACCATGCGAACCCCCATCTTACGCTCCGCCGAAGCATGCGCCAACGTATCCTCGAACACCTTATCGAAGTTGCGATACAGACGCAACCCCGCACGCAACCCCTCCGGCATACTCTGCGGGAACACCCGGTTGTTCTCCACCCGGTTGGCACGGAACCCATGCAGCGAACCCCTCGCATCCATAAAGCAAAGACCATCCCCGTTGGCAAAGCTCGTCACCCCCGCCACCGTGAAATAATAGTTCTTCACCTCCTTCACCGTCCCCACAAACTCACCCAGAGATTTCGGCGTATTCATAGAAAAGATATTCGGCACACGCCCCTTCAAGAAGTAATGCGTAAAGCCACGATTGAAACTCTTCTCCGGTTTCGGATCGAACAAAATCCGCACCTCCCCGTGAGACGCCCGCACATACTCCCTGCGACGCTTAAAAATCTCATCCAAGCGCAGACGATACCACGCCACCACATTCTTCACATAAGAAACATCCTTCAGGCGCCCCTCTATTTTCAGCGACGAAGCCCCCGCATCCAGCAACTCCTCCAGATGTTCCCCTTGGTTCATATCCTTCAGCGACAACAGATACTTATCCCGTTCAATCACAGCACCCTCCGCATCCTCCAAGTCAAACTTCAGGCGACAGAACTGCGCACACTCCCCCCGGTTCGCACTCCGGCCAAAGCAATGCTGCGACGCATAGCACTGACCGCTATAGCTCACACACAAAGCACCATGGACAAACACCTCCAGCGGCACCTCCACCACCCGGTGAATCTCACGAATCTCCTCCAGCGACAGCTCCCGGGCCAGCACCACCTGCGTAAAGCCCTGCCCCGCCAAGAAACGCACCTTCTCCGGCGTACGATTATCCATCTGCGTACTCGCATGCAACTCTATAGGCGGCAGATGCAACCGTTTAAACGCCATATCCTGCACAATCAGAGCATCCACCCCCGCACGATACAGCTCCCACGTCTGCGCCTCCGCCTCCGGCAGCTGTTCATCCGTAAGAATTGTATTCATAGTCACATACACCTTCGCCCCGAAGATGTGCGCAAAGCGCGACAGCTCCGCGATATCCTCGAGCGAATTGCCCGCCGAAGCCCTCGCCCCGAAACGAGGCGCGCCGATATAAACGGCATCGGCACCGTGGCGTATAGCCTCGATGCCGCATTCCAGATTCTTGGCCGGAGCCAAGAGTTCTATAGTCCGTGATGTTGCCATCTTTACTCCCTATTTATTGAATATCCTCAATATTAAACGGTGTTTCTTGGTAGACGTAGTAGTTCAGCCAGTTCAAGAACAACAAGTTCGCATGTCCCCGCCACCGCACAAACGGCTTCTGCGTCGGGTCATCGTTCAAGTAGTAGTTTCGCGGCAGCTCAATCGGCAACCCCTTCGCCACATCCCGTTTGTACTCATTGTCCAGCGTCTCCGGCGCATACTCCGAGTGACCGGTGATGTAGAACTCACGTCCCCCTCTCGCCATTACGATACCCACTCCCGAGTCCTCCGACTCCGCAATGATTTGCAGTTCCGGATGTTTTTCGATATCCTCCCTACGGATCTCCGTGTGTCGGCTATGCGGCACATAGAAGACATCGTCGAACCCACGGAAGATGGGCAGTAACGGACAGAGCGGTCTTTGTTCGAATATGCCGAACATCTTCTTATCCAACGGATATTTAGGCACCCCATAGTGATGATACAATCCCGCCTGCGCCGCCCAGCAGATGTAGAGCGTAGAGGTAACATGCGTACGCGCCCAGTCGAAGATACCAATAATCTCCTTCCAGTAGCCCACCTCCTCGAAATCCATCTGTTCCACCGGAGCGCCGGTGATGATCATACCGTCAAACTTCTCCTCACGCATCAAATCGAAGTCCCTGTAGAACTGTTTCATATGCTCAATCGGCGTATTCTTGGAAGTGTGTGCCTTCACCTTCATAAAGGAAATCTGCAACTGCAGCGGAGAGTTCGACAACAGACGCACCAAGTCGGTCTCCGTTGTCACTTTCAGCGGCATAAGATTCAGAATCACAATCTTCAGCGGACGGATATCCTGCCCCTCGGCACGAGTCTCCTCAATCACGAAGATGCTTTCCTTCTTCAATAATTCAATGGCGGGTAACCCGTCGGGTAATTTTAACGGCATATTCTATTATCTTCTTTTATTTTATTACCAAATGTTTGTACGCTTCTCGGCAGGGATGTAAAGCTTATCGCCCTCCTTTATACCGAACGCATCGTACCACGCGTTGATGTGCGGCAGAGTACCGTTCACGCGCCAGCGACCCAGAGCATGCGGATCGCTCTTGGTGCGGTTACGAATCTCCTCGTCGCGGATGTTGCCCGCCCACACGTTGGCATAAGACAAGAAGAAACGCTGATCGGCAGTGTAACCCTCCTTATCGCTCAGCGGATTAGCACGGGTAGCATTCTTAAAGGCCTGGAACGCAACGTTCAAACCACCATGATCCGCCAAGTTCTCGCCCAGCGTCAACGCACCGTTACCGTGCAATCCCGGAAGCACCTCTATGCTATTAAAGTGGTCTACACAAGAAGACACCTGCTCTACGAAACGCTCGGCATCGCCCTCGGCCCACCAGTTGCACAAGTTACCGTTCTTATCGAACTGACGACCCTGGTCATCGAATCCGTGCGTCATCTCGTGACCTATGACCACACCGATAGCACCATAGTTAAACGCATCGTCCGCCGTTTGGTCAAAGAACGGATACTGCAGAATACCCGCCGGGAAACAAATCTCGTTGGTCGTAGGATTGTAGTAAGCGTTGACCGTCTGCGGAGTCATGTACCACTCATCGCGATCCACCTCCTTGTTCAACTTTCTCTCCACCATATCGTTCCAATCGAACTCATTGCTACGAACCACGTTTGCCCAGTAGCTATCGTCCTTAATCTCCAGTGCAGAATAATCCTTCCACTTGTTCGGGTAACCCACCTTCACATAGAACGTAGTCAACTTCTCCAGCGCTGCAATCTTCGTCTCCGGGCTCATCCACTCCTGCGCCAGTATACGCTCACCCAGCGCCACCTGCAAGTTCTTAATCAACTGCTCCATACGCTTCTTCGCAGCCTCCGGGAAGTACTTCTCCACATAGAGCTTGCCCAGGCCCTCGCCCATGACACCCTCTACGGTAGATACCGCACGCTTCCAGCGGTCTCTATCCTTCTCCTGTCCCGACATCACCTTGCCGAAGAAGCTAAACTTCTCCGCACGCACCTTATCGCTCAGGTAGCTACCCGATGCGTTCATGAGGTTCCATATCAAGTTGGTTTTCAAATCCTCCACCGGCTCGTTGGCCAACAGCTGCACAGCCTCCTGCAGCGCCTCCGTCTGGCCCACGCAAACATCCTTAGCCGCAGCCAAGCCCAAGTGACCCAAGAAACCATCCCAATCGATACCCTTGTAGTTCGCCTTCAACTCAGCCACCGTCATCTTGTTATAGTTCGCCTCCGGGTCGCGCAGTTCCGCAGCCGCCTTGCTCTTCTCGGCCATCGCCGTCTCCAAGCGCAGCACCGTGTTCATAGCCTTCGTAGCCTCGGCCTCGCTGTAACCATAAATCTTAAACATGTTCACAACGTGCTGCTTAAACGCCTCACGAATCTTCGTGGTAGCCTCGTCCGTATCCAAGTAATACTCCTTCTCACCCAGCGTCAGGCCCGCCTGTGCGAAAGACAAGATATTGTTCTTGCTCTCCTTCGCATCCGCATCTATGTACAGCCCCATCATGGAACCGTTCACACCCTTTCTCATATAGTCCGCAATGAGCAGAATCAGTTGGCCACGGTCGTTCACCGCCTTTATCTCGTTCAGCATGGGCTGTACCGGAGAGATACCCTCCTTGTTCAACTTCTTGCTGTTCATGGCTATGTTGTACAACGTACCTATTTTCTGTTCGTTAGAACCGGCAGCATACTTACCCTTAGCCACCTCCAGGATGATGCCCTGCAATTGTTTGCGGTTCTCCTCCGCCAGATAGTCGAAACTACCGAAGCGAGAATACTCCGCCGTCAACGGATTGTTCTTCATCCATCCACCGCACGCATACTGATAGAAATCGTTGCCCGGTGTATTGTTGGCCGTATCCAAGTTTTCCGGTTTGATACCGGCATTCAGTGTGTCCTCCGCCTGAACCGTCACAGCGCTCATCGCCATGGTCAGGATAGGTAAAACAAATTTTATCTTCATCTTCATATATCTTTATTAATCGTCTAGTTTATTGTTGATTCTCGTTTTGCAGCGCCTCCAGTTCCTCCGACTGCTCCTCCCACAGCGTCATGGTAGCATCCAGTTGTTCCTTCAGTCGCCCATGTTGCTCGTAGAGCTTGGCATCCATAGCCCCCTCCGGCGTCGCCATGCGCGTCTCCAGAATCGATATTGCCGATTCCGTTTCGCCTATCTTCTTTTCGCACTCCGCGATCGCCTTCTTCAGTCGGCTCACCTTGCGGTTGAACTCCTTCTGCATCTCGTAGCTCAGTCGCTTGTTCTTAGGCTCCGAAGATGTCTCGGCAGCCGTCGACGCAGCCGTTGCCGTCTGTGCCGGAGCACTCCGTTGCAACTCGTTCATGGAGGAGATGTTCTTCTTCTGCAAGAAATCGTAGATGCCCCCCAGATGCTCGCGCACCGCACCGCCACCAAACTCGTAAACCTTCGTCACCAACCCATCCAAGAACTCACGATCATGGCTCACCACAATCGCCGTACCGTCGAAATCGCGGATAGCATCCTTCAGCACATCCTTCGAACGCATATCCAAGTGGTTGGTCGGCTCGTCCAGAATCAGGAAGTTCACCGGTTCCAGCAGCAACTTAATCATAGCCAGTCTACTGCGCTCACCACCGCTCAGCACCTTCACCTTCTTGTCCGATGCCTCGCCGCCAAACATGAACGCCCCCAGTATGTCGCGAATTTTCAGGCGGATATCCCCCTTCGCCACATAGTCTATGGTCTCGAACACCGTACGCTCCTCGTCCAGCAACTGCGCCTGGTTCTGCGCAAAGTAACCTATCTGCGCGTTGTGCCCCACCTTCAGCTCCCCCGTGTAGGGAATCTGTCCCATGATGCACTTCACCAAGGTAGACTTACCCTCGCCGTTCTTTCCCACAAACGCCACCTTTTCGCCGCGCTTTATGGTGATGTTCACATCGCGGAACACCGTATGGTCGCCGTAGTCCTTGCGCAAGTCCGTTGTAATCAGTGGATAATCGCCACTACGAACCGACGCCGGGAACTTAAGATGCAAGGCCGATGTATCCACCTCGTCAATCTCAATAGGCACCATCTTCTCCAGCTGCTTTATGCGGCTCTGCACCTGCACCGCCTTGGTAGGCTTGTAGCGGAAGCGCTCTATGAAGTCCTTTATATCGGCAATCTCCTTCTGCTGGTTCTCGTAAGCACGCAACTGACTGTCTCTGCGCTCCTTGCGCAACTTCACGTACTCATCGTACTTCACCCGGTAGTCTATCACCCGTCCGCAGTTTATCTCCAGAGTTCGGTTGGTAACATTGTTGATAAACGCACGGTCGTGGCTCACCAGCACCACCGAGTTGGCACGCGTAGCCAAGAAATTCTCCAGCCAGCGAATACTCTCTATATCCAAGTGGTTGGTCGGCTCATCGAGCAACAACACATCCGGGCGTCGCAGCAACAGTTTTGCCAACTCTATACGCATGCGCCAACCACCGCTAAACTCCTTCGTAGGTCGGTCAAAGTCCGTCTGTTCAAAGCCCAAACCTATCAGCGTGCGCTCCATCTCCGCCCGGTAGTTCATGCCCCCCATCATGTTGAACCGTTCGCTCTCGTGCGTAAAATCCTCCACCAGTTGCATGTAACTCTCACTCTCATAGTCCGTGCGCTCGCTCAGTTGAAGGTTCATCTCCTCTATGCGCGCACGCATCTCGTTGATATGGTCGAACGCCCGTTCCGTCTCCTCAATCACCGTACGGTCATCGCTCAGAATCATCACCTGCGGCAGATATCCTATGGTAGAATCCTTGCTCACCGACACCGTGCCACCCGTAGGCTGTTGCAACCCGGCAATAATCTTGAGCATGGTACTTTTGCCCGCACCATTCTTGCCCACCAACGCAATACGGTCCTTATCATTAATCACAAACGACGCCTCCCTGAACAAGGGACGCGCGCTAAATTCGACCGTTAAGTTCTCTACTGAAATCAAATCCTTTTATATTTTTCCCGCAAAGTTACGCATATTTCTCCACATAGTACATATAAAGAGGTAAAAAATAGCGTCATTCACCTGCATTTTGGTGTTTTATTCTATTCCGCATATCCAAACGGAAAACCATACTCCCCGATAAATATTTGACGCAAAATGAGGCTATATTCGGAAATTTTGATACCTTTGCACCCCGAAAAGGAAACAAATTGTAAATTCAAAACCCGTAAAATCGAAAAAATATGAATATGGACCAACTGCAACAAGTAATCGATTCCGTGCAGGATTTCATGTGGACCTACATCAATATAGCCCTGCTTGTGGCATGTGCCCTTTACTTTACCATACGAACGCGCGGCATACAGTTCCGCATGATTGTGGAGATGGTGCGCATGATGCTTCGCCCCGAGAAACCCTCCAAGGAGAGTGAACAAAAACACATCTCCTCCTTCCAAGCCTTCGTTGTAGCCCTCGCTTCGCGCATCGGCACCGGCAATATGGCGGGTGTGGCCACGGCAATCAGTGTGGGAGGTCCCGGCTCCATCTTTTGGATGTGGGTGATGGCACTCTTCGGCTCTGCCACTGCCTATGTGGAATCTACCCTGGCGCAGTTGTACAAAAGGCGCGGTAAACACTCCTTCTTCGGCGGTCCCGCCTACTACATGAAGTATGGTTTGCACAGTCCGGCCTTCGGCGTGGTATTCAGCGTGCTGATGATTTTGACCTTCGGATGGGCCAACAATGCCAGTCAGAGCAACACCATTGCGTTGGCTTGCGAACAAGCTTTTCGCATCCCCGTAGAGTACATGGGCATAGCTCTCACCGTACTGGCGCTCATCGTTGTGTTCGGCGGCATACACCGCATAGCGCGTGTCAGCGAGGCGGTAGTGCCCTTCATGGCGATACTCTATCTGTTTGTTGCAATAGCGGTTATTGTAATGAATTTTCATCGCATCCCCACCGTGTTCACCATGATTGTGGAGAACGCGTTCGGGTTCGGCCCGTTTGCCGGTGGTTCGCTCGGAACCATCGTGGCCATGGGTGTGAAGCGCGGACTTTTCAGCAACGAGGCAGGCGAGGGTTCCGCCCCCAATGCTGCGGCCACAGCCACGGTAAGTCACCCCGTAAAACAGGGACTTATTCAGGCGCTCGGCGTCTATACCGATACGCTTGTAGTGTGCTCCTGCACCGCGTTTATAATCCTTTGCAGTGGAGTAGATTACACGGCCAGCAACGGCATTCAGCTGACGCAAGATGCCATGACGGCAGAGATAGGTTCCTTGGGCAACCCGTTTGTGGCCATCACCATCTGGATGTTTGCGTTTAGTACCATTATTACCAACTGTTACTATGGCGAGACCAACCTTCTCTATTTTACGCGGAGCAAGGTGGCGCTCTACGGATACCGCGCCATGTCCTGCGGATTTGTTATGTTCGGAGCGCTTATGAGTCTGGAACTTACGTGGAGCATCATAGATTTGTGCATGGCACTTATCACCATTTGCAACCTCACGGCCATAGTGCTGTTGTACCCCAAGGTACACACGTTGACAAAGGATTACGTGGCGCAACGCCGCATGCACAAGGATCCGGTGTTCCGCAAAGCAACCATGCCGGAGATTGCCGACCAATTGGAAGGCTGGGAGTAGCTCGAAAAAACTGCGCGCATTTCCAAGAAAAACTGCGCGCAGAAAATTTTAAAACTGCGCGCAGAAAAAAACAAAACTGCGCGCAGAAAATTTCAAAAGTGCGCGCACTTTTTTTCGGGAATTAAGGCGGGAAAAAAGGAAAAATAAGTGGAATCTTTATCACCTTCCACTTTTGTTGATAATCAGTACTTTAAATATACGAAAAACAAAAGGGATGCAGTGGAGACACCTCGGACCGATACACAAAAGTGTAAGCACGCGAAAGCACATCACCCTCCACCGGTGGAAGGTGATGTGGAACCTATATGCGTATTTAACTCTTTGAAAATGAGTAAAAGTGGAAGCAGTGGAAGGTAAATGGATATTTCCTGTTTTTCACACAAAATTACCCCTCACGTTCCATCACCCGTATTCTATTTCCGAAGCAAGTGTACTCCTTGGTGCGCAACGGAACATCGGGTAGGGTAGGAGCCGCCACGCCACAACCTATCTGTTGTGCCCCCGTCTCTATACGGATGCTATCCCACAAACCATCGCGCAAGAACGAAGAGAGCACCTTGGCACCCCCCTCCACCAACAACGACTGTATGCCCTTTTCGTACAACTTGTGCACCAGCTGCTGCAGTGCATCCGCAGCCGAAAAGTCTATACCGATATACTCATACTCCGAATCCGTTTGTAAAGATTTATCTACCACCACAAGCGTACGCGCCGAACCGTCGAAAACGTGTAGACTACGCGGAAGAGAGTTCGTGCGATCCAGCACAACACGTATCGGTTGCCTGCCGCTCCACGAACGCACCGTAAGACACGGATTGTCCACCCGCGCCGTGTTCGTACCCACCAAAATAGCCTGGTGCTCCACCCGCAACTTATGCACCGCCATAGCCGAAAGCGCATTCGAAATGAGTAGTTGCCCCTGCGAAGCACCTATAAAACCATCTGCCGTCTGCGCCCACTTCAGCGTGATGTACGGCCGCTGCAACCCATGAAACGTCATGAACGTACGGTTCAGTCGGCGGCACTCCTCCTCGAGCACCCCCACCGTCACCTCTATGCCCGCCTCGCGCAGCATGGAGATACCCTTGCCATGCACCTTTGCAAACGGATCCACACACCCCACCACCACACGCGGAATATGCTTGTCTATGATAAGCTGCGCACACGGCGGCGTCTTGCCATAGTGCGCACACGGTTCCAAACTCACGTAGATAGTACTCTCCCGCAACAACGAAGCATCCTTGACCGACGCAATGGCATTCACCTCCGCATGGCCCTCGCCACAACGTATGTGGTAACCCTCGCCTATGATACGTCCGTTGTGCACCACTACCGCCCCCACCATGGGGTTGGGAGCCGCATTCTGTCTACCGTTTTGCGCCAATTGTAGGCAGCGTTTCATAAAAATCTCGTCTGTTGTCATACCTAATTCAAAAATAATACGTAAGTTTGTACCCCGAAAAGAATAACAGATGAACGAACTCGTAACAAGCATACGCCGAAAACTCTCGCAAGTATACGACGACGGCGAGGCCAATGCCCTCACCTTCTACCTGTTGGAGCGCAAGTACGGTCTTACCCGTACCCAACTTTACATGGGCAAAGATAAACAATTTTCGCCAAACGAACAGCGAGAACTCCAAGAAATTTTGACACGACTCTGCAAAAAAGAACCCATTCAGTACGTTTTGGGCGAGGCGGAGTTCTGCGGACACCTCTTTGGCGTGACACCGGCCGTGCTCATACCACGCCCCGAAACCGAGGAACTGGTGCACTTGATTCTCTCCGAACACCCTCGCGCACAGCGACTTCTCGACATAGGAACCGGCAGCGGATGCATAGCCCTCTCGCTGGCCGCCGCCCTCCCCGGAGCAGCGGTAGACGGGTGGGACGTATCCCGCGATGCCCTCGCCGTAGCGCAAGAGAACGCCCGTAGGTTGGGCACGAGTGTACGATTTTCGTACCACGACATCCTCACCGAACAGCCCGAAGGGCAGTGGGAGGTAATCGTGAGCAACCCACCCTACATCACCCCGAGCGAACAAGCCGAGATGGAAGAAAACGTGCTATCCTACGAACCTCACCTGGCCCTATTCGTACCGCAAGAAGACCCGCTCCTCTTCTACAGAGTGATAGCGCAGTATGCCCGCCGACACCTCACCCCGGGCGGCACCCTCTACTTTGAAATAAACCGTGCCTACGGAGCAGAGATGCAAACGCTCCTCGGCACCCTGGGATACACCGATGTGCAACTCCGCGAAGACGCCAACGGCAATCCCCGAATGATATCCGCCAAAAACAAAGCATAAACGTATGATGAAGAAACCCATGACCATATCCACGGCCCTGCACTCCCTGACCACCCTCTGTGCCGGTCGCGAAGTGTGCTCCTACGATGCCCGCGAGAAATTGCGCAAATGGCAACTCTCCGGCGCCGATGCCGACACCGTGATGGCCTACCTCATAAAAGAAAAATACATAGACGACACCCGCTATGCCGCCGCGTTCGCAAAGGACAAGATTCTCTACAACAAGTGGGGCAAGCTCAAGGTGGTACAAGCGTTGCGCCTGAAACGCATTCCACCAAGCGTCGTTGTCGATGCACTCGATGCCGTGGAGGAGAGCACCTATCTGGAACTCATGAGCGATGTGCTCCGCAAAAAGTGGCAATCGCTCCCCGCCGACAACGAGTACGAACGGCGCACCAAACTCTATGCCTTCGGCCTGCGCCGCGGCATGGAGGGCGAAGTGGTGCGTCGTTTCCTGAGCGAACGGGGCGAGGAGTGCGACGACCTGGAGTGCAACGACTCCACGGAACCGGAGGAGGGGGAACTATGATGCGCTCCCTGCACCACACGTTGCACCGCTACACGCGCAGCGTGCGCGATTTGTTGGTGCCCCGCTACTGCCTCTGCTGCGGCGAAAGGCTCTCCTACGGCGAACGCATCTGCTGTTTGCAGTGCATGATGCAGCTCCCATACACCTACTCGTGGCGCCCCGGCAGCGAGCAGGTGGAACACCTCTTTGCCGTGCAGGTGCCGCTGGGGCGCGCCGCTTCGTTGGTACACTACAACGAGATGACCCGGCGTTTCCTTCTCTCCATAAAGTACTTCAACGCCCCCAAGGTGGGCGAATTCCTCGGCGAAACCATGGCACTCCGCCTGCAACCCGATCGCTTTTTCAGCGGCATGGACCTGGTTATACCCCTACCATTATCTAAGGTACGCGCGCGCGAGCGCGGCTACAACCAGAGCGAGTGCATAGCCCGCGGTCTCTCCCGCACCCTCGGTCTCCCCATGGACACACGTTCCGTGGTACGCCTGCGCAACAACCCCACCCAAACCCGACTCTCCCGCCTGCAGCGTCGCGCCAACGTGCAGGACATTTTTGCCGTGACACACCCCGAACGTCTGCAAGGCAAACACCTCTTATTAATAGACGACGTACTCACCACCGGCGCCACCCTCACCTCCTGCGCCACCACTCTGGCGCAAGTACCCGGCGTCACCGTCTCCATACTCACCTTTGCCCACGCTTAGTTGTATAACTTTTGGCAAAACTCTGTTCAAAGTTCTGCAAAACGAATGAAAATCCAAAATAAATGGCAAAAATCCTTGAAAAACGAGGCTTCAAATCTTAACAAAGTACATTTTTAAAGGAAAACGAAAAAAATATCCTTCTTTTATTTGCAGCGTAACTACAAAAAGTGTATCTTTGCATCGTATTCCAAGAGGGTACGGTGCACATCCCTCCGGAACCACCACCGCTCCATGTGTGTGAGGGGGCGGCAGAGAATTTGTTAGAAAAGTAAGATTAAATAGTTTTGAGCTATGGGAGTAACAGCGAAGAGCCTTCTTCTGCTCTGTTTTGCATCCTTCTCGGCAGGAAGTGTAGCACAAACGGTTGGTTTGAAGACAAACATGTTGATGGACGCAGCCCTAAACGTCAATGGAGGCATTGAAGTGGGACTCGCTCCTAAATGGACGCTGGATGTTACGGGAGAGTTAAATGCTTGGACCTTGTCACACCAACGTCGTTGGAAACATTGGTACGTTCAGCCCGAAGCACGTTATTGGTTCTGCGACCGATGGGCGGGGCACTTCCTTGGAGTGCACGTCTTTGGCGGACAGTACAACGTGGGCGGCATAGACAACAGTATCAATTTCCTGGGCACCGACTTCTCAAAGTTGAGCGACACCCGTTTCCAGGGTTGGGCTATTGGAGCCGGCGTAGCCTACGGTTACGCATGGAATTTGGGTAAGCATTGGAACTTGGAAGCCGAAATTGGAATAGGTTATGCTTATACGCGTTTCGATCGCTACCTCTGCAAAGGGTGTGGACAAAAGATTGAGAACGATCGTGAGCATCATTACGTAGGACCTACTAAGGCAGCACTCAATTTGGTTTATCTATTTTAAACAGCAATCGGTATGAGAAGAATTATATTTGGTCTCGTAGCCCTCATGGGCGCGTTGCTACCGGCACAGGCTCAGCAGGTGACGGGAGCTAAGATAGATAGCTACTCTCTTACAAAAGAAGGAGATGAGTTGCACTTGGATATGGTACTCAACACCGAGAATCTGCGGGCTAAGGCGCAGGAGGCGGTGATTATTACGCCCGAGATTACCGATGGTAGCCGGGTGGCACCGCTGTCTTCTGTGGGCGTGTATAGCCGTAGCCGATACTACCACTACAAGCGCTTGGATAGCGACATGATAACGGGCAGCGACGAACGTGTGCTGCGCAATTATCAGGTGAAGGATACGTTGCACTATTCTTCTACCATCCCTTACGAGGACTGGATGAACGGTGCTACCCTGTTGCTCACGCGCAACGAGTACGGCTGCTGCGGCCATGGCAAACTGGCCGAAACGGCAGAGGTTGCGGAGTACTTCGACAACGAGAGTTTCTTGCCCACCTTATTATATGTAGAGCCGGCGGCTGTGGCACAGAAGCAGGCCGAACTGGAGGGACGGGCAAACATACTCTTCGTAGTGAACCGTACGAACATAGACCCCACCTACCGCGACAACACCAACGAGTTGCGTAAGATCTATGCCGTACTCGACTCCGTACGAGGCGACCGCGACATAACGGTGACGAGCGTATCGCTCAAGGGATATGCATCTCCGGAGGGTACCTATGCACACAATACGTACTTGGCTACCAATCGTACACAAGCCATACGCGATTACATAGCCAAACTCTACGACTTTGATAAGAAGACCATCTCCACCGCGAGCGAACCGGAGGATTGGGAGGGCGCCAAAGCCTACATCTCTGCCTCCAACCTGCCGCACAAAGCGGAGATTCTCAAGATTATAGCAACGGTAAGCGATCCCGATGCCCGCGACAACAAGATACGCACTCAGTACCCCGACGAGTACAAGACCATACTGAACGAGTGCTATCCCACCTTGCGCCACACCGACTACCGCGTGAAGTACAACATACGTACCTACACCGATATAGAGGAGATGAAGCAAGTGTTCGCACAGAATCCGGGTAAGTTGAGCCTGAACGAGCTCTACCTATTGGCACAGAGCTACGGACAGGGAACCCGCGAATACGATAAGGTGATGGCTGCAGCAGCACTGCTCTACCCCAACGATGAAATCGCTGCTCTGAACGCCGCCAACGTGGCACTCTCTCAGGGCGATCTCACCGATGCCGCCAGCTACTTGGATCGTGCCGGCAACTCCGGTAAGGCCGAGTACACACGTGGCGTTCTGGCCATAAAGCAAGGCAATTATAGCGCAGCGCGCACCTACTTAAACAATGCGAAAGCTGCCGGCATAGAGGAAGCCACCTCCCTACTGGAAGTAATCCGTAAGTTGTGATATAATTGTTTTAGGGTAATTATATTTCGGCACTCCGCTCTGTGTAAGGCGGGGCGGGGTGTCTTTCTCGAAGAAGAGATGACACAGTGTCTACTGTATAAATGAGAATGAATTATACTTATTTCAGTAACAAACAAAAAGAAAGGAAAAGTGGTATGAAAAAGATTATTTTAGCAGGTCTCTCCACATTGCTCCTTGCCGCATGTTCCGACAACGATGTGTTGGAGAATCCCCAGACAGAGCCGGCTGCAACCGCTTATACAAGATATATTACCGTTAGCATTGCTTCGAATCAGGCAAGTAGTACACGTGCCGATGAAACATATTATTCCGCACAGAACGGTGAAAATATAGGTATCGCCAATGAGTACACCGTAGGTACGGCGAGCGATGGAAAGGACGATATCCTGTTCTATTTGTTCAATAGCGATGGTACGGCTTACACCGGTATAGCCAACGGTGAGAACGGTGTGCAATACGATGTGGAATACACGGATGCTTATACGAGTGGTCAGTGGGATCATTCCGATAACTTATACAACCAAAAGACATATCTCGTGAAGCTTAACCTAAAGGATGGACAGGAGGATGCTCCGGCCAAGATTGTGGCTGTGGTCAATCCTGCAGGTTCCGGTTTTGCTCCGGCAACGACTAGTGTAACGCTGGATGATTTGAAAGGTTCTATTCTGACGGGTTCCAAAAACTATTGTGGAGCCAATGCCTTCCTTATGAGCAACTCTGTTTACAAGACTGCTGATGGAAACGACGAGGTCTTTGCAACCGATATTCCGGAAGGTAGTTGCGGCGAGACTCCGGAGATAGCTATGCAGCACCCGGTAGACATCTACGTGGAGCGCGTGGTAAGTAAAGTACAGTTGGCACAGAAGGATGGTTCTACACAGACCGAAGATGTGCTTAAAGAGTACCCTGTTACCATGGAGGAGGCTTACTATACCAAGAAGATGGCTGTCGAGGGTGCTAAGTTCCCCGATGGTTACACAATTGCCAATTACAAAACGACGTCCGATGGCAAGTATATAACCAATGCCGTAATGATGAGCGACGGTACCATAAGTAAACCGTTGACGCTTACGCTTGTGGGATGGAACATCTTCAATACCTTCCCAACCACTACATTGGAAAAGGATATAAGCGCTATGCCTACCGATTGGGATTGGAACAGTGCTGCCAAGTATCGTTCTTATTGGTCTACAACCGCTCTTGAAAACGGTGCAAAGCTTACCGAAACCACTCTTAAGTGGAAAGATATGAAGGCCAACGGGACGGAAACGGTAGAGTATCCGTTCGAGAATACGTTGGCATACGATAAGGCTGCGGACAACAATACCAGCATCTTGTTTGCCGGTAAGATAACTGCCGATGGCGATACTATCGACTTGTTCTTGTGGCGCAATTCTTACTACACCAAAGAAGACTTGAAGACCGTATGGGCCAACTTCTCAAAGTCTATCTACACGGACGAAGCATTGACAACATCCGTTACGGCAGACGATTTCAAGTTCTTGGTTCAGCCCGATGGGTATCATGTATATGCGTACTTAGATACGACCGACATGAAGTATTATCACGAGGTTACTAAAACTGTAGACGGAGTGGATACGAAAGTTGCAGAGGAGTATACACAGGCAGAGTTGAACGATGAAACCGCACAGCTCAGTTGGGCACAGTATTGGAACGGTGGTAACTGCTACTACTTTACAGAGATTCTGCATCCGCAGTATAAGCTCAACAGTGTAAGCAATGGTGTAGAAGAGTATGTTCAAACAGGTGATGTTCCGGGTATTGTACGTAACCACTGGTATCAGATGGGCATCAACTCTATCATAGGTCTTGGAACTCCTGTTCCGGTACCCGATGATCCTACGAAGGATACAGAAGTAGAATATCCCACACCCGATCCCGACGATCCGGACAACCCCGACCCGGGTGTAGACCCTGTTCGCCCCGAGGACGACCCCGACAACTACTGGTATCTCGATGTTAAGTGTATCATTCAGCC
>CAZUTW010000013.1:0-8783 GCA_964623295.1 uncultured Bacteroidaceae bacterium | reverse complement strand
TCAGTAAAAATAACAATCATACAACAAGGCAATGAAAAGTTTAGCAAGCTATATAATAACAGGCAGTATGTTGCTGGCAGTTCCGTTGGTGCTGAGCTCTTGCGAAGGTGTGATATACGACAACGAAGGAGACTGCTCCGTGAACTATCAAGTACGCTTCATCGACGAAATGAACTTGAAGTTTGCCGACGCCTTCGACGAGGAAGTCACCTCCGTTACCTTGTACGCCTTCGACCAGGACGGTACCTTTGTGTGGAGCAGCTCCGAAAGCGGGAGCGCTCTGCACCCCTCCGGCGGCAACTACGCCATGAGCATCAATGCTCTGCAGCCCGGCACCTATCACCTCATAGCCTGGGCAGGACTCAAGGACAACAACGCCTTTAGCGTGCCCGATATGGTGCCCGGTGTATCCAAGATGACCGACCTCACCTGCACCATGCAGCGCACACGCAACAACGAGGGAGTGAGCGTATCCGCCCAAAACCTCGACCCCGTGTTCTACGGATCTACCGATATCACCATACCGAAGACCGATGAACCCGGCACGCACACCTTCCCGGTATACCTCATAAAGGATACCAACGGAGTGAACGTGGTACTGCAACAGTTGGACGGCGAAACACTGAACCCCGACGACTACGAGTTCGTGATTGAAACCGACAATGCACACATCAACTACGATAATAGTTTGATAGCCGGCGAAGACCCCTTCGTGTACAACCCCTGGGAGACCGAGTCCGGCGCGGCATACATAGGCAGCGACGCCCTCACCTATAGCGGTGGCGAAGAGGAATACTCTGCCAATACCAGCGTAGTAGCCCACCTCACCATAAGTAGACTTGTGCAGCAAACATCGTGGCGCACCTACACCCGACCCACACTCACGGTGTACAAACGCGCTACTCGCGAAGTGGTACTCAGTGTACCCATTATAGACTATGCTCTGCTGGTTCGCGGATACTATCCGCAGATAACCTCTACCCAAGAGTATCTCGACCGGCAAGATGACTACAACATGACCTTCTTCCTGCGTCATGATCGATGGCTCAGCTCCGTCATCATAATAAACGCTTGGAGGATCGTAATAAACAACGGAGATGTGTAAAGTTTAGGAAAGGAGAAAAGAGAATGAAAACGTATAAAACGATTGCCGGGTTCTTACTCATGGCTTCGTTTGTGTATTTCCTGTTTGGTCAAGAGAATACACCCGTGAGCGCCGAGGAGATGCCCGCACAGATGGAACTGCCGTTACCAAAGGTTCCCGAAAAGCTGGTAACACCGCAAGACCGCACCGGATATGTTATGATGCACTTCTGGGACGCTTTGGATGCAACGGATACGGTTCATAGTTTAAATGCAGAATTTTTAGAAGATAATTTCTCAAACTTCATTTCACTCTTCTCTGTGGTAGATTCTACCGTGCAGCGGAAGTCAGTGGAGAACATGTTGCAAAAGCTGGCCCCGGAGCGCGAGTCATACCGACTCATGGTGCAGACCGCACGTAAGTGCCTCTACGATGCCGACTCTCCGGCAAAGAACGAGGACTACTACCTCATGGTACTCGACGCCGTGGAGAAGGGACCCGACCTGGGAGTGGCGGAGCGACTGCAAGAGACCACCGAGCGCAGGTGGATAGCTAAAAACCGGGTGGGCACACTGGCTGCCGACTTTGCGTACCGCACCGGCGATGGCAAACGCACCTCGCTCATGGAGACAGAGATACGGGACAACCTGTTACTCTTCTTCTACGATCCCGATTGCGAACACTGCAGCGAAGTGGCTAACGAACTAGCCGGGAACGAGGAAATGAACGCACGTATAGCCGAAGGCAATTTACGTGTGTTGGCGGTGAACATCTATGGCGAAGAGGGAGCCAACCGCGTTGCGATCCCTAGCAACTGGACACGTGGCGTGGACCTGAGCGGCATAGAAGAACACGAACTCTATGTGGTGCGCAGCACCCCTGCACTCTATGTGCTCGATGCTTACCACAAGGTACTCTTGAAAGACTGCGATGCAGACGATGTGGAACATCTCTATGCAAAGGCAGTATACGAATAATGAATATCGTTTGTTTTTTATAGTATAATCTTTTGCTTTTGTAGATGGGTCAACTTAGGTTCAACCATTTATACTTCTCTCGATGGGGTGTCACCTTGAGGACATTTTCTGCACTGTGGGCTTTTACGGTGACACCCTTCACGGGGGAGAGCAGAGAGACTACGCCATAAAGAAGAGATGATGAGAAGAATGTTATACAACCATTTCGAATTACAGACATTAAAAAACATAACTGTTATGAGAAAAATTTTAATGACAGGACTTGCTGCTTTGTTGCTCTCAGCATGCTCCAATGACGATCTAACCGTGGCCCCGAACGCAGAGGAAGGACCCGTGGAACAACGTTACATGGCAGTCACCTTGGTTGCCAATGATGCTTCCGCTACACGTGGCGAAGACGATACCGATCCTTACTACACAACCGGTGAGGAAATAGGTTCGCAGACGAATTTCACCGAGGGTGATAGTGCGGAGTTTTCCGTAAGCACCAACAACATTGTGTTCTTCTTGTTTAAGGATGGACAACCCTACTATGAGAGGAGTACTCACTCCGGTACCAACCGTATTACCGAGATTTACGACAATCCGGATACTTGGAAGATCAATGAAAAGAAACAGGTTTACTCCGATGTTATCATTATCGTAGATGAACCGGTAGATGAGGGACAACCGAACCAGATTGTTGCCGTTATCAACGATCCGAACAAGGGAGCCGATCTCGAAGGCTTGACTTTGGACCAGATGCGTGTAAAACTGATTGAAAAATCAGCAAATTACAGCGGTGAAGCCGATAAGTTTATGATGAGTAACTCAGCTTATGCTACCGGTTCCGGCAGTGATATTAAGTATGTCTATGCATCTACCGTAACACAGGACAACCTGAAGTTGACCGAACCCGATGCCGAGGCTAATCCTGTTACCGTATACGTGGAGCGCGTAGTGGCTAAGGTTACTTCTGCAGAGCAGGGAGATAGTCTCGATATCAATGTCGATGGCCAAGGTGGCAGAACCATTAAAATCATTGAATTGGACGAGAACAAAGACCAAAAATATGTAGAATCCGGTGAGATTACCGCTAAGATTTTGGGTTGGAACGTCTTCAATAAGGCTTATCAGACCAATGCCGTTAAGGATATAGACAACCTTGGTAGCTTGGAATGGGCATGGAATTCAAGCACTCTCTGTCGTTCTTATTGGGCAAATGTGCCTGCAGCCGGTGTTAGAACAACTGGACAGCGCCTTACTTGGAATCAGATGCGTAGCAATAACGCCGTTTATCCGTTTGAGAACACGCAGTATGTGGACGATGATTTGAACGCTACTTCCGTTATCTATGCAGCACAGCTGTTGGAGACTAAGGATGGTGTTACAAAACCTGCCGATATTACTCGTTGGCGTGGTAACTACTACAGAAGAGCTGCCGTTAAGCATGCTATCGCTAAGTTCTGGTCTAAGAAATTGTATAAGAAGGTAAATGGTGAACTGGTATCTATCGAGGCAAGTGATATTAAGTTCAAGGTTCAGGCCGATGGTTATCACAACCAAGCTATCGTAACCGGTGAATGGTTTAATCACAAGGGCGAAAAGTATGAGGAGGACAAACTCGACTCCATCACTAAGGAGAACGGTTACATACAGATATGGCAGAACGGTAAGTGCTACTACTACACTCCGATTCAGCATCCGCAGTACTTTGCAGGTGGCGAAGAATGGGTGAACGCTTTGGTACGTAACCACTGGTATCAGGTAGGTATTAACTCTATCAAGGGTCTTGGTACTCCTGTTCCTGTTCCGAATCCTGATCCTAACGATCCCGGCTACGATCCTAAGGATCCGTCAAATCCGACTCCGGAGCCCGGTGAGAAGGATCCCGGCTATGACCCGAGTAACCCGACCGAGGACGATCCCGGCGATATCATCAATCCTGACCCGGATCCAAAGGAGGACGACCCCGACGATCCTGAATGGGATCCAAAGGATCCTGACGACCCGGATAATCCTTCCAAGGTAGATCCTGACAACCCGTATCCAATTGACCCGGTACGTCCGGACGATGACGATGAGGACGATGCTTGGTTGCTCGATGCTAAGGTTATTATCCAGCCTTGGAGAATCATTGCTAACAGTGCTGATTTGTATTCTAAGGAAGGCGATAAGCCTTCTAAGGATAGCAATAAGTAGTATCCTACGAACGAATTAATAATTTTACCTCCCCGGTGCCGGTGTTCTGTATGACACCGGGGAGGTTCTTCTTTGAATCGAGATTGAAGTATACTTATTTAGACTATAATAAGGATTAGAACAAAATGAATAAATTTCTGTTGACGAGTCTTTCGGTACTTACTTTAGCCGCTTGTATAAACGATGTGGAGGATGTGCAAGAACCGAATACAGACTCTAATTACAAAACGGTGTATCTGCCCATACAGTTCGTGGCTACCGGCGCGAACATAACACGTGCGGGCGATGCCTCTCAGGAAGGTACGGTTGCGGGGTCAACAGAAAGCTCCTTTACCACAACCAACAACCTGGAACTGTATTTCTACGATGAAAAGGGTACCGACTTCGACTTCTTGGCGAAGGAGGGCTTGAACGTAGTAGAGGACAACGGAATAAGTCTTACATGGACGAAGAAAGACGATAACACCTTCGTGAGCAATTATGTGCTCGCTCTGAAAATGGACGAGAATAACATACGCCCCACCCAAGTGGTGGCGGTGCTCAATCCTCACAACGTTCACGATGCTGAGGCTCTGGAGGACGAATCTTTGGAAGTATTTCGCAAGAACGTACTGAAAAATTCCGACCTTTATTCCGATGCGAAGGATGCCAATGGCAATATACAGGAGGATATGTTCACCATGACCAACTCCGTCTATCAGGATGCCGACGGTACCATCGTCTATGCTTCTCCTATCGATTCCGACAACTTCATAGAGTCCGATACGTACAACTCTATGACCGATGATAAACACCTCGAAAAAGCAGTTCCTATCTACTTGGAACGTGTGGTTGCCAAGGTGACCATGGAGTACAACGACCAAAACTTTACCGAGGGTACCGAGGCTAACGCCGGAACGTTTACGCAGAATACCTCTGTAAGTGGAGCCGCTGATGGTAACTATGCGGACGGTCGCGCTGTGAAGGCTGTGGCTAAAGTGATGGGTTGGACCATTTTCAACACTCTGGATCGTACCTATCTGGAAAAGAATTTGGACGATTTCAGTGCTACTTGGACGTGGAACAGCTCCGACCTGCACCGTAGTTACTGGTCGCAACCGGTTACGGAGTACGAGCTGCAGCGCCAAACGCTTATGTGGAACAGCGACAGAGACCTGAAGGGTATGCTCCTGCCTGAGAATACCATCTGGTATCCGTTCGAAAACACCTTGCCCAACGATACGAAGGACAACAACAATCGTGAGGCCAACACGTGTGTGCTGGTGGCAACGCAACTCACGGACAACAACGGTGATCCGCTGCAATTGTCCTACTGGAATAATAGCTACTACGGTTCCATCTCTGATTTGAAGGCCGCCCTGAAGGAAGGCTTTGATGATCAAGGGGTAACGGTGGGCGAAGATGACGAAATCTGTTTCCAAATAGATTCGGTCGAACCCTACATAGTTCACCCCTATATAAAGGGTCAGTACGAGGCTACCCATGAATTGTTGGAAGATGCAATGCTCTGGGGCGATGGTCGTTGCTATTACTATCAACCCATATCACACCTGAGTGTCAGTGGCCTGAACGGCATTGTTCGTAACCATTGGTATCAGCTTAAGTTGAATTCTTTGTCCGGCTTGGGTACACCTATTCCGGCATACGATAAGGACGAAACGGGAGCTCCAACGGTAGTTCCGGCAGACGAAACGGATCCGGACGATCCGCAAAATCCGGTAACATCGGACAACATCGAGATAGACCCGACGCGTCCCGAATATCCGGCCGGCGGTGATTGGAACATAAAGGTTGTTATCAACATTATGCCTTGGATCCGTCACGATAACGGTGTCATAAAGTTCTATAAGTAAGGACACACACAAGAAAAAAGAAGATAATCCCCGAAAAGGAGCACCTCTTAACGGATAAGAAGGTGCTCCTTTTTTTTATCTTGTTATTGCAACATCTGCAGGAGTTGTTGGGCGGGTACATCCTTGCCCACTATGCGGTGGTCGGCATCCAGGATGTAGAGGGTGGGCATGGCACGGAGTATGTATAGACTCTTGTCGTTGATGCCGCTCTCATCGTACGCCACCGTCCAGTTATCGGGCATGCCCACGAGGTGTTGCTGCCAGGCCGATTTCTCGCCCTCGGTACATACCGCCAACACCGTGACGCGCTGTTCGGCAATCCACTGATTGAGGGTTTCGTTCTGCGAGAACTCCGACAGGAACTGCTTGCACTCATCGCACTCCGGGTCGTAGAACAGTAGGAGCAACTTGCCCGTGTACCGGGTGTTGCGCAGCGTGTTCTTGTGGCCGTTGCGGTCCACGTAGGAGAAATCGGTCGCAGGACTGCCGCAGCGGTTCTGCGCTATGCATCTCAGGTCGAACTTATACCGCTCCGATGTGGCCAAATCCAGCGAAGCATCTTGCAGGAACTTTCGCACAAACAGTGCGTAATAATCCTCGTTGAGCATGGGGGAGTTGGGGTCGTAGAGGTACTTGTACGCCACCTTGCGCACTTTGCGGTAGGCCGCCGTATCGGCCTTTGCCGCCGCCGTGAAACGGTTTATCGCCAAAATCACGTCCGCCGTGTCGGCAACGGGAAAGAGCGTAAGGTAGTTGGCAAAGTTCTGCTCCAGCAGGTCGTCGTTGTGGGAGCGCACGGTATCCCGAAAGTCCAGTGCATCCCAGAAGTGGTACAACACATAAGCAGCACGTTCTTTGGGTTCGGTAAGGGTTGTGGGAACCTGGGGTAGGGGCAGTTCCAGAGAACCGTCCTGCACCACCGAAACCGCAACGGAGCTATCGTCCGACGAACCGTTGTTCGCCGTAGAATGGCTGTGTCCGCAAGCAGCCGGCACCAAGAGAGCCGCTGCCATCATGATTCGAAAATATACTTCTCTGTTCATAGTACGACGTTTAGGTATCTTGTGCAAAGTTACACCTTCTCGTTGAAAGTACCAAATAAAAACGATATTTATTTCGTAAACTCCTTCGTAGCCACCGCGTTCTGCGTACTTGCCGTACCGCTATAGAGCGCCTCCAACGTGTGGGCACCCGCAGCAAAACGAGCCGTATAGTGCGCCCGGCCATCGGCCTCTACCGGCACACAACCTATCACCTTGCCGTTGTCGCGCAGCTGAACGTAAGCCCCCTTCGTGTCGCCGCCGGTAACGGTCAACGTCACCGCCTGCTCCTCGCTGCCGAGTCCCGCTATATCTATATGAACCCCGGCACCCTTGGCACGTTTCTGTCCGCTGATGCGGTACAAAGCGGAAGCATGCTCCTTGAGTGTGGTAGAGAACTTGCTGCCACGGAAGTTGCCCTCGCTCTTGCCGCTCCACACCTCGGTAACGGTGCACGGCTGCTTCTTGTCGAAGCCCAGCTGCGTAAGGTCTATGTTCACCTTCTTATCCCCTGCATGGGCAGCCGGACCCTCCTCGGTAGAAGTGGGGTCGTAGTTGAACACCATGAACTCCACCGAAGAGATGCTACCCTGGTTGGTACCCGTATTGTCGATACCCGCCTTGGCCGTAAAGCGAACTGCCCCCTTGGGCAAGTTGTACACAATGACAGAGTTGGCATGCGTAGCCACACCCTTCTCGTACTTGGTACCGTTGATGGAAAGGTCGCCCCCGTTCAGGTTTCGGTTGACATGCACCTCGCCCCATCCGCACGTAGACTTTATCATCTCCTGTTGCGTCAGGTCCACCGTGCTACCATCCTGCAGCGTCACCGTAGGCGCAATCCAGTCGGCATGGTCGCAGCTGTGTGTGTCACCGCCGTCCGTAGCCACCAAAGCAATCTTGCGAGAACCCTTCGGCAGCGCTATATCTATATCCGTAGCGTAGCCCGTGGTGAGGTAAGAGATGGTACCCGAACGATACAGCGCATTCTGTGCGTTCACAAACGCCGAGCCCCCCAGGTTGAAGAGCGCCACAAAGCGATCGCCGTTTGCCGGGTCTACCGCCGTCCACGTCACAATATTGTCCTCCGTACGGCTCAACTGCTTGTTCTCCACGGAGTAGTGGTGCATATAAAGCATGTTGCGGTTGGTCAGCAACGCATTCGTAGCCTCGTCGTTCTGCGGCAAGTCGCCACCAAACATCAACGGCGACTTAAAGATGCCCCACAGGTTCATCATCGTCTTCAGCTCATCCGGTGTAAACGCACTCCAGCGCTCCGCACCCCGCTCGCCACGGATGCTAATCTTACCCATAGGCAACATATCGGCATCCGGCCACGTACCCGGTGCTATGTAAGGCGCCCACTTGGCACACACCTCGAACTGGTAACTCAGCTGACTCCAGTTGTCCCAGAAATCGTCCACCGTGCGCCACATGTTGGCATGCGTCTGTGCGTGCTTTGCCATCTCCACCGGAGTCTCTCCCGGCGACATGCTCAACACCATGGGGCGTCCGCAGTGCGTAATGGCGTTGCGTATCAACTCAATCTCCCCCGTGTGGTACGGACGAGACAAATCGTCTATCTTTACAAAGTCCACCCCCCAGGAAGCATACATATCGAAGCAAGAGTTGTAGTACTCCTGCGCCC
>CAZUTW010000012.1:0-28473 GCA_964623295.1 uncultured Bacteroidaceae bacterium | reverse complement strand
ATGGAAGGCTTGGAGAAGGGTTTCTTCTTCCGCAAGGAGGATGGCAGCGTCTGGGCCGACCTCACCAAAGAGGGACTGGACGAGAAACTTTTGTTGCGTTCCGATGGTACCTCTGTGTACATGACGCAGGATATCGGTACCGCCAAGCTGCGTTTCCGCGACTTCCCCATCGACAAGATGATTTATGTGGTGGGCAACGAACAGAACTACCACTTCCAGGTGCTCTCCATCTTGCTCGATAAGTTGGGTTTCGACTGGGGTAAAGACCTGGTTCACTTCTCCTATGGTATGGTGGAATTGCCGAACGGTAAGATGAAGAGCCGCGAGGGTACGGTGGTAGACGCCGACGAACTGGTGGCCGAGATGATTGCCGATGCCAAGGAGATGAGCAAGGATAAGGTTGCAAAACTGACCGACATCTCCGAGGAGGAGGCAAACGAGATTGCTCGCATCGTGGGTCTGGGTGCGCTGAAGTACTTTATTTTGAAGGTAGACGCCCGTAAGAACATGTTGTTCAATCCGGAGGAGAGTATCGACTTCAACGGCAACACAGGTCCGTTCATCCAGTACACCTATGCTCGTATCCGTTCCGTCATCCGCAAGGCTACGGAGGCCGGATTCGATATGACTCAGGCGCTGAGTGCCGATACGGAGATAAGCGAGAAGGAGCAATCCTTGATACAGAAGTTGACGGAGTTTGCAGTAGCCGTTAAACAGGCAGGTACCGACTACAGTCCATCCGGCATAGCAAACTACTGCTACGAACTGGCAAAAGAGTTCAACCAGTTCTACCACGACTTCAGCATTCTGCACGAAGAGGATGAAAAGAAGAAACGTTTCCGTCTGACCCTCTCTGCCAACGTGGCCCGCACCCTTAAGAATGGTCTGGGACTGCTGGGTATAGAGATGCCGGAACGCATGTAATAGAAGGAGGCGCATGGAGATACCACAAAATCCGCCCTCCTACCGCAACGATACGGTTTTGCCACTACCCCCGGAGGTAGTGGCAAACGCTATCGCGGTGGATGCTGCCTGCAGCGGAAACCCGGGTCCTATGGAATACCGGGGTATTGACCTGAGAACAGGGCAACAAGTATTTCACTTCGGTCCGCTACATGGGACCAACAACATAGGGGAATTCCTCGCCATAGTACATGCCCTTGCCATGCTCAAGCAACAGGGGCGCGAGGATGTTACCATATACAGCGATAGCCGCAATGCACTGACGTGGCTAAAGAAGAAAACATGTAAGACCAAACTGGAGCGAAACGCCAAGACCGAATACTTGCACCAGGTAATTGCAAGAGCGGAGAACTGGCTGCGCACCCACACCTATCAAAACCCCATTTTAAAGTGGGAAACCGACCGATGGGGAGAAATACCCGCCGACTTCGGCCGCAAATCGTGAACATAGGACACCGCAAAACTCACAAAAAAATCGTACCTTTGCACCCAAATCAACAAAAAGTACATCTATGCTGAAACAGTTTTTACATCTCATGAAACGATATATACGACCTTACCGAAAATATTTGGTGTGGTCTGTAATACTCAATTTCGTATCGCAATGGCTGAACGTATTCTCCTTTGTTACACTTATTCCCATCTTGAACATCCTCTTCAAAGTGGAGACACAGCACTACGAGTACATGGAGATTGATTGGAACCACCTTAGTAAAGATGTACTCATGAACGATGGTTACTGGTATGTGCAAGAGATGATTGCCACTCATGGTGCTTTCTTTACGTTGGTGACCTTCGGTATACTCCTTATTATAATGACAGCTCTGAAGACGGCCGGATACTTTGCCTCTCTTTCGGTTATGGTACCGTTGCGTACCGGAATTGTGCGAGATATTCGAATAGAGGTATATAATAAGGTATTGCGTTTGCCCCTCAGTTTCTTTTCCGAGGAGCGTAAGGGTGATATCATGGCGCGAATGAGTGCCGATGTGGCTGCTGTGGAAACCACGTTAACCAGTTCGTTGGATATGCTTATTCGTAATCCTATAGCCATAGCGGTTTGCTTTATATCCCTCTTCTTCTTGAGTTGGGAGCTGATGTTGTTTGTTCTCATTGTCCTTCCCCTTGCCGGCTGGGGCATGGGTACCGTGAGCAAGAAGTTGAAGCGTCGTTCCGATAAAGCGCAAGCCATCTGGGGCAACATTCTTGCACAATTGGAGGAGACATTGGGTGGATTACGCATCATCAAGGCGTTCATTGCCGAGGATAAGATGCTGAAACGTTTCAACGTTATCAACGAGGAGTATCGTAAAGAGACAAGTTCCGTTGTGATTCGTCAGAATTCTGCCCATCCCATGAGTGAATTTTTGGGAACGGTTCTGATTGTTGTGGTTCTGTGGTTTGGCGGTATGCTGATTCTAAGTGACAACTCTCCCATCGAAGCCTCATCCTTTATTCTTTTCCTGGTGTTGCTGTACAGTGCCATCAACCCGTTGAAGGAGTTTTCCAAAGCGTTCTACAACATTCCTTTAGGAATGGCTAGTATGGATCGTATCGACATGATTCTGCAGGCGGAGAATAAGATTCAAGATCCGGAACTGCCGGAGGAGTTAAAGACATTCGACGAGGGTGTGGAATTCAAGAATGTATCCTTTAGCTATGTAGAAGGAAGACCGGTGCTCAAGAATATAAATCTGAAGATTCCAAAGGGTAAGACCATAGCCTTAGTGGGACAGTCCGGTTCGGGTAAGTCTACCTTGGTAGATTTGGTTCCTCGTTATCACGACATAACGGAAGGCGAAGTTCTTATCGATGGAAAGAATATAAAATCGGTACGCATACAAGATTTGCGCAGTCTTATCGGCAACGTAAACCAGGAGGCCATTCTTTTCAACGATACGTTCTACAACAACATCACTTTCGGTGTGGAGAATGCTACCATGGAGCAGGTGATTGAAGCGGCAAAGATAGCCAATGCGCACGAATTTATCATGGAGAGTGAAAAGGGGTACGACACCATGATTGGTGATCGTGGCGGCAGATTGTCCGGAGGACAACGTCAGCGTGTGAGCATCGCACGTGCCATCCTAAAGAACCCACCGTTGCTCATCCTCGACGAGGCTACTTCGGCTCTGGATACGGAGAGTGAACGTTTGGTACAGGAGGCTTTGGAGCGATTGATGCAGAGTCGTACGACCATTGCCATTGCGCACCGTCTGAGCACCATCAAGAATGCCGACGAAATATGTGTCTTGTACGAGGGCGAAATTGTAGAACGTGGCACCCACGAACAATTGCTTGAACAAGGCGGATACTATAAGAAGTTATACGAAATGCAACAGCTATAACACTGAAAAGGGGGAATGATTTTCATTTCCCCTTTTTTCTAATATGCTTACAACACTTTTTCGCTTATAGAACCATCTTAACTGTGGTCTAAAAGGTATTAAAACTATCCTATTTTGAATCTTTTCTTCTTTATTATTTGGAGATTCTTTTTTTTTTTTTGATATTTGCCGCAAACAATAAAGAATATACTGCAAGCCGCGGTTTCCTTAAGTATGGTACCGGGCTGTATAAAGAGTTTTATGAGAAATGAAAAAGATTATCTATTTTACCCTATTGCTTTTACCTATTCCCGGACTTTGCAATAACACGCAAGTTTCCGAGAAGGACACATTGGTAAATCTTATGAGGGAGGCTTTGGACGATATGCTTGAAAAAAAGCTATCGCCCACTCCCTATTTTGTTTCCATGCGAGTACTCGATACGAAAAAATATAATGTAACCTACAAAAAGGGTAAAATTAAAGAGCAAGAGGATTGTGATCGAGGACTTACCACTCAGGTTCGTGTAGGAAATATGCACTTAGATAATTTCGGAAATAAGATTAAAGTAAAGCATGATTTCATGGGGAAATTACCAGGACTCTCAAAGAGTACTGATAATGCGCCGTTTACGCGACTGCCCACGGATTGTAGCTCCACAACCGTTGTTAAAAATCGAATAATAAAGGATCTTACAGAAACATACTGTAGAAGCCTCACGGATTATTCGAAGATGCAGGAGAGCGCTCCACTTCCTTTTGAAAGTTTCTCCAAATCCCCGATATCCACCCACTACGAGGCACCCAAGGAGGAACTCTACTCTGTCAAAGATAAGGAAGCCTTACGTTCCTATGTGCAGGATATCGGTCGCATTCTTGACAAACAGGAGGGATTGAGTTCTAGTACTATTACTCTTTCTATCATAGGACAGAGGAACATTGTCTTGAATACCGAAGGAACACTTATAGCAAACAACTGTAAAGTATATAAGCTCACTGTGACAACAACGGCACTCACAAACGACAGCAAGGAGGAATCGCTGACAGACAACATCTATGCTTATCGTTTTAAGGAACTCCCCTCTATAACAGAGTTATCAAAACGAATTGCCGACCAAACAGCAAGGTCCCTAACAAAAGCACAAGCCACTGTTGGTGAGGCATACGAAGGACCGGTTCTCTTTTCTGCACAAGCATCAGGGGTACTTATGCACTTCTTAGTGGGCTTCTATTTGCAAGCTGAGACATGGAAGGTTTACCTTAATCCCATACAGAAGAGGGTTAATGAAACGATTCTACCGGAAGGAATGTCCATAAGCTATAATCCCACGCAAAAGTATTGGAAAGGAGTCCCTCTAATGGGAAATTATCAGTACGATGACGAAGGGACAGCGGCTCAATCTGTAGAATGTATAAAGGATGGCATTTTCCGTCAGTCTCTCATGGGAAGAGCTCCGGTAGATGCATTTACTCATACCAATGGACATGCACGTTCCGGACTGGGAGCAGATCCGTCACCTCGTCAATCGAACATGTTTATAACATCTTCCATAAAGTTGAGCGAAAAGGAACTCCGCAATCTGTTTATACAGGAGCTTAAGCTTACAGGAAAGGAATATGGATACTATGTACGTTCCTTTAACAACGATCATCATTGTGGTTATCGCAATATGCCCGCATATCCTAAACCGAGAGAGCTATACAAAATTTATGTAGATGGTCGTCCGGATACACCCGTTCGTGATATGATTATATTAGAAGACCATTGGGAAATGATTCGCAATATAGAGGCTATAGGAGGAACACCGGAAGTAACAAACGGTCGTTGTACCTATGATAACGAAGAGCTATTAACATCTGTGGTATCGCCCATGTTATATGTAAAACGTGTGAAATTAGATAATGATTAAAGTTTCGTAGTAGGGTGTCACTCAAGAAGACAAACATTTCCGTTTTCCTCTTGAAAGACACCATTCTTTTTCCTTTACAAATCTTCTCTGAAGGGTACTGAAGGATATTCCTTCATAGTTAAGTATATTGATTATAAGAGGTTTCGGAGCAATCCTGAAACATTGAAAGCAAGCATAGGTAAACACGTTATTGGTGCAATGGAGGCTGAAAGCAATCCATGTAATATACACACATATACCTGATATACAAGTACATTGAAAGGAACCATTTTTGCTTCAATTTCGGTTCTTGAGTCATAAAAGCACACATCCTGAAGGGAACAAAACGGCAACTACGCTCTTCTTGCTGCGAAAAATAACAACAAAACGTACCGAGAGAGAGAAAAAATGCGCGGAGAAAAAATCTTTTCTTCCCTGTTTTTTCATCAAAACCGGGTACGTTTTTGTATAAAACTCCGCGCTATTTTAAGCGGTTTCCGGTAGGATTTTACAGTCCCTCTTACGAGACAGTTCTTACTTCTTGTATCCAATCATAAGATTGCGAACATACGCCACCAAGCCAAATGACTGCCCTATAATAAGCACCGGATCCAAGCGCAACACGCCATAGCTTACTATGGTGAGCGAACCTATCAAACTAAGCCACCAGAACCCCGAGGGAAGCACCGATTCCCCATGTCTACTGGAGTACCACCACTGATATACGAAACGACAAGTAAACAAGATTTGTCCCACAGAACCGAAGACTACCATCCAGAGAGGGACATCTTCATTTTGCAAAAAGCTTTCCACGAACTCCCCTGCATGTCCACAAACAAAAGCGATTGCCGCAGCAGGTGTTGCCAACAACACCCCACGGAGCAATGCCGGGATACGTACCCAAAGTCCCTTTGCATGCAGATTCCACAAGTAGATATAGTAAGCAACGAACTGCCCCAACACGATGGAGAAATCTTGCCGCAACCAACCGTAAAGACAGAGCAAATAGGAACCGGCAATACTGAAAATCCAAAAGACAGAAGGCGACAACACCTTTCGCGCCCGTTCGCTCAAAATCCACTGAACCAAGATACGAGCCGAAAAGAATGCTTGTGCCAAAAAGCCTATGGCCAAAACCGAAATAGACACTTCCACAGCTACTACAAGTTATGAGAAGCTACTCGATAGTTGATGTAGCGTTTTTTCATCCAACGATAAGCAAAGCAGTCCATAAAGGGAGATATCAGGCGGTTCCATAGATGATACTTGGACACACCCGCCACACGAGGGAAGTGACGCACCGGCACCTGCTTAATCTTTGCTTCCTGGAGCAGGAAGAGAGCCGGCAGAAAACGATGCATGCCGGTAAAGAAGGGAACACGCTTGGCATAATCCGTATGCATCACCTTCAGCGGACAACCGGTATCTTGTACCCCATCGTTGGTCATCATACGACGGAACCCATTGGCTATCTTGGACTGTATACGTTTGAAGGGAGTATCTTTGCGGTTCGCACGAATTCCCATCACCAATTGGTATTCCTGTATATCCTTCAACAGGAGGTTGAAATCTTCGGGTGTGGTCTGCAAGTCGGCGTCTATATAGCCTACATAGTCGGACTCGGTATAATCGATACCCGCCTTAATGGCTGCACTCAGTCCACAATTCTTTTGGAAATCGAGGTAATAGAAATCCTTCTGTCTATGGCATATCTCTTTGATACGAGCCAAGCTTTCGTCTTTGGAACCATCGTTCACAAAGAGCACACATGTAGGGTAAAGAGCTGTGGGCAGATAGGCAGACAGACGTTCCTCGAGAGCCTGCATATTATCCTCTTCATTGTAAACGGGAACAACTATCGTAAACCTATATTGAGCGGTCTTATTCATATATATATTTATTTTTCTGTTTATACTTTGTAAAACTCACGAAACCATGCCACCGTATGGTTGATACCATCCTGCAACTCCGTCTGCGGACGGAATCCGGTAACGGCGCAAAGTGCCGAAGAATCGGCATAGGTCCGGTAGACGTCTCCCGGTTGCATGGGCAGGAACTCCTTCTCGGCCACAATTCCGGTAGCCTTTTCTATGGTTGCTATATAGTCCATCAAGCGAGTGGGTTTCTGGTTGCCTATATTGTAAATTCGGTAGGGAGCCGTAGACGATGCCGGGTCAGGATGCTCGGCATCCCAAGCCTCGTTCTTCGTCGGTATCACGTTCAAGATGCGTACCACTCCTTCCACTATATCGTCTATATAGGTAAAATCGCGCCACATATCTCCTCCGTTATACACTTTGATGGAGCGGTGGTTCAGGATGGCGTCCATAAAGAGGAAGGGCGACATATCCGGACGTCCCCAGGGACCGTATACCGTAAAGAAGCGCAAACCGGTGGTAGGTATACCATACAAATGCGAGTAGGTATGCGCCATCAACTCATTCGCCTTTTTGGTGGCTGCATAGAGACTCACCGGATGGGCTATAGCATCGTGTTCCGAAAAAGGCACTTTACCGTTCAATCCATAGACACTGGAAGAGGAGGCATAGACCAAATGTTTTACGGGATAACGACGACACCCCTCCAGTATGTTCAAGAATCCCTGCAGGTTGCTATCCATGTAGGACTGAGGATGTTCTATGGAGTAACGCACACCGGCTTGGGCGGCCAAATGGATAACAGCGTCAAAACGTTCGCGCTCCATGAGAGCGTGTAAAGATTCCGCATCGTCCACACTCATACGCACAAAACGAACGCCGGGGTAGATAGAAGATTCGGTTACACGCTGCCACTCCGCAGCATCTTGTTCGGAGATGCCATACCGCGCCACGCGGCGATACTTCAGTTGTACGTCGTAATACGCATTGATGGAATCCACTCCCACCACTTCTGCTTGCTGCGCAGCAAGGCGCAACACCACAGCAGCACCGATAAATCCGGCAGCTCCCGTTACCAATATCTTCATTTCGTTTTAATTGTTGCTTTTTTTGGAAAAACTATTCCGACCGCAAAAGTACACATTTCTTTTGGATTAACCTGCGTTATTGATGCGAAATCGTTTCTTTGGGATACAAAACCGTTACATGATACTTAAAGCTATCACTATAGCGACGATTATCCTTGGGACGATGGTTGTCGTCGAACGCTCCGATATAGCGCACATCGACCTGATCCAAGAGTTGTCTGTCGACCTCTTTTTCCAGCGGCGTATGCGTAAGAATGGCGCAGGGAAGATGTGCCAGAACACTATCCGCGGAAGCGATGTTCAACGGACGGATGGTACGATGGGCTGCATACACCAACTCTATGCGCAAAGGATCTTTCTCGTTGTGGTAAAAAGGAATATCCTTCAACTCGGGCATATCTCTTGTGTGTGCAATGCTATTGTTCTGAGTATAATTGATAAGATTCTCCGTAGAGGGCAACACGGCGCACTCGGCAAAGAGGAAAAGTAGGGTTACCACCAGTACCATGCGAGAAGGCTGCAGGCGTTTGGCTGCAAAGAACAGAGCAACCGCTATAGCTTCTGCCGCAATCGTATAGAGTAGAAGCGTTCCCCAACCGATGGTTCCGTCCCGGAAGAGGAACAACCATGCACCAACCGGGAGCACGGCTACTACCGCAACCAACAATCCGGCGTTCAAGCGGAAGATTCTACGCGTCCAAAGGGATTCGGCAAACAACGTTGTCCAACGCACCAACAGAGCCCCCATCATGAGACAAGCCGGCAACAGTATGGGGAGCAAATAGCGCGATTTCTTCTCCGGCAATAGCGAAAGGAACACCAGCGACAAGACCATCCACAACCATGCGAAACGATACTCTTTCCAGTTTCTTGCCTGTTTGCTGAACAACGGATAGAGCGTTGCTGTGAGCAACAACAGCGCCCACACACCTGCCTCTAGGAAGAATTTCCAATAATAGTACCACGGACGCACATTGCGGTTGAGCCACGAGCCCGATTCCTTCTGCGCTACACGGGCCAATGCATCGGATTCCGCCCCATGAATATAGGCATACCAAGCACCTCCAAGCACGAGGGCTAAGATACACATCACGATGAGAGGCCACACCTTTCCTTTCAAGGTTCCACCTTTCAGCATCGGCATACTACACAAGAACGGGAGGAAGAGTGCATACAACGATACCGGTCCCTTACTAAGGATAGAGAGAGCCGTCCACACGCCCGCCCACACGAAGTGACGCCATACATGTTCTTTTGCTCGATACCCCATTGTAAAATGATAGATACCG
This sequence comes from uncultured Bacteroidaceae bacterium, assembly GCA_964623295.1. GTDB lineage: Bacteria > Bacteroidota > Bacteroidia > Bacteroidales > Bacteroidaceae > CAZUTW01. The sequence continues at coordinate 19,041 of CAZUTW010000012.1, read as the reverse complement.
GCCATCATGAAGGCGTGGCAATAGATATCCCAGGAGGCTGTTCGCCCCATCAATATTACGTTGTAGCAAGTGCATAGTAGCAGCGTTGGAATCCAAGGTTTTATACGCAATACTCGTTCCGCGAAAAGGTAAAAGTAGAACACGAGCAACAGAGCTGCCAACCCGGCCATACCGCGTTGCAGGGCTAAATTATCGGGAGAAATAATCTCCGCCACTGCCGTGAGCCATGTTGGGAGCGGTGGTTTCTCCAGTCTCAAGTCGCCATTCATGGTGGTCACTATCCAGTGATTCTCGTACACCATCTCGCGTGCGGTCACAAGGTTGCGACACTCCATGATATCCGGAACAATCAGGCGATTGTTCACAAAAAAGGTGATGATGCAGGTAAGGACTACCGCCCACACGTGCTTATTTCTCAACAGATTCGTCATATTCTTTTCTTTTATCGTTGTCCCAAATCATCGTAGGCTGTTTGCAATATAGCCTTTGCCTTGCATACTCGTTCCGTGCTTCCTGCCGCCGGTGTTTCGTATGTCACCTTATCGGCACGCAGGTCATAACCGGTTACTCCGGTGCTGTCGCGATACATCATAGCATCGGCCGAGGTAAAGAAGGCGAAGGGATAGCGGTAGGTGCTGCTCGTTACGTCACGACTGAAGCGGAATTCATCGTGTTGCAGCCCCATCTGTCCCAAAAGTGTTGCCGCCAAATCGGCTTGGTTCATCAAGGTGTTTATCTGCTTTGCGCCTTGCAGTGCACCGCCCAACCACAACATAGGTATATGTGCGTATTCGCCTCCTCTGTCTACCGCGGTTTGCGGATAACGGAAGCCATGGTCGGGTACCAGGATCACCAAAAGGTTCTCCCATTGCGGCGTTTTTTTCAACTTATCCACAAGTTTTCCGAGGCAATCGTCGGTATAGGCAAAACCGTTCTGTATAGGGTCCTCCAATCGCCGGTAGGGAACTTCGAAGGGTTCGTGGCTGCTGAGCGTAAGGAAAGTGGTGAACCATGGTTTCTCTCCATCGACGGGACGTTGGGAGATTTGTTCGTAAACATAGTCTGCCGTCACGCCATCGTTCACGCCCCACTTGCTGTACGTCTGTTCCGCCAGGGAGAAATCGGTTTCTGCCGTAAGGTGTTCGAAGCCCTGGCTCAGCAGGTATCCCTTCATATTGGTAAAGTTGATGTCGCCACCATAAACAAAATCGGTGGCATAGCCTGCCTTGTGCAACGATTGCGATATGGACGGAAGCGCACGACTCTTGGAGGGTATCTTCATAATACTGGCGGTAGGCAAACCGAGATGTCCGCTCAAATTGCACACCACTCCGCGGTCGGTTCGGAAACTATTGGCATAACACTGAGTAAAGAAGACGCCCTCTTGGGAGAGTTGATTGAAACGAGGGGTTACCCCCGGCAGTCCGCCGATGGGTTCTACGAAGGCGCCTCCAAACCCTTCTATTATAATAAGGAGTATGTTCGGGCGTTGTGTACGCAAAAGGGTATCGCACGTAACGGTCTGTGTGGAGTACATTCCCTGCATCAACGCTGTCCTTTCGGCCTCATCGAAGAAGTCGAACTCCGATGCGAAGTCTTTCGATTTTCCCATGGAAGAGAGCAGACTGAATACCGGGTTCACGGCAGAATGATTCAAGAACTGGTCGTTGCAATAATACACCTGCCCCACGTTGGCTGTAGACTCCATAACACCTCCTCGGATGGCAACGAAGAGCAGTCCTCCCATTAAGAGCGATAAGAGGGTTGTACCTATACGTCGCCTACCGGAACGAATCGGGCTCAACGTGTGCGGCATGGCCTTCCATAAGAGCATTGTCGTAATCGCGAAAAGCAGCAGATACGCCAATACACCGCCCAACACATACCACAAGGAGACACTTGCCAAGGCATCCTTCGGAGAGTCCAGGTAAACAAAGATGGCGGCATCGAGTTTAAATCCCCAAAAGGTATAGAGTCCGGTGTCTACCACAAAGAGCAGCGAAAGGAAGGCAGCTTCCAACACGATATACCATCCCAACCAACGCCTAAGATTCAACGTTCGTGGTACCCAGGCGGAAGCCAATACCAGCAACAGCGGGAGCACCGTAAAGTAAGCGGCCACCGTAGCATCCAGAGAAGCACCGTGCCACATAACACGAGCGAAATCGCCCACCGTTGCACCTTTGCTTACGGCCTCCTGATAGAGCATAAACAACGGTTTCTGCAGTAGAAATACCACCCACAGCACCAGGAAGTGCAAGGCGACAAAAGAAAATCGTTTCTTCATATCAACTTAAATCCATTCCATACAAGTCGCAAAGGTACATATTTTTTTGCACATTTTTGAAGAACACAAGCACAATCATTGGTCGTAAGAGAAAATTTGCCTACCTTTGCACCACTAGAATAAGGATTTTTACGAACATGAATTGTCTCTACCATATAGTACACGTTCTGTGGTACCTCGTATCCCTTCTGCCGCTGAAAGTTCTCTACGGGTTGGCAGATGTGGTCTATTTCCCGCTTTATTATGCGGTTCGCTATCGCCGCCGCATAGTGCGCAAGAACCTTGTTTCCTCTTTTCCGGAGAAACAAGAAGCGGAGATTGTACGACTGGAGAAGGCTTTCTACCACTACTTTTGCGATACGATGGTGGAAACCGTCAAGATGATGTCTATGTCGCAGAAGGAATTGAAGAGGCGTATGACGTTCGAGGGTACAGATGAGATGGTTGCTCGCATGGAACAAGAGGGCAAAACGTTCTGTTTTGTGTATCTGGGACACTATGGCAACTGGGAATGGATTGCATCTCTCCCCTATTGGGTTCCACAATCCGTTCTTTGTGCACAGATTTATCATCCGCTTTACAACAAGATATTCGACCGATTGTTTCTCAACATGCGCAACCGGCATGGTGGTGAGTGCATCGCCATGAAGGAGACACTGCGACGTGTCTTGCAGCTAAGACAGGAGGGACAAAAGACCATCATAGGGTTCATCTCCGACCAGGCTCCCAAGTGGAACAGCATCCACCATTGGGTAAACTTCCTGCATCACAACACTCCGGTGTTTGTGGGGGCGGAACGCATCGGTCAAAAGGTGAATGCACTTTCTTATTATGCGGATGTTGAACGTCCGTCCAGAGGGCACTGGCACTGTACTTTCCGCGCCATGACCGCTCCCACGGAGGGGGAAGAGACCTTCTCTACCACCGACAAATACATGGAGATGCTGGAAGAGATGATACAAAAACAGCCTGCCTATTGGTTGTGGAGCCACAACCGCTGGAAGCGTACTTATGAGGAGTGGATACGTAGACAAAATGAAAAAGCATAAGAATGGATAAGATAAGGACTGTCATACATAAAGATTACGAACGGCTCGCTTCTTTTATAGCACGTTTGCCCGAGGGGTTCGCTACGGAAGGTGAACTTCTGTATTCCGGACGAAACCGGGTAAAACGGTTTTGGGTGGAGCAGGAAGAGATTGTGGTAAAGCGGTACAAGCGTCCCAATCTTGTTCAGAAGATTGCTTATTCCTTTTTTAAGAAGGGAAAGGCGGAGCGTGCGTATTTGTTTGCCGCTGCTCTGCGCAAGCGGGGAATAGAGACGCCCCACGAGATAGCTTTCATAGAGGAGAAGCACAACGGTTTGTTGCGCGACAGCTATTTTGTGTCTACTGCCACACACTATGCCGAACTTTTCGATGTTCTGGTAAACCATACGGATTACGATTCCGCCATCGTACGGGCACTGGCCGAGTTTTTGGTGCAGTTGCACGAGAAGGGGGTGCTGCATGGAGACCTGAATCTGACCAATGTTCTTTATCAAAAAGACACCACCGGGAAGTACACTTTTTGTTTGATTGATACCAACCGGAGCATCTTTGTGGATTCTCCTTCCAAAGAGATGTGTTTGGAGAATCTTAAACGTATTACCCATAAGCGGGAGTTGCTGTATGAGATTGTACGAGCCTACGCCACATGTCGGGGGTGGGATGCGGAGGAGTGCATACAAAAGGTTGAGAAGAAGTTGGAAGCATTTGAACGTAGACGTGCTTTAAAGCATCGTTTCAAGAAGAAGAAATAGCATGAAACCGAAAGAATACCATTACCTAATCGTAGGCGCCGGATTGTTTGGTGCCGTTTTTGCACACGAAGCTCGGAAAGCGGGAAAACGTTGTTTGGTGCTGGATAAGCGCTTACATCCGGGTGGTAACCTATACTGTGAGAGGGTGGACAATATAGACGTCCATACGTATGGTGCTCACATATTCCACACTGACAACAAGCCGGTATGGGACTATGTAAACCGATTGGTCGAATTCAACCGATACACCAATAGTCCGTTGGCTTTCTACAAGGGGGAGCTCTACAATTTGCCCTTCAACATGAATACCTTCTATCAACTTTGGGGAGTTCGTACGCCACAAGAGGCTATGCAGAAGTTGGAGGAACAGCGTAGTGCCTTTCGAGACGTGGAGCCGACGAACCTGGAGGAACAGGCTCTTAAATTGTGCGGAGAAGACATCTACCGTAAGCTCATAAAGGGATACACCGAGAAACAATGGGGACGCTCTGCCAAGGAGCTGCCGGCATTTATCATACGGCGCATTCCGTTCCGCTTTGTCTATGACAACAACTACTTCGACGATCGCTTTCAGGGTATTCCCGTGGACGGATACAATCCGCTTATAGAAAAACTTCTGGAAGGAGTGGAACTTCGTCTCGGCACCGACTATTTTGCCCAACGTTCTCACTGGGATGCCCTCGCCGAGAAGACGCTCTTTACGGGGTGCATAGATCAATACTACGATTTCTGCTACGGTGCGCTGGAGTATCGTAGTCTGCGGTTCGAAACGGAACGTCTCTCCATAAAGGATTTCCAGGGAAATGCCGTGGTGAACTATACCGACCGAGAGGTGCCGTTCACGCGCATCATAGAGCATAAGCACTTTGCATTCGGGAATCAACCTACCACGGTTATCACCCGCGAGTATCCCGATGACTTTGCTCCGGGCAAGGAGCCTTACTACCCCGTCAACGATGCACGCAACAGCGAAATCGTTGCTCGCTACAAGGAACGGGCCGCGCAAGAAACGAGGGTGTTGTTTGGCGGAAGATTGGGGCAATATGTTTACGCCGACATGGACGATACCATAGCAGCGGCTTTGGATTTATGGAATAAAGAACAATAGGTATGAATTGTTATCTATCACGCAACTATAAAGGTTTGTCGAGTGCCGGCAACAAGGCTAAGACAGATATCGAGGCGATTATGTCGTCCTTGGGGTTCCGCAATGTGGGTCTCCGACAGACGGCCTCATCCAACAAGGTGTATAGTTTCTTCCGCACTCTTGCGGGGGTTCTTATTGCGCCGTTTCGTCTGCACAAGGGCGATTGCTTGGTGCTACAATACCCGCTCAAGAAGTACTTTACGTTTGTGTGCAACATGGCGCACGTGAGAGGGGCTCGCGTTGTGGTGCTGATACACGACCTGGGTAGCTTTCGGCGTAAGGCTCTTACCGTAGAGAAGGAAATGGCAAGACTGCACCATGCCGATATCATCGTTGCGCACAACTTGCACATGAAGGGGTGGTTGGAGTCGCATGGATGCAAACGTCCGGTAGAGACTTTGGATATTTTCGACTATCTCTCTGAGGTTCCTTTAGGGCAACAGGACGGGCATGCTGTTGCTCCACCATACCGTGTTATTTATGCCGGGGCTCTTTCTCCGCGTAAGAACTCTTTCTTATATAAGGTGGGAGAAAGGTTGCACTCTACGCGCATTATGTTATATGGTAAGGGGTTCGAAATAGAAAAGGCATGCGGTGCCGACCGATTCGAATGCATGGGTTTCGTGCAGTCCGACGAACTGATTGCTACCGCAAAGGGTGACTTCGGTTTGGTATGGGATGGCGATTCCACAACCACTTGTTCCGGCGATTTCGGGGAGTACTTGCAGTACAACAATCCGCACAAGACTTCGCTCTACCTACGTTGCGGTCTTCCAGTCATCATCTGGAACAAAGCGGGATTGGCAGATTTTATTCGCGACAACAAAGTGGGACTTTGCATAGACTCCTTGGAACGTTTGGAGGAGGTGCTGGGCTGTATTAGTGCAGAAAAATATGCCGAGATGAAGTCCAACGCTCTACATATACGCGACAAGTTGCAATCGGGATTCTATACCCGGAAGGCTTTGGAACGTGCTGTTCGCTCATTGTAAAACAGGATTTATAAACTTAGAAAAGATATGACGACCGCTCTTATTATCTCCACTTACAATTGGAAAGAAGCGCTCAAGTTGTGCTTGTTGAGCGTCTGTTCACAAACCGTTAAGCCCGATGAGGTCATTGTTGCCGACGATGGTTCTCGTCCGGACACGGGGCTCATGATTCGGGAGATGCAGCAGCACTTCCCTTGTCCGTTACGCCACATATGGCAAGAGGATGAGGGATGGCGTAAATGCAACATTCTCAACAAGGCATTTGCGGCGAGCACCTGCGATTACATCATTCAGATAGATGGTGACATTGTTCTTCACCCGCGTTTCGTAGAGGATCACATCTCCGAAGCGCGTCCCAACTGTTTCTTGGTGGGGAGTCGTAGTAAGATTACGCCAAACAGAAGTCAACACATGTTGATAACTTCCAATCACAAGATAACGATACTCTCCTTGGGGCTACACCGACGTACGAACGCACTGCGCATCCCGGTGCTGTCTCAGTTGTTTTATTCCTACAAGAAGAATAAGAAGGAACGCGGATGCAACATGTCTTTTTGGCGCAAGGACTTACTGACCGTAAACGGATACGATGAACGCATTAAAGGATATGGCTACGAGGACATAGACCTTCCGCTCCGTCTGCGTCGTGCCGGGATACAGAAGAGGTTCATAAAATTCAAGGCGATTGAGTTTCACATACACCACAAGGAAGCCTCCACCAAGAAGGATATGTCGGTCAACCGTTCCATCTTCGAGGAGAACAACCGCAACCATACCATAGCGTGCGAACAAGGTATTTCGCAATACTTATAATTCGTCTCGTGGTTATTCGCTTTATAAACGCCACCATTAGTGTCCCGTTAAAATCGGGACACTAATGTATCTCATATTTTGTTTATGACGCATCAAAGAGCCACATACTTGTAGACGACAAATTCATCCGGATTCAAATAGTATGAATACAAAAATCCGTTCTGTTGCGCGAACAAAAAGATCTGCCGAAATTTCGCATATGGGAAGTATCTGTGAATCTATTTTATTCCATGTTTCACATTCTCAGAAAGAACGTAACCACCATCAGATTATTCTCTATAAGAAACGGAAAGAACGATTCGGGCGACAACGTTTACGACGCTCAAATCATTCTTTCCGTTTTCTATATACATACCCGTGATAGATATCAATTCAGGGGCTAATTCTATTTATAGCCCATATCGGGTTTCTGTAATTCGCTTGCGCTTTGTCTCTTTTCGGATTTGAAGGTTGTTGTTCAAATCCGTCTGATTAACGTAAGGGCGACGATGGTCGAGATGCAGAACAATGGCAGAATATCTTATTTGCAAGGATTTGATTCCGGCATTCATCAAGCGCTCACCGAGCTCACGGTCCTCGCCTCCATACTTCATCCGTTCGTCGAATCCTTTGGCTCGCAGGATATCACTGCGCCAGCCCGAGGAGTTCATACCGTTCCATGTGGCATGGGTGGGAGTAATGTGGTTCATAAAGGTGGAGAAAGAGGGACATTGTATCAACTTGGTGCATTTGAAGTTCTTTTTCGTCCCTTTGTCAAAGAGCCATTTGAGAGTAAAAGCCTCCTGAGACTCTACATTCTTACGGGAGATGGAAAGGCTAATATCCATGGGTAATTTAAAGTATCCTCCACTCAGAAAATAGCCTTTGCGGGCATGGTGTTCGTGTACAAGCAGAAAGTCGGCCCGTGGGATGCAGTCTTGATCGGTAAAGACCAGATAGTCGCCTGTTGAAACCTGAATGGCTTTGTTCAGGATGACCGTTTTACGAAATCCATTGTCTTCGTGCCAAACGTGTTGGATGGGTAGCAATGACTTATAACGCTCCAACAAGAGGCGGGTCTCCTCCCCCGATCCATCGTCGGCCACAATGATTTCATCGGCTTTACGCAACTGGCATAGATATCCCCACAGGGTTTTCTCCAACCATCGGGGATTATTGTAAGTGGAGATGATAACTGAGATTCTCATGAAACTTCGTCTATTTTTTTCTTTATATTCACTATGAATTAGGGATATCCATATCGGGGATAAACCGACTCCAAAACTTTACACGCGATTTGTGCGAGTATCCATGACATCCCATAGGAACTCTTTGGTGGTTTAGCTTATAACAGATATGAGGTTTGCAATCGTAGGAAAAGTTGAAAGCTTCCTCTGCGGAGGGTACCTTAAGGTTCTTAACCTCAAATGCAAAAAAGACATCCTCATTGCACAACTTCTTTCGGGGGCCTCGTGATATGTATTCTTGTATCACGTCTGCATACTCTACACAGATATCCCGAAAGGTTTGTACACGGCGCAGGCATAAACCTCCGTTTCCTATTCTGCCACGCATTCTTGCGCGTTCGGTTTTTTCCGGACTTGCCACTCTGTTTCGAATAGAGATGAACTGTTTAATAGGAAAGTATCGATAAATAGGTCTATTAGGCCAGGGAGCAGCTACGAGGTCATATCCGGCATCGCACCATTGTTCTAACTCATCGCGGAATATCCAAGCATCGAGATGGCAAATAAGGATATACTCTGTATCGGAAAAGAGTTCATAGAACTCCTTACTCATCATCATCTCATTATACCCTTGAATACCTCTACGTGTGCCCAGCCAATCATCGCTAACAGTCAAGACTGTTGCTTGAGGATATTTGGCAAGATAGGGTGCTATTTCAACTTGGTTGTTTACTAAGAATGCTATAGGATAACGAGACAATTTCTTCATTGTATTGTCAAGTGATTTCTGCTCGTTCTTTTTTAGAGCACTCTTATATACGGGGATTACAACTTTTACTTTCGTTTTCATATTGCACCTTCACTTATTGAGCGCAAAGGTACGCTATTTTACAACAATAAGCAAATAAAAAGAAACAAAAAGAGCACCCCCCATTTGGAGAATGCTCTTTTTTATTTAAACAAAGGAATTTTCTGTTATTACAAACCTGCCCAGTTGCTGATGGAGTAGTGAGCCTCAACGTGGTTCTCTATCCAATCGGGGACGTTACAGAAGAAATCGATACCTGTAAACTCCTCCAGCTCATCTACGCTCATGACAGAAGCACGAGCCAAGTTCTTTAAGTAGGCCGAAGAGGTATTGTTGTAATTCTTATGCTCCATCAAGAAGGCAATGGCCGTTGCCGTACCATCGGCGTTCAACTTGAGACATGCCATGTAGTAGTACTTAGGAATGGCCATTTCCACGGTGTTGCCAAGTGTGTTGCGCAGTGACAAGGTGCCGAGTGTCTGCCCCTCATTAATGGTACCACCCTTCACGACGTAAAGGGTATCGCCATCGCCACACTTACGTCCCCACTGGTCGCGGCAGATGTCCTCTATATAGCCCCAATAGTCGTTGTTGAATGCACTCAACATAGGACTCATGTTGGTCATAAAGAAGGTCTGCTGGTTGGCTGTCAACGTGTAGAGACGCTCTGCGGACCCCACCAAGTGACCACGGTTGTAACCGGGGAAATACTGAACCGCCAACTGACTTGCCGGATAATTGTTCAGCGCTGTGTCGGCAGCCCAAGCATCGGAACGGCTTACATTGCTCTTCGCCGTACGGGAATCGTAACGATAAGCCACCCACTTGCTGTGGCAAGTTTCCTGATTGTACTCCAAGCAGTAGGTCTGGATGTCTTGATCGGAATGCTGAATAAAGATATTCTCATCGTTCAATCTTGGCACTTCCCATCCCAATGCACCTTCCTTAGAATTGGCATTGACATTGTCCTGGGTGATTTCGATGGAACCCAATTCCGGGTCATCGTCGTCCTGATCCCAGTGGTTGCAGGAACTTATCGTTCCTACAAACCCCAGGAAAAGAGGGATTATAAAACTCTTATATGTCATAATCTTATCCTATTTTATTACTTTACAATGCTACCATCGCTTGTGGTGAGAGTAGCATCGTCGATCAACAGATTACCACAGTTCTTCGGGTTCATGACAACGAGGTTAACGGTAGTCTCGGCTGTAAGAGTGAACTCGTAAGTAATCAACTGCCACGTAGAAGAGGTAATATCATTGGTATATTCACCATAAACATAGCTACCTACCTTACCATCGGTTACAGGAACATAACCGGGACGTGCGGAAGCACCATCGGCAACGCCCTTAGCATAGAAAGCGAAGGTGTAAGTACCGGCAGACAGAGTCATCTCGATAGACCCTAAACGCTTGTTCCCGGCAGTACTGCCCTCAATCTCTACAGCGTAGCTACCGCTGTGAGCATCGGTGCTCTTGCTTACGGTTGCGTTGTTTGCAGAGGTAGTAGACTTCCATGCGGTTGCCTCGCTATCGGATACCCATGATTCGAAGCCACCATTGGTGAGAAGGCTCTCACCGGTAGGAGCGCTCGGGGTAGAAGGAGTCTCCGGCTCGGTCGGAGTTTCGGTAGAACCACCGCTTACCAAACCACCGTCGGAAGTAGTAAGAGAAGCATCATCGATAATCAAATCGCCACAGTTCTTCGGGTTCATAACCACCAAGCATACGGTAGTCTCTTCGGACAATGTGAAGCTATACGTTACTTGAGTCCAATCGGAGGATGAAATAGAGTTTACATAGTCTCCGTAAACATAGTTACCTACCTTACCATCGGTTACAGGAACATAACCGGGACGTGCGGAGGCACCATCGGCAGCACCCTTAGCATAGAAGGTAAACTGGTAAGTACCTGCCTTCAGGGTCAACTCGGTAGATGCCAAACGCTTGTTGGCGGTTTCGTTGCCGGCTACCAAAGCTGCATAAGAACCGGAGTGAGCGTTGCTGCTCTTGCTTACGGTTGCGTTGCCTGCGGTAGAGGTAGACTTCCAATCGGCAGCCTCGCTGTCGGAGTTCCAAGTCTCGAATCCACCGTTGGTCAACAAGTTGCCGGATACGGGAACATACGTGCTGTCTACCTCGCTACCGCCATTTTCGTTACCACCATTATCATCGTTGTTTGCAGCACCGGTTGTAATCTGGAAGCTCTTCAACTCCCATGTTGCAGTATTGCTGCTATCGTTGTCCGGGCACTCGTAATAGAATGCTATGCGCACATTCTCCTTGTTGCAGTATTCCTCCGGAATGGTAATCCAACCGCTATTCTCAAAGTTCCAGCTGGAATCGGTCTGCTTAGGCTCGTATGCCAACTCCGTCCAAGTAGCTGCGGTAGGATCCTTATCATAGTCAGAGCTAATCAACACCTTGATGTAAGTAGGATAGTTGCTAACGGTACCGTAACGCAGCGCAAAGTCGAACTTCACTCTTGCACCATTGGTAGTCTCGGTGTTCAACGCCGGAGAGATAAGCCATGTCTTGGTACCGGTATAGGTCTTATCGGAACTGTTGTAACCGGTAGCCTTTGCATAGGTAGAACCCAAGCTCCAGTCTACGCCCTCCTCGGTAACGACATCGAAATCGTTCAATGAGGAACTGCTGAAAGGCAACTTCTGACCGCTCACGTCGAGAATCAACTCATAAGGAGCCGGTACGTCGCTACATGCTCCCAGCGAGAGCACGGCCATCATCACGCACAAATAATAAAATAACTTCTTCATATTTATTTTTCTTTTTTATTTCGTAACTATATCATTCAAATCTCTCAACTGGAACTGGAAGGAGCTGCTGTAACGAGTGAGCACGCCATACATGGTGTACTTACCGGTTGGCATCACATCGGCAGCAAAGAGAGCTGCCGAACTGGTGCTCAACTGCAAACGAGTACCATCCGTAAATATCAAGTTGTGGGTAATAGAGGTTGTTCCCGAACCGCTGTACTGTGCATACGTAGTCATGCCATCGGCATCGTCTATGTACACGTTCTTTACGCAAACCAACATAGGCGTCAAGTTGTCTATGTTCGTAGTACTCTTTACATCGGCGCTTGTCAACTCACGAGCCACTACCGCATCGGGATTAGGGGTACCCACCTTCTGAATGTTGGTCTTCATAAACGGAGCGGTCATCGGACCCATACGCTGTGCACCGGCAGTAGTGGTAAGATAGGGCATACCCACCTTAGCCATGGCGCCGTAGCCACCTATGTACAAATCCTTCAGGGATACACGTACCACCTGACCGATGGGGAAGATTGAGAACAATCCACCGATTCCCTTTATACCTACGCTGATACCCGGAACGGAAGTGTTCACGGTACCATCCTCGTTCATCTCCTGCACGATAATCTGCTGATAGAGATTACCGGAGATATCGTTACCGGTTACAATACCCTCGAACACAAGGTTGTCGGTAACCTTCTTCACGCTAGAGCTACTAATCACCGATGAATACTTGCTACGAATCTTGGAGATTGTAGTGTTTACCTCGCCCACATTGGCAGCGGTGAAGTCGTCGGTGCTCACCTCCTCGTTATCAAAATCGTTCATACATGCCGACAGAGAAAGTACCGCCAGGAGTATGCCTATATAATAATGTATCTTTTTCATCTTTTCCTTTATTGTTTGATTGACGAATTAGAAGCGGAGTCCTACGTTCAGGAATGCATTGATAGCATTGGCGTAGAATCTGTATGAGTTCTTAGAGAAGATGTAATCGTAAACGCGGTCGTTACGGCTCTGCTCATATCCTCCGGTACACAAGTTGCGGTTGTTGGTGAGGTTCACCATCTGCAAGTTGATGCTCAAACGCTTGCCACCGCTCAGACGAATGCTCTTACCGATGGATGCGTCCAACATGAAACCACCCTTGCAACGCTCCTGCTGCTTGGTGTAGCTGGCAAGGAGTTCACCACTCTGTGCATCGTACACGTTACCGCCTGCTTGGGCTGCCTCTTCGTAAGCATTGCTGATGAAACCGGTGATGGTGTTGATCTTGCTCTGGTCGTAGGTGTAGTACTGACCGTTGTTGTCGCTGTCGTCCATGATGCTACCCAGACGGGTGTAGAAGCTCGGACTGATGTAGACACGACCATAGTAGTTCAGGTTCACACTGAAGTACCATCCGTTGATATTGTAATCCAAACCTACGCTGGCTGCGGTAAGCGGAGTACTACCCTCGCGTGTACCATCGAGAATAACCTTCAGCGGCATGTTCTCTCCGTTCACCGGATTGATCCACTGATTCATCTCGTTCATGGTAGATGCGTTGGTTCCCTCGTATGCCAACTGAGCCGACGGGTTGTTTACGAACTTGGCATCGCTGATGGTTCCGAGGAGGTTCAACTTCAAGTTGTTGGTCAACTTAAGGGTGACGGCTGCCTCGAGTCCTTTGTACGACTTGTTCATATCGGTCATGGTGAGGTAGGTCAAGTAACCTGCATCATCGTTGTAGAAAGCTGTCTGATAAGTAAGGTCGTTCATGCGAGTATAGTACGCGGAAACCTTACCGCTCAAGATACCGAAGTGGAACTGGTAAGCAGCCTCGGCATTGAAGATGCGCTCGTTCTCCAAGTTGTTGGCAAAGTTGTTGCTGATACGCGGTGCCACAAACACGTTGTTGGCCAACGGAGCCTGACTCTCGTAGCTGGCGCTCAAAGTAAGTTTGCTGGTACCGAACAGACGGTAACCCAACTGCAACTTACCGCCACCGCCCAAGAACTTGGCAGTACCACTGCTACCCTTTGAGTATTCCGGTGCACGACCGTTGCGCATGTGTCCGTTACGCTCAATTGTGGTTCCTTCGATATCGGCACCCAATACGGCATCGAAATCGCCGGCAGTCACGCTGTACTGTCCCCATGCCTGAGCCTTGTTTACGAAGATATCGTAGTCGTAACCGAAGCGATCGCCCACGCTGATGCTACGATTCGGGTTGTCCAAATCGTTCTGAATCTCGGAAGAATTGTCTCCGTAGCGAGAAAGAGAGTAGGAATCGATATCGGTGAAGTGAGTACTTCCCAGAAGGTCTGCCATGGTCTTGTAGTGCATACCCTTGGTGTGGTTCAAACTCACGCCCAAGGTATAACGGTTGTTTGCGTTCAGCAACTTATCGAATACAGAATTCAAGCGCCATACCATCTGGTCGTTGTGACGTTTTTCCTGATATACCAACGCATCGCGTCCCTCGGCATTGGCAGCCTGGTTTTGTGCTATAATGCGGTCCCACTGTACCTGACGGTTGGCCTTGCAAGCAGTCCAGTAATCGTACAGAGAGTTGTACGCATCGAGAATTCCCTCGTGGCTGTTCAAGTAATTACCGTTGTTGAAACTCGGATCGTAAACATTGAAGATGCTGCTCGGCAAATTCTTATAGTAAGTAGGCATCGGGTTGTAAGAGTTGTTGTAGCTCAATGCCGTAGAAGCGTACATAGAATATGTGAAGCTGGCATTGGTCGTCAACTTGGTCTTATCGTCTGCCTTGAAGTCCCATGTAAGCATAGCACTCGGAGAGTACTCGGTTACCACGCGACTGTTACGCTTCTGTCCGTTCTGGTATCCCCAATAAGGGTTGTAATAATGGCTGTTCGCCAACCAGTAAGCCTCTTCGGTAGCAGCACCCTGCTGTCCGCGCTCGGTAGGAGCACCCCACGTCACGAAAGAGAGATGATGCTTATCGTTGATGTACTTCTCGGCACCCAACATATAACTCAGTGCATTATAGAAAGTACCCTCGATCACACCCTGGTTTGCCCAACGATAGGCCAAGCTCCCCATAAAGCTCCAGCCATTGGCCAGCACACCGGTAGCATAAGTGTAGGTACCTCTCAAGATGTAATTACGGTTGGTCGCAGCCAATCCCACCTTACTTCCGGCAGCATACTGTCCGGCACGCAGGTTGATGTTGGTCGCACCACCCACATTGGAGTAACCGAAGTTGTTGTGGTCATAGAACCCAACACCCTCCTTGTTACGAGTGGCATCGTTCAGTCCACCGGTCATACCGGAGAAGGAGAAACGACCACTCTCCACATTGTTCATCAGCATACCGTTCATAAAGTTACGGTTGTACTGTGAGTCATACGCTCTATACTTAAAGCGCATGGGGCTAAACAGATAGCCTACTTCAGACATATAGGGGTCACTCTGACTGGAAACCACCGATGCCACACGAGCATTGTCGTCGTCTTCACCCAACTGATCTTCGGAGAAGATGAAGGTGGCATTGTCGTCGCGAAAGGCGTTTTGTACGGAATCAGTCTCCTGTTCCGTAACTTGCTGTGCCATCGCCATGGGTACCATACCCATCAGCGCTCCCAGCATTTTTACTCTTTTCTTCATTAACCTAATTCTGTTATATCTTACACTCTAATATTTTCTGTCTCAAAGCGGGAGTTACTTCACCTCCTTAACCAGCCAGATGAGGGTGGGCAGGTGGTCGCTGTATCCGTTCAACCAAATTCCGCTGGAGTAGGTGCGCAAGGGAGCTCCCTTGTATTTGCCTTCGGTTTGGAACATAAACTCACGACTGAAGATTTCGCATCGTTGATACGACAAGGTGCTTTTATCGGTATCGTTCAACATGTTACCGGTAAGCATAATCTGGTCGAAGAGGTTCCATTTTCCATCGTAAAGCAGGGTTCCTTGGCCTTTCTTTATTACATCGTACCAAGGGTTGTACATATCTTGTTTTCCGGTATCCTTCACCTTGTGCTTGGCACCCAAGGCCTCGGTGACGCTCTTATTGGTGGGGTCATCGTTCAAGTCGCCCATGATAAAGAGCTTGATGTTGGGGTTCAGTGCCTGCAAAGAATCCTTTACACGGCGAACCTGACGACCAGCCATCTCGCGGAACTCACTTCCGGCACCACGACTGGGCCAGTGGTTCACAATGGCTGCCACATCTTCGCCCGCCAACACACCGCGTACTACCAGGAAACCACGGGTCTTACGAACGGTATCTCCGTTTTCGTAAACGAAGTTCACGTAGTTGGTAGACTGCAATTTGAACTGCGTGCTATCTAGCAAGAAAGCCACATCGATGCCTCGCTTGTCGGGACCCTCCACATGCACAATCTTGAGATTGCGGTTCTGCAAAGCAGGTTGTGCCACCAAGTCGCGCAGTACGCCGATGTTCTCCACCTCGGACAGTCCGATGATGGCCGGACGCACCTGCACCTTCTTCTTCTCGCCGTTCACTGTAATCTCACGTTCGCCGAACATAGAAATCACCTTCGACATGTTCTTGAGCTTGCTGAGATAACGCATGCTGTTCCACTTGTTCACGCCCTCCGGCAGATACTCAAAATCATTCTTGCCGGCATCGTGAATCGTGTCAAAAAGGTTCTCTTGGTTGTAAAAAGCAACACAATATTGAGCCATCTTCTTTTGGGCGCGAACACTATTCACCCCAAAAAGTAAGCCGCAGAGAACCAAAGCAAAATACACTCCGCTCCATTTCATACCTTTAAATTCTATTTTCATTCGTTACTTATATAGGGACAAAGGTACAAATAAACAATTACATAGCTATTATTTTTTGTTCAAAAAAGAACATTTTTAAGGTTAGATAGTATAAATATATGATTTTTCAAGATTACTTTTTACATTTGTAAGAGTCTATATTTTGTCACTTCAAAATAAAAACGTAAGTTTGCAGCGCAAAACAAAAACTAAAGAGACAAATGAATATAAGACTCATTTTTCTAAACTTCTTGCAGTTCGCCATTTGGGGGTCGTATCTCACCTCCATGGGAGCTTACCTGTCCGATGCCGGATTGGGTACGGATATCGGTGATTACTACGCCATTCAGGGTATAGTATCCATCTTTATGCCGGCAATTATGGGCATTGTGGCCGACCGTTGGGTACCGGCACAGCGCCTTCTTTCTTTCTGCCACTTCATGGCGGCTCTCTTCTTGCTGTTGGCAGCCAAGACAGGACTCGATGCTATCGGTGCAGAAACAGCTGTAAACGGTACGTTGTTGTTTACACTCTACTCCATTAGCGTTGCGTTCTACATGCCTACGTTGGCACTCTCCAACTCGGTAGCCTACTCGGCACTGGACAAGATGGGTATGGACACGGTGAAGGCGTTCCCCCCCATTCGCGTGTTCGGAACCGTAGGATTCATCTGCGCCATGTTGTTCGTAGACATTGCGGGATTCCAGAATTCCCCTATTCAGTTTATGGTGTCCGCCGTACTGGGATTTGTATTGGCGGGCTACGCTCTGACGCTGCCCTCCTGCCCCACCAAGCGCAACAACGCATCGCAATCTGTTGTGGAGGCCTTTGGACTTAAAGCATTTACGCTATTCAAGGAGAAACGTATGGCCTTTTTCTTCATCTTCTCCTTCCTACTTGGCGTAAGTTTGCAGATTACCAATGGATATGCCAACCCCTACATCCAATCCTTCGGCAACCATCCGGAATATAAGGATGTATTCTTTGTGCACCATGCCAACCTACTCATCTCCCTGAGTCAGGTATCCGAAACCCTCTGTATCCTACTCATCCCCTTCTTCTTACATCGTTACGGCATCAAGAAAGTGATGCTCATTGCCATGTTGGCATGGGTAGGACGCTTTGCTTTCTTCGGATTGGGCAACCCCGGAAACGGTGTTTGGTTGTTTATTTTGAGTTGCATTGTATACGGTGTTGCGTTCGACTTTTTCAACGTATCCGGTTCCCTGTTTGTCGACAAAGAAACCGACCTCTCCATGCGCTCTTCCGCACAAGGTCTGTTCATGCTCATGACCAACGGATTGGGAGCTACGGTAGGTTCCCTGGCAGCGAAGAGTGTCATCAACCACTTTGTCTACACAGAAGGACTCAACGAACTGCAGATAACCCACGGATGGCAAACATCCTGGCTCATCTTTGCCGCCTACGCGCTGGTAGTAGCCATATCCTTCGCCATTTTGTTCGATTACAAGCACGTACGCGAAGAAAAATAATAGTATAAGGTGTAAACAAAAAAGCGTATCGGAGGCAACACGCCTTACGATACGCTTTTTTGTATTCCCACCGGGAATCGAACCCGGATCTACCGCTTAGGAGGCGGCCGTTCTATCCATTGAACTATGAGAACACACCTTTAGGGCTTGCAAAAGTACAATTTTTTTTTGAGACAGCAAAAAAGCCCCACACTTTTTACACATAAGACCACAAACAGACAATCTGTACGGGAAATTACACGCTCAAAAAGCATTTTGACACAGAAAAGCAACAAATTCATAAAATCTGTTCCAAAAATATTTTGTTATGTGACTTTTCTTTGCGAACTTTGCAGCTTATTGAGAATATGTATATCTTTAAGATAAAGATTAAACTTTAATATTATGGCAGAAAAAATGGAGATTAAAGAGCTCGACCAGGTTGTGGTCCGCTTCTCAGGAGACTCCGGTGACGGTATGCAGTTGGCAGGAAACATCTTTTCCACCGTGTCTGCAACCGTAGGTAACAGTATCAGTACATTCCCTGACTATCCGGCAGATATCCGAGCTCCGCAAGGCTCACTCACCGGTGTATCCGGCTTTCAGGTACACATCGGTTCCGGACAGGTATACACCCCGGGAGACCAGTGCGACGTATTGGTAGCAATGAACGCTGCAGCACTGAAGACACAGTACAAGTATGCGAAACCCAACGCAACCATCATCATCGACACCGACTCCTTCGGTAGTAAGGATTTGGAGAAGGCAGCCTTCCAGACCGAGGACTACTTGGGCGAAATGAACATCGACCCGGATCGTGTAGTGGCTTGTCCTATCTCACAGATGGTAAAGGATTGCTTGGCCGACAGCGGCATGGACAATAAATCTATCCTTAAGTGCCGCAACATGTTTGCACTGGGATTGGTTTGTTGGCTCTTCAGCCGCGACCTGGAGATTGCGTTCAACTTCCTCAAGGAGAAATTTGCACGCAAACCGGGAGTTGCCGAGGCAAATATCAAGGTTATTCAGGCAGGTT
>CAZUTW010000011.1:0-30067 GCA_964623295.1 uncultured Bacteroidaceae bacterium | reverse complement strand
CCCCTATATATAATAAGGTAAAAGAGATTTATGCGGAATACAAGGGTAAAGGTTGAAATCATGGATACAACGCTGCGCGATGGTGAACAAACCAACGGCGTCAGCTTTATACCTCATGAGAAGTTGATGATTGCCCGTGCGCTGTTGCAGGACTTGAAGGTGGATCGTATAGAAGTAGCCTCTGCCCGCGTATCCGAGGGGGAGAAAGAAGCGGTCACCAGTATTTGTCGATGGGCTGAAAAAAACGGTCTTATTGATCGCGTGGAGGTTCTCGGCTTTGTGGACGGTACCGTTTCGCTCGATTGGATTAAGGAGTGCGGATGCAAAAACATCAACCTTCTTACCAAGGGTTCCCTAAAACATTGTACCGAACAGCTTAAGAAGACTCCGGACGAACATATTGCCGATATCAAGCGTACGCTGGAGTATGCCGAGAAATTGGGTATCGGCGTAAACATCTATCTGGAGGACTGGAGCAACGGTATGAAGGACTCGTCGGATTATGTCTTCCACATGGTGGATGCTCTAAAGGATACTTGTATCCGTCGTTTCATGTTGCCCGATACGTTGGGCGTACTGAACCCCCTGGAGCTGATATCCTATATGCGAAGAATGGTGAAGCGATTCCCGAATCTTTGGTTCGATTTCCATGCACACAACGACTACGACTTGGCCATCTCCAATGTGTTGGCTGCCGTGCTGAGTGGATGCCGGGGTATTCATACCGCGGTAAACGGCCTGGGAGAACGTGCCGGTAATGCTCCGTTGGCGAGCGTGCAGGCTATCTTGAAGGATCATTTCCACGCCGTCACCAACATAGATGAGAGCAAGTTGAACGATGTAAGTCGATTGGTGGAGAGTTACTCCGGTATAGCCATACCGCCCAATCGTCCTATCACCGGTGATAGCGTATTTACACAAGTGGCCGGTGTGCATGCCGATGGTGACAACAAGAACAACCTCTATTGCAACGATCTGCTGCCGGAGCGATTCGGACGTAAACGCGAGTATGCCTTGGGTAAGAACAGTGGTAAGGCCAATATCCTCCGCAACCTGGAGGAGTTGGGACTGGAGCTCACTCCCGAGCAGACCAAACGCGTGACGCAACGTATCATAGAACTGGGAGATAAGAAGGAGTTGGTGACGCAAGAAGACCTTCCTTTCATTGTCTCCGATGTGCTGAAGCATGGTACACCCGATGAGAAGGTACAGTTGGTGAGCTACATGGTATCCACCACTTATGGTCTGAAACCTATTGCCTGCGTCAAGTTGAAGGTAGGCGAACAGATTTACGAAGAGCAAGCTACCGGAGACGGTCAGTTCGATGCTTTTGTACGCGCCGTTCGCCACATCTATCGCAACAGTCTGCACCGAACCTTCCCTTGGTTGACCAACTATTCGGTGAGCATTCCTCCCGGAGGTAGAACCGACGCATTGGTACAAACCGTCATCACCTGGACGTTCGAGGAGAAGACCTATCGAACCCGTGCGCTCGATGCCGACCAAACGGAAGCAGCCATCAAGGCAACCCTCAAGATGCTGAATCTCATAGAAGACAATTACGAAAAGAAAACGGAATAATAATAAGAACAAATATAATGGATTTTAAAATTGCTGTATTGCCGGGTGACGGCATCGGTCCCGAAATCTCCGCGCAGGGTGTCGACGTAATGAGCGCCGTTTGCGAAAAGTTCGGTCACAAGGTGAGTTATACATATGCTATCTGCGGTGCAGATGCCATCGATAAAGTAGGCGATCCGTTCCCCGAAGATACCTTCAAGGCTTGTATGGATGCCGATGCTGTGTTGTTTTCTGCCGTAGGCGATCCTAAATTTGATAACAACCCTACCGCAACCGTACGTCCGGAGCAGGGCTTGTTGGCCATGCGTAAGAAGTTGGGCCTGTTTGCCAACATCCGTCCCGTACAGACCTTCGACTGCTTGGTTCACAAATCACCGCTGAAGGATGAGTTGGTAAAAGGTGCCGACTTTATCTGCATCCGTGAGTTGACCGGTGGTATGTATTTCGGTGAGAAGTATCAGGACAACGAGAAAGCCTACGATACCAACTACTATACCCGTCCCGAGATAGAGCGTATCCTCAAGGTGGGCTTCGAGTACGCCATGAAGCGCAACAAGCACCTGACAGTGGTAGATAAGGCAAACGTATTGGCATCAAGCCGTTTGTGGAGACAAATAGCCAAGGAGATGGCACCAAGCTATCCGGAGGTAACCACCGACTATATGTATGTGGACAACGCAGCCATGCGCATGATTCAGGAGCCTAAGTTCTTCGATGTGATGGTAACCGAGAACACCTTCGGTGACATCCTTACCGATGAAGGTTCATGCATCACCGGTTCCATGGGCTTGCTCCCATCGGCATCTACCGGCGAGCACACTCCGGTGTTCGAGCCCATTCACGGTTCTTGGCCACAGGCTAAGGGATTGAACATAGCCAACCCATTGGCACAAATCCTCTCCGTAGCCATGTTGTTTGAGTACTTCGACCTCAAGGAAGAGGGCAAGCTCATCCGTCAGGCCGTAGATGCATCTCTCGACCGGAACGTACGTACTCCCGAGATTCAGGTAGAAGGTGGAGCCAAGTACGGTACCAAGGAAGTAGGTGCATGGATTGTAGACTATATTAAAAAAGCATAAGTCTTTTGAGACAGATAGGTGACAATTTTTAATGAACGTTTGTCGGAATAAAGCAAAAAACTATTTGCACGTTGTTCCGATAGACGTTCTTTTTTCTAAGAGATTCTATGGGAAAAAAGTTGATGATTGCAGCGCTTCTTCTCTGCGGTTCCGTGTGGCAAAGCGCTGCACAAAACACGTATGAGGATTGTGTACGCGAGGCTTACCAAGCACTTGCAGCCGATAGCCTTACACTTGCCGAACAACGTTTTGAAGAAGCCGTACGTTTGGACCCCAAAAAGCGTAGTAACGTGATTGTTTACGCCCAGCTCGGCGACCTTCGTCAGCTGCGTGCACGCTACGAAGAAGCCCTCCATGCCTACACTTTCGGACTGGAAATTCAATCGACCAACGAGCAGTTGCTCTCCAAACGCGCCAATCTCTACATGCAACTCGACAACACCGAAGCAGCACTATCCGATTACGATCGAATATTACAACTACATCCCAACAACAAAGAAGCCCTTTACTACCGCGCCTACTGTCATACTGCCAAGCACGATTATGCCTCGGCACGTCGCGACTACGAAACACTTTTACAGCTTGACCCCACCCATGAGAACGCCCTTTTGGGGCTCGTTCGCGTGAACCACAAAGACGGTCGAGAGAACGAGGCTATGGACCAAATAAACAGGTGGATAGACCTTAACCCCGACCATGTACTTCCCTATGTCCTTAGAGCCGAGATTGAAACGGAACGCAAGTACTATGACGCCGCAGAATACGATCTGACAAAAGCCATAGAACTCGACGAAACGAATCCGGAACGTTATGTGATGCGAGCCGAGTTTTACCTCTCCCAACGCAGAAAAAGTATGGCTCGGAAAGACCTTGACAAAGCGTTAGCCCTAGGATATAATCGCAATTTGATAGCTATTTTGTATAAAAAGTCTTACTAAATTACAAAAAATGCTGAAAATTGACGTTTTTTGAACATTTTTCATTTAAGTAATTTGCAAAAGTCGATATTTTTCTTCAAATTTGCAATGCAAAAATGAAGTGCGTATATGATATAAGGGGGAGTGCCCCTTAAATAAATGTTCTTGTATTATGGGAAAGTATAACTTGACAGAGAGAAAAGAAAAAGTGGCGGCTTATCGCAACTTGGTGAAAGCCGAGATGATTGATGACTTGTATGAGAAGATTCTTCATGCTTTTGTAGTACAAAAGAAGTACAAGGATCCGGATTATTCCGCGAAGAAGTTGGCAGAGGAATTGAACACCAATACAAGATACGTCAGTGCGGTTGTCAACATCCGTTTCAACCAGAACTATAGCAGTCTGGTGAACGAGTACCGCATCAAAGATGCATGCTATCTCTTGATAGACAAGCGTCATCGCGATAAGAACATGGAAGAAATCTCCACTATGGTGGGATTTTCTAACCGCCAGTCGTTTTATGCGGCTTTCTTTAAAATTCATGGCATCACGCCAAGACAGTATCGACTGAACCACGAGGCTAAGTCGAAGGAGGTGGTCTCCAAGCGAAAAAGATCGTAGCGATGTGCTACACGGGAGTGCGGCAGAGAAAGAATTAAGGAATGAAACAACGGGCGTAGGGAACAGAGAGCCCATGGCCCTAAAAAATGAATGTTCGGATGAAAGGTAAAATTATGTCCGGTTGGATTATGGCTTTAGGATGTATGAGTGTGGCGACAACGAGCGAAGCGAAAGACGACTTCGTGTACAACGATGAGTGTTTTGCCGATTTGCAAATGTTGCGCTACAAGGTGAGTGGATTTGATGAGTTGTCCTTGCAGCAGAAGAAGTTGGTATACTTCCTGTCGGAGGCGGCACTCGAGGGAAGAGATATCTTGTTTGACCAGAACGGGCGTTACAACCTGCGCATACGAAAGATGCTCGAGGTAGTGTATACCGACTATGCCGGTGACCGCAATTCGGAGGATTTCAAAAACCTCGCGGTTTACCTTAAGCGTGTTTGGTTCTCCAATGGTATCCATCACCATTACGGATGTGAGAAGTTTGTTCCTGATTTCTCGGAAACGTTCTTTAGAAGTGCACTGAAACAGGTGGACTCTAAGAAGCTACCGTTGCGTAAAAAGCAGACGGTGGACGAATTGTGCGACGAGATCTTTCCGGTAATATTTAATCCCGCTATCATGCCGATGCGCGTGAATCAGGCGGCCGGGGTAGATGCCATTTTGGCCTCCGCCGAGAATTACTATGGGGAGGGCGTGACACAAGCCGAGGCCGAGGCGTTCTACAATGCTATGAAGACTCCGGGCGACGAGGAACCGGTTATGCTGGGACTGAACAGCAGACTGGTGAAGGAGAAAGGTGTCCTTAAGGAGAAGGTCTGGAAGGTCGGTGGCCTCTATGGAGCTGCTATCTCTCGTATCGTGGATTGGCTCAAAAAGGCTGCCGAGGTGGCCGAAAACGATCAGCAGCGTTTGGTTATAGAGAAACTGATAGAGTTCTACAAGACCGGTTCGCTGAAGACATTCGATGCTTATTGCATAGAATGGGTGAAGGACCTGGACAGCCGTGTGGATTTCGTGAACGGATTTACGGAGTCCTATGGTGACCCGCTCGGATTGAAAGGCTCGTGGGAGGGCTTTGCTAACTTTAAAGACATGGAAGCAACCCAACGAACCGAGAAACTGAGTGCCAATGCTCAGTGGTTCGAGGATCATTCTCCGGTAGACAGTGCGTTCAAGAAAGATGCTTGTAAGGGTATCTCCGCCAAGGTGATTACTGCAGCTATCTTGGGTGGCGATTTGTATCCATCAACCGCCATCGGTATCAATCTGCCCAATTCCGATTGGGTTCGTGCGGCGCATGGAAGTAAGAGTGTTACCATAGGTAATCTTACAAGTGCTTATGCGAAGGCGGCTCACGGCAATGGCTTCCAACAGGAGTTCGTGATAGATGCCGAGGTGCAGGAGTTACTCGATAACTATGGCGATGTGTGCGACGATCTGCATACCGACTTGCACGAGTGCTTGGGACACGGTAGCGGTAAGTTGGCTCCGGGTGTCGTAGGCGACGAACTGAAACAGTACGGGTCTACGATAGAGGAGGCGCGTGCCGATTTGTTCGGTCTCTATTACATAGCCGATCCTAAACTGGTGGAGTTGGGACTTGTTCCGGATAGCAATGCTTATAAGGCACAGTACTACGGCCAAATGATGAATGGTTTGATGACTCAGTTGGTGCGCATCAAACCGGGTAACAATATAGAAGAGGCTCACATGCGCGATCGTGCACTTATAGCATATTGGGTGTATGAACACGGCAAGGCCGACAATGTGGTGGAGTTTGTGAAACGAGAAGGAAAAACGTATATACGCATAAACGATTACGAGAAACTTCGCAACCTCTACGGTCAACTCCTTGCTGAGATTCAGCGTGTTAAGAGTGAGGGCGATTTCGAGGGTGCCAAGAACCTTGTCGAGACGTACGGCGTAAAGGTGGATTCTGCACTCCATGCCGAAATCCTGGAACGTTACCAAGCTTTGCATCTTGCTCCATACAAAGGTTTCATAAACCCGGTCTACAAGGTGGAGAAAGACAAGAAGGGAAACATCACCGATATCAAGGTAGAATACGGCGAAGCCTACGACGCACAGATGTTGCGCTACAGTAGTCAGTACGCTACGCTACCTTATATAAACGATTAAAGGATGACAATTCAAGAACAAATACAGAACATAAAGCAGCAACTCCGTTCCGTGATGAACGGAGTTGCTGCTGCTTCTATGCGCGATAAA
This sequence comes from uncultured Bacteroidaceae bacterium, assembly GCA_964623295.1. Classification (GTDB taxonomy): domain Bacteria; phylum Bacteroidota; class Bacteroidia; order Bacteroidales; family Bacteroidaceae; genus CAZUTW01. Next base: position 23,637 of record CAZUTW010000011.1, on the reverse strand, counting down.
GGTTCCAACTATCGATTAAACTTCGGTGTGGAACTCCCGAGACTCAAAGAAATAGCTGCCGATTTCCCAAAAGACCATGCGTTGGCCCAAGCGCTTTGGAAGGAAGAGGTGCGTGAGTGTAAAATCCTGGCCACCCTACTGCAACCCATAGAGACGTTCGACGGCGATTTCGTGGACCTATGGATGGAAACCATGCCCTCCGTCGAGGTGATGCAATACACCGTAATGCACCTTTTCCAGTACCTTCCCTGTGCTTCCGAAAAAGCATTCGAATGGATGGCGAGCGAGAACGAGCTTTATCAAACGGCCGCATACACCCTTTTGGGCAGACTCTTTATGCAAGGCGCGGAATTGAGCGAACGTTCCGAACAAGAGTTTGTAGATCAGGCTATTGCCTCATGGAATACCGATAATTTGGCTCTAAAAAAGGCCATACTTTCGGCTGCCGAAAAGTACGAAGGTATAAAAGAAATTGATATTTTATCGCATTTTGCATAGTTATTCCACAAAAAACAACTATCTTTGTACCTGAGTAAGTTAGTATGCAACCAGTAGACTCTCATACAACGGTGCAGCAAGTCCTTACGGATTATCTCAATTTGAATGGACTGCGGAAGACTCCTGAGCGTTATGCCATCTTGGATGCCATATACAGTCAGGAGGGTCACTTTGATATAGAGCAGCTGTTTCAGTGGATGATGAACCACGAGCGTTTTCGCGTGAGCCGGGCCACTCTCTACAATACGGTGAACCTATTCTACAAGGTGGGATTGGTTATGAAACTGGATTTGGGGAACAATGGTGTGGTCTACGAGAAATCCTATGGACAAGAACCGCATCACCATCGTGTGTGCACCATGTGTGGTACCGTCACCGAATTCACCAGCAACGAACTCAAGGAAATGGTCGAAAGCAGTAAAACGACCGGTTTCGCTGTGTCGCATTATTCCCTTTGCATCTTCGGGATATGTAAGTCCTGCAGTGGGAAGATAAAACGTATGCAGCGAAAGAAGGATACGAATAAATAGAACAATATAGAATAACAAATAGAAAATGAAAGCAGGAAAAGTAGACGCTTTGCTTGGTATCGTTTTTGGCGACGAGGGCAAGGGTAAGGTAGTGGACGTGTTCACTCCGAAATACGATGTGGTGGCACGTTTTGCGGGTGGTCCGAATGCGGGACACACCATTATTTTCGAAGGGAAGAAATTTGTGTTGCGTTCCATCCCTTCCGGTATCTTTGCCGAGGGCAAGTTGAATATAATCGGTAATGGTTGTGTTATTGCGCCCGATTTGTTTATGGCAGAGGCAAAAGAACTGGAGGATGCCGGATATGAACTGAAGTCTCGTTTGCACATCAGCAAGCGTGCTCATCTCATTTTGCCTACGCACCGTGTGCTCGATCGTGCATACGAGGCTGCCAAGGGTAAGTCTAAGGTGGGTACTACCGGTAAGGGTATCGGCCCTACCTATAGTGATAAGGCTTCTCGTATCGGTTTGCGCGTGGGCGATATCTTGGAGAACTTCGAGGAGAAGTATGCTCGTCTCAAGGAGCGTCACGAACAGATTCTGCGCGATTTGCACTACACGGACTACGATATAACCGAGGAGGAGAAACTCTGGATGCAAGGTGTTGAGTACCTGCGTGAGTTTGAGCTTACCGATACCGAGGTGGAGATTAATAACTATCTTAAGGAGGGACGTTCTGTCTTGGCAGAGGGTGCTCAGGGTACTATGTTGGATATTGACCATGGTACGTATCCGTTTGTTTCTTCCAGCAGCACCGTTTGTGGTGGTGTTTGTACCGGTTTGGGTATCGGTCCGAACAAGGTGGACGAGGTGTTCGGTATCTTCAAAGCGTATAGTACGCGCGTAGGTTCCGGTCCGTTCCCTGTTGAGTTGTTCGACGAAACCGGTGATAAGTTGCGTGAGATAGGTCATGAGTATGGGGCCGTTACGGGTCGTAACCGTCGTTGCGGTTGGGTAGACTTGGTAGCTTTGCGTTATGCTATTGCCGTGAATGGTGTTACTCAGTTGATTATGATGAAGAGCGATGTGCTCGATACTTTCGATACGATTAAGGTGTGTGTAGCCTACAAGAAGGATGGTAAAATCTTCTCCGAGATGCCGTTCGAGACAGAGGGCTGCGAGGCTGTTTATCAGTCTGTACCGGGATGGAAGACCGACCTCACCAAGATTACTTCGGAGGAGGAGTTCCCGGATCAGTTTAAGGCTTATGTAAACTTCCTGGAGAAGGAGTTGAATACTCCTATTACAATCCTCTCCGTAGGTCCGGATCGTGCGCAAACCATTACGCGTAAGACTCGCTAATACATTTTTAGTTTATGATAATATCCGTCCTGAGTTGGTGCTTGGGACGGATTTTTTTTGCAATCTCTTCTGCCGTTAGGATGGGTTAGTACAAAAAAAAATCCCGCATACTTATCGGTATGCGGGATTCATATCTTCGAGAGATTCTTTTATTCGTTTTGGATAATATCGGAAATCTCCGTAATGTCGGTGACGGTTACCTCATCGTCTTCGTTCACATCGGCTGCCCAACGGTGAGTGGTGGTGTTGGTCGGGTCGAGAATCAAATCGGAAACAGCCGTTATATCTTTGGTGTCGACAGAACCGTCGGCATTCACATCACCCTTAGTATCACCTATGGATACATAGAAGTTGAAGTTTACACGTGCATATTTCTTGTTGGCTGCATCGTAGCAGTAACGCAGGCATTCACGTACCAGGTAGCGTTGTCCCTTCTTGAGAACTCCCGGCATCTGACCGATACCGAACGCCAAGTTGCTCGCACTGAATTCAACAAAGATGCGCGGATCGTTGGAGTACGGACCTGCCGGCAACTTCGCGATGGTAGAAGTGGTAGAGGCAGAACCGCCGAACCAATAACCGGTACCATTGGTGGTGTAAGCTATGTTGTTGATGAGTCCGTTCGGTTTCACAGCCAACAACATCACCTTGCCTTCGCCCGGACCGGATGAGTCGTAGCTTACCAATCTATCGGCTATACTGGATGGTTGCATAACAAAAGCCTTACCCAGAGTTTCCAAATCCTTCTCGGAAAGGTAATATGTAACACCATTGTAGGAGTAGCTGCTTGGAGTCATGTTCACGTAGATATCGATATCGGCGTCTTGTGGAGTGGCGTCGGTATCTATCTTTACGTGTCCCGTTACGTCTGTATTGCTGAACTCAACCTGATATGGCCATTGGTCATCCGCAGTACCATCGTCGTCGTCCCACTTGTGAACAAAGTATACAGCTTTCTTCGTGTTGTTGTTGTAAGGAGCCGGAGACACAACAAACCACAACTTCTCCGTGTTTTCCGGAACCGTAAAGTAGGTAGTATCCGCAACATTGACCACAGACGTGCCGTTGTTTCGTAGGCGACGCATATCGCTATACACGCGCGTACCATCTTTTAATAACGCTACGTATCCGTTGCAAAAACCTACACGGCTGGCGGCACCACCGGTAAAGGTGTTGTATCGATTCACGCTTTTCTTGATAGAAGCATCCAGTTCACTGTAGTTGTTGGTTATACCCGGATCGCCGTCTGCCAAATAAGCGTGCGGTGCCAGCGGGGTAAAGTAGCACGCAATTTGGGTACCTGCTGCCGGCACCTTCAACGGAATAAGGTTGTAACCCGTTACCTGCGGACAACTTTTGTATGCCACTTGCAACTTACCATCGCCCACGTCCACATAGTTGTATTGGAACTTTCCAATCCAATCTGCTCCGTATTCGCGTATGTTGTCCAAGTCGAATGTTGCAGCACGAGCCGCAGCATCGTACATCTCGGTGTAGAAATCCTCGACGGTGTATTCGGGGTCGTCTTGTTGCATCAGCGACATGTACACCTCGCACGGATCTTGTTCACCGGTTGCGCCGCGCCATATTCTACCTATAATATCCTCTCCATGCTTTGCTACAAAGTAGTGGTGCAGATAGGTACTCTGGTAGCGCATCCATTCGTGGGTGAATGCCAAGTTGTAACGCTCCTGATACAGCGGCATGTGGTCGTTGAAACGCTCCGTAGGGAAATTCATGAAAGACTGCCACTCGGCCGTTTGCTCCCAGAACGTAGAGCCCTGACCCGTAGAGTAACGGAAGCCGGCATAGCCACCCAAGTCGCAGTAGCACTGGTACTGGAAACTGTGTCCGCACTCATGTGCAATGGTAGAGCCCACCGGCTGACACGTAGACGGACTAATCCACATACCACCAATGGTGTTGTCGAAGCCGGAACCATACGCCATCCAGTCGGTTGTAAAGTAGAGAAGAATAACCATCTTGTACTTGTCCAACTTAGACACCCCTTTACCAACCTCGGCAAACTTCAGCTTGTTTATGTACAAATCGTAGTATGTTTCCAGATGTTCCAAAAGGTCGTCTACATCCACCTTCGGCACGCTCCCCGTCCACGTTTTGGTATTGGGGTCGGCACCGAACCCGGCTTGCCAAAACACAATGAAGTTGTCACTCTCCTTACTGCGCGCTTTACACCATGTAACCGTAGTGTCGGATACTTCGGCCGTTGCGCTGTACGTACCGTCGGCACCTCCTCTTATATTTGTAGGGAGATACACCGTCTTGTCGGCAAACACTGTTGAAACTGACGCCTGCAAGAGCATCGCCGAGAACAAAGCAATGATGGTCTGTTTCTTCATATTGTATTGTTTTAGTTAATTAGTTGTTTTCAAAAATGTAAAAAAAAGAGGCACTATAAAGTACCTCTTTCTTGTGGGTAGTGATGGATTCGAACCACCGAAGGCGAAAGCCAGCAGATTTACAGTCTGCCCCATTTGGCCACTCTGGTAACTACCCATGCGCCGTGCATCTCTCAAATGCACGGCAAAGGTACGAATTATTTTTTAAACATCCAAGCGTAATTGACCATTTTTATTGCAGTAACCGCACATTCGTCACCTTTATTGCCCAAACAGCCCCCTGCACGGTCCGCTGCCTGCTGCATATTGTTGGTTGTAATGAGTCCGTAGATTACGGGAACATTACCGGAAACGTTCAGTTCTGCCAGTCCTTGGGTGGTTCCTGCACAGATATAATCGAAGTGAGGAGTATCTCCGCGCACCACGCAACCTATGGCAATTACTGCATCGTAAAAGCCGCTTTTGGTCATCTGCGCTGCACCGTAAATCAGCTCGAAGCTGCCCGGCACGGTCATCACCTTAATATTCTCCTCTTTTGCTCCGTGCTTCATGAGAGTCTGCTGTGCTCCGTGCAGCAGTGCACCGGTGATGTTGTTGTTCCACTCGCTTACCACTATGCCGAAGCGCATTCTGCTGGCATCGGGTACAGACTCAAAATCGTATTCGGATAAATTTGTTGTTGCCATATCTATAGATTATTCTGAAACACGCTCCAGATATTTGTCGATGGTCTGGTATGCAGCGGAGTTTACATACTTGCTCTTTACTTCCTCGTAGCACTCTTTTGCTTTTGCTTTGTTGCCTTGAGACTCGTAAATCTCACCTGCCTCAACCAGGAAGGTAGGGCTCAGACTGTTGTTGTCGGCCTTCTTCGCAGCCTTTACCAAAGTCTCGGTAGCCTTGTCCAGGTTGCCTACGTTGGCATAGCAGTTGCCCAGTGTGCCGAGAGCTGCCGGAGAAATCATCTCATCGTCGCAAGCGCTGTAGTCCTCCAGGTAGGTGATGGCGTTCTGGTAGTCGCCGGTCTGTGCATAGCTCAAACCTGCATACAACTTAGCCAAGTTACCTGCTTTTGTACCGCTATAGGAAGATGCAATATCCAGGAAACCTTGGCTTGTCTTGCCGTCTCCCTTAAGTGCCTTCTCGTAGTCGCCCTGCTCAAAATAAGCCTGTGCCTGGTAGATGGCTTCATCGGCCTTCCGGCTACGTGGGTCGAAATAACCGAACTTAAGTGCTATAACGATTACTACTACAGCAAGTACACCTCCCGTTACATAGAGGATGTTTTTCTTGTACTTTTCAAAGAAGGATTCCTCGAAGGTGCCTTCCAAATGAGCCGTATTCTGCGGCTGTTTTTTGTTTGCCATTTTATCTTTTTGTTTTTATTTGTTATTATCAAAGTATATTCATGATACTCGTATGGAGTCCATTTTAGGTGCAAAAATACGATTTTTCCTCCTATTATCGAAATTTAAGCCAATATTTTTTATAATACGGGGGATAAATCTTAATTTTGTAGCGGAAAATGACACATAAATGGTACTAAAGACATTATCTATACTGAATTATAAGAACATTGCGCAGGCGGAACTGGAGTTTTCCTCCAATGTGAATTGCTTCATTGGCAACAACGGTGAGGGGAAGACCAATCTTTTGGATGCGGTGTATTATCTTTCTTTTTGTAAGAGTAGTACGAATCCGGTGGATTCTCAGAATATATTGCACGGCGAGGAGTTCCTTATGATTCAGGGGCGATATGCATCGGAAACAGGCGATGAGGAGGTGGTGTACTGTGGACTCAAGCGTAAGCAGAAGAAACAGTTTAAACGCAACAAAAAAGAGTATAAACGCCTGGCGGAGCATATCGGTCTTATTCCGTTGGTCATGGTTTCGCCGTCCGATTCCGATCTTATCCGTGGGGGGAGCGAGGAGCGTCGTCGCTTCATGGATATGGTGATTTCTCAATACGATAAGGAGTATCTGGAGTCGCTCATTCGCTACAACAAGGCGTTGATGCAGCGCAATTGTCTCTTGAAACAGGAGGAGGAGCCCGATGTGGAGCTCCTTTCGTTGTGGGAGGAGATGATGGCTACCGAGGGGGAACGTATCTATGCGGGTCGCCTCAAGTTTGTGCAGGAGTTTATACCTATCTTCGAACGTTTCTATCAGCAGATTGCGCAGGAGAAGGAGACGGTTTCCATCAGTTATGTGTCGCATTGTCAGCGTGGCCCTTTGTTGGAGGTGATTCAGCGTGATCGTGTGCGCGATCGTGCGGTGGGCTATTCTCTCCATGGTATTCACAAGGACGATTTGGAGTTCTATCTGGGAGAGTACGCGGTAAAGAAGGAGGGGTCGCAGGGACAGAACAAGACCTTCTTGATTGCGCTCAAACTGGCTCAGTTCGATTTTTTGCGTCGTACCGGCAGCAACACTACTCCGTTGTTGTTGCTGGACGATATCTTCGATAAACTCGATGCCGAACGTGTGGAGGAGATTGTTAAGTTGGTGGCAGGTGATTGTTTCGGACAGATTTTCATAACCGATACCAACCGAGACCATCTCGACAACATCTTATCGCGCATGCAGAAGGATTATAAACTATTTCACGTACAAGGAGGCGTTGTAACGGAATGAGAAAGAAGCAGTCACAGAGTCTGGATGAAATCTTGGGCGGTTTCCTGCGCGAGGAGGGCTTGGAGACACCGTTGAATCAGCACCGCATCATATCGGCATGGCCTAAGGTGATGGGGGAGGGTATTTCTCTGTATACGGGGTCTATCTTCATAAAGAATCAGACGTTGTATGTGCAGATTAAATCTCCGGTTCTTAAGAACGACCTTATGATGGGGCGCCAAAACATTGTTCGTAAGCTCAACGAATATGTCAATGCGCAGGTTATAACCTCCATTGTGTTCATGTAGAAACAACAGCCCCACATCTCCGCCTGCATGGTTCGGCGAGGATGTGGGGCTGTTGTTCTTGGAAATCGTAGTAGATACCTATTTATATAGAGTAGACTTTACGGCCTTTAGCTTTACCACGGCATCTTTTATTCCCGGAGATGTCACCCTTACGACAATATCTCCGGTGCGATGCGTAGACTTAATCACCGCAATGGCACGTCCCTGCCAAGTGGTGCGCGAAGTGCGATAATACCCTTTTTCGTCCGTCATATCTCCGGAGCCGGTGGCAATGACGCTGCCCGCTCCCGTAGCAGATACATGAACGTCTATGGGACGATGGGGGACAGGATGCCCTTTTTCGTCCAAGACCTCTATGGTGATGTATGCCAGGTCTTGGTTGTCGGCTGTAAGTTGTTCCCGGTCTGCCGTGATGCGTAGTTGCGTCGGGGTGCCTGCCGTGTAGAGAGTATCTGCCGGAGATACCTCGTTGCCTGCATTGTTTACCGCTACCGCACGCAGCATGCCCGGTTGGTACGGCAACTTGAACACAGTCTTGTACTCCTCTTCGCGTCCGGTAGAAGATTGTCCTACCAAGGTGTTGTCTCGGTACAAACGTACTCCGGGGTGATGCGAAGTCACCTCTACCTCTATGGAGTCTCCTTCGTATCCCTCCCAGTTCCAGGAACGTACGGTGGGAAGGGTTCCCCACAGTGTGGTGCGGATATCACCTTTGTATCCGTTGGGTTCATGCACTGCCATGTACACCGGTTCGGAAGGGGCAAAAAGCATGGTGCGATAATGAGAAATAGGTTTACGATACCCCGTGATGTCTATATCGCCACAGTAGGCACCGTGCCACGGCCATTTCGGTCCCGTATAGTGCTCTCCCGGAGTTTTGTCCCCCTCGTAGTAGTGTCTGCCGATACCGGCTTCACCCAGGTAATCCATTGCAGTCCATACAAAATCACCTATTATATAAGGATAATCGTGTACTTTGCTCCACGATTTGAACGCCTCTACCGGATAAGACTCTGTTTGCCACATGATGCGAGACGGTACACGCTCGTGGTCACTCTCCGACTTGAACAACATGTAGTTGTATCCCACTATGTCGTGTTCGGCGGCCAGAGGATCGTATATTTCCCACTCCGCATCCCACGAACAGAGAGCCGATGTCACCGGGCGGGTAGCGTCCAACGCTCTGCATGCTTCTGCCAACTTATGTGCTGTGGTCACAATCTCGATTTTCTTTCGCTCCATCACCTCATTGCCGGTACTCCAACAGATGATGGAAGGGTGGTTACGATCGCGCCGTACCATTGCCTCCACATCTTGTTTCCACCAGGTGTCGAACAGCTGGTGATAATCGTGTGGCAGTTTCTGTTCTCGCCACCCGTCGAAGGCTTCGTCGACAACCAACAAGCCCTGTCTGTCGCACTCCGCCAGGAAGGCCGGAGAGGGCGGGTTGTGACTGGTACGTACGGCATTGAATCCGGCTTCCTTAAGCAGACGTACTTTGCGTGCCTCTGCCGCATCGTAGCTGCGGGCACCCAGCACTCCATGGTCGTGGTGTACACATCCGCCGTAGAGGTTTATCGGTTCGTCGTTGAGCAGAAATCCTTCTTGGGCGGAGTATCGGATGCTGCGGATGCCCACCTCTTGGGTGTAGCACTCCACCGATGTACCGTTGCGGAGCAGTTCTACGTCCAGTGAGTAGAGTTCCGGATGCTCCGGACTCCACAGTGCCGGTTGCTGCACTTCGCCGCAGATTTGAACGGACTCCTGTCGATCGCTTATGGCTGTTTCGTTGCTCCACACCATCGTTGTTCCGCGGCGCAAGGTGGCACGCAGGGTAATCGGTGTCTGTACCTTTGCTGCATGGTGCACCGCTGCCTGTACCTGTATGGTCGCTTTTTGGCGCGTTACTTCGGGTGTTGTAAAGAAAATCTCCTCTTTGGGGAGAGTGATGTCGCCGCGTTTTACAAGGTAAACATGGCGGTAGATGCCGGAACCGGAATACCATCTGCAGTTCGGCTGTTGGCTGTTGTCCACCTTCACTACAATGCGATTGTTTCCGCTGTGCAGATAGGGGGTGATGTCCACTTCGAACGAGGAGTATCCGTAAGGATGTCCACCGGCTACGGAATCGTTGACGAGGATGGTAGCATTCATGTAGACGCCTTCGAAGTAGAGAGCGTGTTGTTGTTTTAAATCGGCTTTACTCAACCTAAGAGTCTTCTCGTACGTGCCCTTTCCCGTGTGCGCATACCCACCGTCGTTGCCGGCGGGGTTCGTCTTGTCGAAATCGAAAAGCACGCTCCAATCGTGTGGCAAATCCACCCGGTGCGGTACGGAGTCCACACCCTCCAGGCGAAACATCCATCCATCGTCTATGCGGTGGTATTGTGTTTGTGCTACGGTGGCGAGAGAGCAAGCGGTGAGGCACCCTATAAGAATAATGTGTCTTTTCATATTGCGGATTATGATTATATCACTTCGTCCATTACCCGGTCGTGTGGTTCGGCGGGGATGTGAGGAAGTTTTTGAAAATCGTAGCAGATACCTATTTTATATAAGGTGGATGGCAGGCGGGAGAGCAGTCGGTCGTAGTAACCTTTGCCCCGCCCTAGACGGTTGCCGTCCGCATCGAAGGCCACACCGGGGATGACGGCCAGGTCCAATTCCTCGTAGTTCGTAAAGAGTGTGCCCGTAGGTTCCAGTATATTGAAGGCACCTTTGCGCATGGAGTCCTCTCCCTCGTAGATGCGCAGTTCCAGGTCATCGCCCACCACCACAGGGAGGATGATGCGTTTCGTGGTACTCCACTTGCGAATAAATTCGGCCGTTTGTACCTCGTCGGGGAGGGAGTGATACAAGAGAAGGGTATGGGCTGCCGCGAAACGAGGATGCCGTTCCAACCGATTCAAAAGAATGGCGGAGAGTGCAGCTCGTTGTTCCGGGGTGTATTGGCGTTTTCGCGCAGCTATTTCTTTACGGAGTGTCGATTTGTTTTCCATATTATTTATCGGGTTTTGGGGATATTCATGAAAAGGTTCTTTGAACGAAAAAATCCATTCGGGCAGCGTTTGCTTTCTGTTGCCGCCCGAATGGATCTGTGTGTGTTGTTACTTCTTCTCCTTCTTGGAAAGGGTAGGGAAGGTTTTACCCTCCTTTATCTGTTCCAATGCCTTCAGCACGGTAGCATCGTAACGATTTATGTACTCGTAATACTCGTTATCGTTCATGTACAAGTAAACAACCGCGTTGTACACGATACGCTCCAACAAATCGTGACTCTTCTGAATCATCAAGTTGCGGCGATGTACCCCCTTACTCTCGCAGAATGTGTAGAACTGTTCCAAAGCACGCTGCTTGTTCAGGTACAGTTCCACCTCCGTAGGTGTCTTGCACAGAGACAAATCCTTACGATTTGCATCGATAAACTTCAGTGCAAACGTAGCCGAATAAGGCGCAGCCATCAAGTAATACGATGTGACATTCGTAGTATCCTCCGGTACAAAGATATCCGGGGTGATGCCACCGCCACCATAAACCGTACGACCCAAGTGTGTGTGGTACTTACGTCCGGTCTGTTTGATGCTATCCTCCGAGAAGAACTCACCGTTCTTGTAGCGGTTGCGGATATCCATGCTGTAATCCTCCTCCTTACCCTTCTCGTAAGGCTTTTGGATGCAACGGCCGGAAGGCGTGTAGTAACGTGCTATGGTCAAACGGATGAGGCTACCGTCGCGGAACTCTATAGGTTGCTGTACCAATCCCTTACCAAAGGAACGGCGACCTACAATTATACCACGGTCGTTGTCCTGGATAGCGCCCGCAAAGATCTCGCTTGCCGATGCGGAATTCTCATTTACCAGCACCACCAACGGGATGTCCTGATAACTACCATGACCATCGCTGATGAATTCCTGGCGCTGCGATTTGCGACCTTCCGTGTATACAATCAATCGATTCTTGGGCAAGAATTCATTCACCATGAGAATGGCTTTCTCCATGTAGCCACCACCGTTGTCGCGCAAGTCGATAATCAAGCTTTTCATACCCTTTTGGTTCAGCGCAGCCAGTGCTTGAATCATCTCCGGGTAGGTCTCCTCGCCAAAGTTCTTTATCTTGATGTAGCCCGTGTTTTCGTTTAGTATATACGAAGCCTCAATACTCTTTACCGCTATGTTGCCACGCACCACCGTTATCTCCTTGAGCTCCTTCTCGCCCACACGTTTGATGCCCAACTTCACCTTGGTATTCTCCTGTCCTTTAAGACGCTTCATGACCTCGTCCGATGACAGACCTACACCGGCCACCTTTTTGCCATCGACCGTTATGATGAGGTCGCCCGCCAGGATGCCCGCCTTTTCCGAAGGTCCACCCTTTATGACGTTGCCTATATGGATGGTATCCTCCAACATGGAGAAACGTACACCTATGCCAGAGAAACTACCCTTCAGGTCTTCGTTGGCCGCCTCCACATCCTTGGCCGAAATATATGCCGAGTGCGGGTCCAGCTCACTCAATATAGCCGGCATGGCATCTTCCACCAACTCCGACATATCCACCGTATCCACATACTGATCATCTATGATGTGCAGCAGATAATTCAGTTTATTGCCCGAAGTCGTGATGATGTTCAGCTTATTGCCCGAAAAGTGGTTGGCATAGAAAGTACCGATTACGATACCCACCACCACACACACCGCCGCAATGAACGGTGTGTAGCTATGATTCTTATTGCTCATCTTTCTTATCCTCATTAGGGTTTAAATATTCCACTTCGATGCCCGCTTTGCGCAGCAGGTCCAAGCCATCCTCCAGTCGATACTTCTCCGAGTATACCACTCGTTTTATGCCCGATTGGATAATCAGTTTGGAACACTCTATGCAGGGCGATGCCGTGACATAGAGCGTAGAACCTTCGCTGTTGTTGCTGCTACGCGCCAGTTTGGTAATAGCGTTTGCTTCGGCGTGCAGTACGTATGGGAAGGTTACGTTGTTCTCGTCCTCGCATACGTTCTCGAATCCCGACGGAGTACCGTTGTATCCGTCCGAAATGATACGCTGTTGGTTCACAATCAAGCATCCCACTTGTCGTCTTTGGCAGTAGGAATTCTCAGCCCAGATGCGTGCCATGCGCAGGTACCGCATATCCAGGTTCCGTTTTTTGTCTTTCTCCGTATTCATCCTTCTTGTTTTATCCCGTTCCTTATTAATAATGCATCTATGGTAGGCTCCTGTCCACGGAAACGTTTGTACAGTTCCATGGGGTGCTCGGTGCCACCCTTCGATAATATGTTGGTGCGGAAACTTTCCGCCACTTCTTTGCTAAAGATACCCTTCTTGCGGAAGAGTGAGAAGGCATCGGCATCCAGAACCTCGGCCCATTTATAGGAGTAATATCCGGCAGAGTATCCTCCCGCCATGATGTGGCTGAACTGTACACTCATGCAGGTGCCCGGAGCTTCGGGGAGCAGTTGGGTGGGAGCCCAAGCGTGCTGCTCAAATGTGGGGATATCCTCGGTTAGGTCCTCTTCGCGGTCGTAATAGGCCATATCCAACATGCCGAAGCTCAATTGGCGCAGACAAGCATAGCCCACGTTGAAGTTGCGGCTCTTGTGGATACGTTCAATCAGCTCGTCGGGCAGCAGTTCGCCGGTCTCGTAGTGACGGGCAAAGGTGTGTAGGAACTCCTTTTCGCCCGCAAAGTTCTCCATAATCTGTGAAGGTAACTCCACGAAATCGCGGTACACATTGGTGCCGCTCAGCGCTGCAAAACGTGAGTTGGCAAAGATGCCGTGCAGTGCGTGACCGAACTCGTGCAGGAAGGTCTCAATCTCGCCCAGTGAGAGTAGGGAAGGTTTGCTGTCCGTAGGTTTGGCGAAATTCATATTGACCGACACATGCGGACGGCTGTTGGTGCCATCGGCCTCTATCCATTGGTCCTTGTATTCGCTCATCCAGGCACCGCTCTTCTTACTCTTGCGTGGGAAGAAATCGGCATAGAGTACCGCCAGGTAGCTGCCATCCTTGTCGAAAACCTCGTAGGCTTTCACGTCCTTGTGGAATACCGGAATCTCAGGATTCTCGCGGAAGGTAATGCCGTACAGTCGGGTTGCCAACCCGAATACGCCCTCTATCACCTTATTTAATTGGAAGTAGGGGCGGAGCATCTCAGCATCCAGGTTGTACTTGCGTACCTGCAATTTGTGGGCATAGTATGCATAGTCCCAGCGCTCCAATCGGAAGGCGGCTCCCTCGGTTTCGCGAGCCAGTTCCTCCACTTCTCGAACCTCCGCCAGTCCCGTAGGTTTGTAAGCCTCCAACAGCTGGTTCAACAGTTGGTACACATGCTGTGTATCTTGCGCCATACGTTTCTCCAGTACAAAGTCGGCGTAGGTACGATAGCCCAACAGCTGCACCATCTCCCGACTCTTGTTCACGATCTGTCGCACCGTCTCAAAGTTGTTGAACTCATCCTTGTGCGTACACATGGTGTTGTATGCCATAAACATCTTGCGGCGCAGTTCCCGGTTGTCCGCATAGGTGAGGAAAGGCGAGTAACTCGGAGCGTGCAGGGTGAATACCCATCCGTCCAGTCCCTTCTCCTTCGCCTCCATGGCAGCCGTTTCCAGCACCCGTTCCGGTATGCCGCTCACCTCCTCGCGGGTGGTGAGATGCAGGGTGAAGTTGTTGGTCTCCTTCAGAACGTTCTGCGAGAATTTGAGCGAGAGCAACCCCATCTCCTTGGACAACTCCTTGAGCTGTGCTTTCTTCGCCTCGTCGAGCAGCGCACCGCTCCGAACAAACCCCTTATACGTGTTCTTCAACAAACGTTGTTCCTCGGTACCGAGAATAGGTTTGGCATCGTAGACCGCCTTGATACGTGCAAACAAGCGCTCGTTCATAGAGATGTTGTTCGAATGTTCCGACAACAGTGGCGACATCTTTTCCGCCAGAGCATCCATCTCATCGGTCGTCTCCGAGTGGAGCAAGGTGTAGAATGCACTGCTCACTCGTTCCAGAATACCCTCCTGTGCCGTCATGGCCACAATGGTATTTTCGAAAGTTGGCGTTTCCGGATTGTTGATAATCGCCTCTATCTCTCTATCCTCCTCTTCCATGCCCTTGAGGAAAGCCTCCTCGTAGTCGGAAAGTGTAATCTTGTCGAACGGAATGGTTCCGTGCGGTGTGGTATAGGGAGAAAAGAACGGGTTCACCCGTTGGGTTGTGGTATCGTTATTGTTGCACATATCTTTCTATACTTTAAAATCTTTATTTATCTTTTTCGTAGATGAGGCGTTCCAGCGCCGGAATGACAATCTCTTTGCGTTTCAGTTCCACCAACCCTCTGTCTTGAAGATTGTTCAGAGCCTTCGAAACGTTCAAGCGCGATTCCTCCAGCACCATGGCCAACTCCTCCATCTTTGTTCGCAACACCTTTTCGCCCGAAGGTTTGCACGCGGTTTTGCGAATCAGTCGTATAATCTTCTCCTCCACGCACCCGTAAGGACGTTTCAGATTGCTTATCTCCAACTTCTGTATACGTGTGGAAAGCAAGTTCATCATGTTCAGTTGGAACACCTGTATCGGGATAAGTTTGTCTATGATATCCCTCTTGTTCAGTCGCATGATGCTTACGTCACTGTGTGCCACTACTGTCTTGGAATAGCGAGTGCTCAGTCCGAAAAGAACCTCGGGCTGTAGCAATACCGGTGCCTGCAGGGTCTCCTCCAGCGCAAAGTAGCGGTTTTCCTCCTCCGTTATTTGTCGCACCGTACCTTTTATGACAAATACGAATCCCTCGCAAGGCATATCCCGTTCCACCACCTTGTGTCCCGCGGGTATTTTCTTGAACTCCAGTTTGGCGCATTCCACCAACTTGGTTATGTCCTGTCTACCCATCCCTTGGAACAAAGGCAGCTCCATGAGGCATTCATACATAGTAGCTTCCACACCCATACGTTTCTATTTTTTTATTTTACTTTCCAACTCCGGAGAATAGTACACTTGGTTGTTTCCCTTCTCATCGGCATATATAAAGTAGGCCATCAGTTCGGGGTGCGCCTTGAGTACTTGTTTGGCTTTTTCCAGTCCCATCACCATGAAGGAAGTGGCGTAGGCATCGGCCACAACACACGTCTTGGCCAGTACCGTTGCCGACAAAATGCTGTGCTGAACGGGGTATCCGGTCTTGGGGTCTATGGTGTGGGCATATTTCTTTCCATCCTTGTAGTAGAAGTTGCGGTAGTTGCCCGATGTAGCCATGGCCATGTCGGTAAGTCGCAGCACGGTCTGTATCTCTCCGTTGGTAGAAAGAGAATCGTCTACCGGCTTGTTCACTCCTATGTTCCACTCGGTTCGTTGGTTGTTTTTACCCTTTACCACAATTTCACCGCCTATCTCTACCATATAGTTTTTGATGCCCTTGCGATCCAACAGGCGTGCTGCCACATCGCATCCGTATCCTTTGGCTATGGCGCTGCAGTCCAACATGGTGCGGTTATCCTCTTTTACCACCTTTCCGTCGACAAGCGAAACCTTTCGGTAGCCCACGTATGCGCGTATGCTATCAATCTTTTCACGCGTCATTAGAGAATCGTTCTTAAAACCGAATCCCCACGCATTTACCAGTGGAGCCACGGTTATATCGAACGCCCCATTCGTCTGTTCGGACACCTGCATGGCCGTGCGGAACACCTCTACGAACATAGAGTCGAGTTCCACCTCCTCATTATTATTAATATGTGTGATAACAGAGTGTGCATTGAACGGCGACAGAGACGCATCCACCTTCATGAGTTCCTGCTCTATTTCCGTCTGGAGATCGTTGTCGTTCTGATACGTTATGTGGTAGATGGTGCCGAAAATCATACCCGTATTGCTGCGGAACGGTACGGCATTCTCCTTTTGTTGCTGCCGGATAATGAGAAACGATCCAATCAACAATATCACCAGGAAGGGTAACTTCCATCTCCATGCTTTCTTCTTATTCTCTTCCATTTCTTGTTAAATATCTAATGCCATATAAAAAGTTGCTCCCAAACGTGTCTTATCGTTGGTGCCGAATCCCGGTATGTAGTAGGGTTCGCTCGTTTCACTCACCTTCTGTGACCAGCGCACCTTGTAGCGCACCGTCCATCCCAGGTGGAAAGCCTTCCAAACCTCTGCCTCCAGGCCAAAGATAAACTCGGTCCATATCGCGCTTGTATTGAAGGTGTACAGATAATCCACCGGTTTGTTCCACACGGGGTCTGTGAAATTCGGATCGGCTATGGTGTAGTCGAAGGTGGTGTAGCCCACACGCAAACCACCAAACAAGCGGTTGTTACTCTCCTTGTTCTTCAGAAAGTTATAGTCCATACCCACGCGGAAATAGGGCGCTTTAGCCTTGTAGGATATAAGAGAAACATCGTTCTCCACGTTGGAATCGGCATATCCCACCTCCACGGTAGGGAAGTAGGTCTGCTTCAGGTTGATGCGCAATCCGGCTTCGTAGTACACGTTGTCACCGCCAAACACCTTTGCTCCCAGTCCCGCCAACTCCACGTAGAGAGCAAAGCCCCGGATAAAGGCGTGCGACTTTACGGAATCTCTCTGTATCACAAGTTTCCCCTTTTTCGTCACAGCGGTATCTATCTGTACCGTGTCGGTAGGCGCGATGTTTGCTACCGAATCCACCGATACGGAATCCCCGGCAAGTGTCGTTGCATGCGCTCCCACAGCCAGTACACTACTCAACAGTAGAGCGGAGATATACTTGGAAAGTTGTATTTTGGTCATAATTTACGTTTGGATTCACTATTGCAATATTGCGTATCACGTGGTGTGTGCTTCCTACTCCCGTTATGGTGTGCCACATGGAGGTGGCGCAGTCGGGGTTTTCAAAGTGGGCTATGTCGATTTTGTCCACCCATACCGTATCCGTAGCCTCCCACTCCTCGCCGCAAAAGCTGAAGTAGAGGGTATCTACCGCAGCATCGTAGCTCATGGGCAGGTCGAACGTGGAAAGGTCGTACCCTTTGTTCAACAGAACCGAGTCCGTTCCCGCTGCCGTTACCGTGAGGGTATCCAGGCAGGTTATAGGATACTTTATGGTGTCGCCATACTCCAAGCTGTCGGCATAGAAAGCATAGGTGGTGTACACGGTGTTGTTTAGCGGACAAGTCCACGAATCACCGCATCCCACTGCCGTTGCAGCCAGTGCCAAGACCGACAGCCACACACTTATATGTTTCTTTCTTCTCATCCTATCTGTTCTGCAATTTGGTAATTGTTGCGCTCCGGCGCGTTACGACTTATCATCTCGCCCAGGAAACCGGTAAGGAAAAGCTGTGTTCCCATGATCATGGTGGTGAGGGCTATGTAGAAGTAGGGCGAATCGGTAATGAGACGCTGCGGTATGTCGTGTGCCACGCACCACAGTTTGTCTACTCCCAAAGCCGCAGCTGCGAGAAAGCCTACAAAGAACATGAGCGTTCCTATGAATCCGAATACGTGCATGGGCTTCAGGCCGAAACTGCTCAAGAACCACAGGGAGATAAGATCCAGATATCCGTTAAAGAAACGGTTCCACCCCATGAACTTGGACTCACCGAACTTACGTGCCTGGTGTTTCACCGGTTTTTCGGCGATGCGGCCGAAGCCCGCATTCTTGGCCAGATAGGGGATGTAACGATGCATCTCACCATACACCTCTATATTCTTCACCACCTCCTTGCGATACGATTTAAGTCCGCAGTTGAAGTCGTGCAAGTTGTGTATGCCACTCACCTTACGAGCCGTAGCATTGAACAACTTTGTAGGAATCACCTTAGAGAGCGGGTCTCCCTTCTTTCGGTTCTGCTTGTATCCACTCACCAAGTCGTAACCATCCTCCATAATCATGCGATAGAGTTCCGGAATCTCGTCCGGGCAATCCTGCAAGTCGGCATCCATGGTAATCACCACATCGCCCTGCGCCATTTTGAAACCGCAGTAGAGCGCCGGAGACTTACCGTAGTTGCGGCGGAACTTGATACCCTTGATGCACGGCGACTGTGCATGCAACTCCTCAATCACCTTCCAGGAGCGGTCGGTGCTGCCGTCGTTTACAAAGATAATTTCATAACTAAAACCATTGTCCCGCATCACACGCTCAATCCACGCACTCAGTTCCGGGAGCGATTCCTCTTCATTATATAGGGGTACGATAACACTGATATCCATATTTATTCTTCGTTAATTCTGTTTCTGTTCGGTCTGTTCATCGTAAAGACGGCCGTAGGCAGTGTCAGGATGAATCCTATAAGGAAGTTGGTCCATAACATCTGCAGGGTAATCTCTATCGGCGACATATTGTAAATCTCATTGAAAGCTTCCGTGATGTTCTCCGTAGGATACTGCTCCTGGAGGACGGCTATGATTTGACTCATCTGTTCGCCAAAGGTGCCTACTTGGAACAATTCTTTTCCGGGGTCTATTAGGTAGAAATAGATGAACTGTCCCATGGCCAATAACAGTGCCGCATAGCAGTATACCAAGAGGGTGTATCGGAGTGCTTTCCCAAAGGAGAGCATTCCTTCTTCGGTCTGACGCCCGTAACTGCGTCCCAATCGTACCGCTACAATAGGGGAGCAAAATCCTATGAGTTCGCCAACCAATCCCGGCAGTGCGTAATTAAAGCGGATGCATACTACGCACAGCGAAAAAGCGGCTATCCACAGGAGCCCGATGATGGTTCCGTTTTGCGCGGCAAACGCCTGTAGTTGTGACTTGCTGTTATATTCCATACATATTTTATATATTTTGGTGCAAATTTACGAAAAATGCGACAATGGAGCAATTCTTTTGAAAAAAATATGGGATTCTCTTTGCTGTTTTATAAATATTTCGTACCTTTGCACCTCGAAAACGGGTAAGTCCTACACGGCCAGCTCCCTTCGAACCCTTCAGGGCTTGATCGCAGCAGAGGACGTTGGTTGTAGCGGCGCGATGTAGTAAGCTTACCCACCCGCCTCTTTAGCTCAGTTGGCCAGAGCACGTGATTTGTAATCTCGGGGTCGTTGGTTCGAATCCGACAAGAGGCTCAGAAATTGGAAAGGATAGCTCACAAGGCTTTCCTTTTTTTGTTTTAATACGGTTGCATATGGGTAGAGACAAACATTATAATCCTTTGTTGGAGAAACGGTTACTCTCTTTCTTCTCGGAAGAGGAGGGGCGTGGATGGTGTTGTGTAGACATGGGGGGCATGGAGCGCTTCTTTGCTTCGTTGTCGAATGCCGATTTTCGTACGGCCGGTTTCCTGCTGGGGGAGCGCATACTGCCGCGTTGTTCGGTAGATGGTTTCTGGGAGGTGGTGTATCGACTTACGGAGTACAATGCAAAGGCTTTCCTGGTTACATCGCTCAAGTCGTTGTCCTTGCGTTCCGAGGCAATCGATTTGCACCATTCTGCTTTGCAGCGTTTTTTCTGTTTTCTCAATGCGCAGCAGAATGGAATTGATAAACAAAAATTCATTTTGTGGGTGTTGCCTTTGCTGAAGACACCGGGGGATATTTTGTATCTTTTCGATGTGTTGGAGGTTACATCTCCGGTGGTTATCTCCGATTTCTTGATTCATAAGGGAGGTACGTTGTGCTATTATGTCCTATTCCTCTTGCTCCGGAAACAGGAGGGGGATTCCGATTTGCCGGAGAGTATTTGTAGAAGGTTGATGAAACAGGGTGATGGTCTCTCGTTCAATGTGGCAAGTGTCTTTAAAATTTACTTTGGATTGGATTCCATTCGCGGCACTTTCTCGCTGCAACTTGCTCCTTATGAGTTGAGTCGCCTGGAGCAGTCCTACGAGGCTTTTGCCAAGGTTGTAGAGGGATAGAATAAAAACTTCCCCACGAACAAATGAAAAAATGTTCGTGGGGAAGTTTTTTATCGGAATGCTCGTAGATGCTTATTTCTTCTCTTCCGGAGCATCGAAGATTTCGTAAGGTGAGTTCTTAGACTTAAACTCGGGAACGGTAGCCTTCATGAGTTTTACCATGTTCGGTATGTCCACGGAGCGAGACAATTCGCGCAACTTGTCAACCACCTCCTTCGCCTCGTTGTAATCGTAGTCGCGAACCTTTGCGATAAAGATGCTATCGTGCTTGGTCGGCATGGTGTTCTCCTTGGTTGCCAACACCTCCTCGTATAGCTTTTCTCCCGGACGCAAACCGGTGTACTTAATCTCTATATCGACACCCGGACGGAAGCCCGCCATCTTAATCATTTGTTCTGCCAAGAAGGAAATCTTAACCGGTTTTCCCATATCGAACACACAAATCTGGTTGCCCTCCGAAATGGTTTCGGCCTTCATTACCAGTCGACAAGCCTCCGGAATAGACATGAAGTAGCGGATGATGTCCGGGTGAGTTACCGTCACCGGTCCACCTGCAGCAATCTGCTCTTTGAAGTGAGGGATTACGGAACCGTTGGAACCCAACACGTTTCCGAAACGGGTGGTTACGAACTTTGTCTTTCCCTGTATAGTACCCTGCTCTATGGCAAGTCCGAGAGACTGTACGTAAATCTCTGCCAATCGTTTGGTACAACCCATAATGTTGGTCGGGTTTACAGCCTTATCGGTAGAAATCATAACCATCTTCTCTACGTCGTACTCCAAACACTTATCGGCTACGTTGCGTGAACCATCTACGTTTACCAGTACAGCCTCGCAAGGATTCTCCTCCATGAGCGGTACATGCTTGTAGGCCGCTGCGTGGAATACAATCTGTGGACGATACTTGCGGAATACATAGTCGAGACGCTTCTTCAGTCGAACATCACCGATGATGGGGACAAACTTCAGTTCCGGGTAGCGCTCTTCGAACTCCAAGCGCACGTTGTGTAGCGGAGTCTCGGCATTGTCGAACATAATCAGTTGTTCGATACCGAAGGTAGCCAATTGGCGGCACAACTCGGAACCGATGGAACCGGCAGCACCGGTTACCAAGATGGTCTTACCCTTAAAGTTGGCCACAATCTCCTCCATGGAAATCTGTATCTCGGGACGTCCCAAGAGGTCTTCTATGTTGATCTTACGAATACCCTGAACGGCCTTCTGTACGTTTCCTACCTTATCGATAGAAGGAGTTACGAAAATCTCGTGTCCGGCACTATTGCAATATACGGTGAGTCGTTCGCGCTCCTCCTTCACCTCTTGCTCGTGTGCAAACAGCAGGGCTGTAGCATCTGCACGCTTAAAGGCATCCAGAGCACTTGCTTCGTCGGAGAAGGTGTAGATAGGAAGTCCCTGCAACTTGTGGTTCTCCAACTGGCGATCGTCGGAGATGAAACCGCGTACAAGGAAGTGCGTCGATTTGTTCAATCGGGCTACCAGAGAAACAGACTTCTCGGAAACACCATATATAAGAATTCTCTTTAAGTCGCTTTTGGAACTTACGGTGCGCATCAACGTATCGTAACAAAGAACCATCGCTATGCGTATTACCACGAGAGCCGTCAGTGTAACGCAGAAGTCGGCCAGTGTCATAACACCATAGAAACGGAAACTAAGTCCGGCTTTGCTGAAAGCCAACAGAATCAATAGCAGGACAATCTCCTTGCACACTCCGAAAAGAACCAGTGTGTTCAACTCTCTAAGCGATGCGTAACGGATGATAACCCGGTACGACTTGGAAACGTATATTGCAACCAAGGTAGCAAACAGCGTTCCCACAAACCAAGAGAGTATGAATTTGGAATTGTAAGAGATGTTGCCCAATAAGAGGGTTGCAATAACCAGTGTGAAAAGCGATGCTATTAAAGAGAGCATAGCATCCAGCACCACTATGATCCAAGAACGGAAGTAGTGGTTAAAGCGTAACTTGTCCGCTTTGTTTAAGATTCTTCGAATTAGTGACATCGTTTGTATTTTATACCTCTATTTATGTATGTTTCTTTGATTATTACTTGTTGTTATCTACTTTATCCTCCTTTATCAGTTGGATGTATTCGGGTTGCACCTCTACTACTGCAGAAAGAATCTGTTCCAAGTCTACAATGAGTTTTCGCGATTTAGACCCCCGTTTGGTCATCAATCTTCCGGTGAGTCCGTTTAGCGGTCCACCCACTATACGAATGTGTTTCCCGTAGAGATTCTCGGAAACCTCTTCCGGGCTGTAATAGACGAATTGCTCGTCGCTATTTACTACACGCATAAAACGTTCCATTTCTTCTGTCCGCACCGTCATGGGGTTGGCAAGTGAATTGCCCTTTCCCAATCGATATTGTAGTGTGTCGATGGACGCTATGATAGGGTCCAGAACACTACGCTTTTCGTGGACGAAAAGCAAATCCGGAAGGTAGGGTCTGTCCTCATAAATTTCCTTTCCAAGGGTCTTTACGACTTTCTTGGTCATGGGAGTATATACCTCTATCTCTCCGTTGGATATGCGTGGAAGCATCTGATAGGCGCGTTCTTTGGCGTTGGGACGTTTCAGATCTCGCAGGACGTACCAGAGCTTTTCCTCATTCCTTTTGTTCATTTTATTAACTTAATATTCCTAACAGTCAGTGCATTGCGGCATAGGCTCGTTTCTACATTGCCCGGCGTTCGTGCAGAACTGTTGCTTGTAATTTCTCCCCCCCCCCCCTACAAGGAGGGGATAACCGACTGCAAAGTTAAACAAATTGTTTAATACATGCAAACTATATTGCGAAAATTTTACAAAAAAGAAAAATTTTGTAGGACAATAGATGTTGGTGTGAATAACAACGCTTGTGCATCGATACATAGGAAATACCATTTTAAGAGGCAAAAGAGGACTTCCTAAAAACAGGACCCCCCCGCTATGTTTTCCGCACAGGTGCGTTCCTTATAATGCAATCTTTTTTAACGACAATGGGTCTTTAGATAAATGTTTACAAAACAGGGCGCTTTTGTGGGGTAAATTCCTAAAATATACGAATGGCGTGGGAAACGTTGATGTCCGGAAGAAGTTCGGTAGTATAACTTGCATGCTATCGATTCCTATTTTAGGGTGCAGAATATGTAGTTTTTTCGATGAAGGTATTGA
>CAZUTW010000010.1:0-32721 GCA_964623295.1 uncultured Bacteroidaceae bacterium | reverse complement strand
TTTGTGTAGCACCGGCATTGGGATCTACCGTCTTGTAGGTATCGACCATGGAGCGTTCGCGGCTTTTCTTGGAGAAGTTGTCCAATTCTTGCAACAGACTAGCGTTGCTCAGTAGCTGTGCGTTTTGGTCGTTGAGGTTGTCGGTATAGAACTTCATCAAATCGTCGGTGGTCTTGAGCTCCACGATGAGTGATTGCAATCGTCCTAGGTAATTTGCATCCAGAATGGCAATCTGTTTGGATTGCTCTCCATAGTTTATGATACCATGTTTTACGTTGTAGCGCAACAACCTTTTTTCCAGGTTGTTCAGTTCCTTATACGTGCTATCTACCTGATGGCGGAAGTAGCTGATGACATCGATGCTCTCGCCGAAGCGTAGTATCTGGTATTGTTTTATGAACTCCTCGTTTAGAATCTTCAGTGTGGTGTAGGAGATGCCCGGATCGTTGGAGTAATATCCCACTTCCATCATATCGGACTCGCCTATACGCATGGCCGTTATCTTGGACGAAACGGTGGAGATGCAGAAATAGGGATGGTAATAGTTGAACAGACCGTAGAGGAAGTTGTCTCTACGTTCCTTATAATAATCCTTTTTCAAAATGGCTACGGCCTCTTCTTCCGAATGGTTTTGGCACACTTCGATAATGGCCATAGGTACATCTTTGATGAGACTACGGTAGTGGTCGGCTTGAATGGTATGTGTATCTTCGGACACGCTACCTTGCTGCAGGCACTGTACGAAAAGACGGAACACGGTCTCGCGCACGGTACACTCCGTTTTGACAATCATCAAAAGGTTTTGCATGGTAACCGCGGGGTTCTGAACGGCGGCACCGTCTACCGATGTTCCGGTCATGATACCTGTGTATATGGTCGCTTTGGCGGAATATTCATCCTCGGCATTCTTGGCAAAGTAGTAAGCAATCAATCCCGCTATCAACGGTATGACGAGCAACCACCGACGAATGCGATAGAGAAATTTTGATAGAAAGACTAAAAAATCCATAGGCCTCCTTTATTTGTTCGTTGTTGTAATTCTTTTTGCACTATCTTGTATCCACAGGGCTCCACGATTGTCGGGGGCATCGGAAGTGTGTTTAAACTTGTTGTAGTAAATCCATTCCGAGGGTTTGAGCGACAGGGTGAGAAGTTCCTGCACATTGAGGGTTACGCCTTGTTCCGAATCGTCTGTGGCACGGAACACGAGCTTGTAGTTGTCGTCGTTGCGTGTGAAACGTATGGTGGTACACTTGCAGACGTATTCACGATTGTCCGTGTTGTCTACAAAGCGAAGATAACGTGAACGATAGTATTGACGTAGTTTTGCTATGTCTCGTTCCTTAAACCATATAGGCAGCCATTTGTTCAGGTCGAGTGCCGACCAATCGGTGCCGTCGCCCAACATGGGGATATCGGTCTTGGAGATAATGGGGTAGCCGGTAATAACTTCCAGTATCAAGCAGTCGGTGGCTACGGATTGCAAAAGACCTTGATAGTTCTGACGTATGCTAACTTCGTGTAGACGAGAACTGGCGAGTTCGGTTATGTCGGCTTGATTGATAAGGAAACGCTCGCGCATCACCATACCTTGTCCTTGATAATCGGCCGCAATCTCGGCCGTGTAATCCAGGTTGGCCAGATTGTTGGTTATCTCTACGTAGAGAGAGATAATACGTTCTTTAATCTCATTGAAGGTGTTCTCGGCTTCTTGCATGGCCATGTCCGATTGTGTTTTTTGACGCTTTACACGTGCTTTCAAATCGAACAAATCTTCGATGGGCACGCTTACACGTCCGCCTATCCCCCAATAGCTCTGCGTACCTCCGGAATAAATCTGGTAGGCAGGCATATAGACACTACTGTTGGTTATGTAGTTGTCGTTTACTCCGTAAGAGTAATTGGCATTGCCGCTAAAGAAAGAGAGCCAATAGCGTCGCTCTTTCTTTACGAGTTGGTCTTGAAACTCTTTGTTCTTCATGGCTCTTAGTATCTGCGGATTGTTGAACCGCGCACTAGTGAAGAGTGTGTCAAGAGAGGGAAGCACCAAACGGGTGTAGTCTATGTCCTCGAGTGTTTCGTTGGTTACTCGATGCCACTGCACATTGTTGCCTTCTCGGCTTTGTTGCGCGTATCCACAGTAGGATAAACAGCAGCAAAACAGCCATACTAAGTATAATTTCCTATTCATGAAACATCTTAACTTCTAAAGGTTAAACATCGTCTTTCTGCACGAAGGCGGTCAGGGTCTTGAAGAGTATCTTCATATCCAACAGGAATCCGAACTCTCGTGCATATTTTATATCTAGTTCCATTCTTTCTTCGGAGGACATCTTGTCGGCATCGCCACGCTTTTCCACTTGCCACAGACCGGTGAGTCCACAGGGGGCAAGGAAGCGTTCTATGCTGTGATCGGTGGTGAGCATCTCGCCTTCGTACAGGGGGAGGGGGCGATTGCCTACTATGGACATGTCGCCTTTCAGTACGTTGAAGAGCTGCGGGAGTTCATCTATGCTGTACTTGCGGATGAAGTGACCGACCTTGGTGATTCTCGGGTCTTGCTTGAATTTGCGGTACGGGTTGGCCGCTTTTTCTTTTTCACCTTCCTTGAAATCTTCCTGACTGATAATCTCTTTGTCGCCAAAGAGGTATCCTTTGCCCATGAGGGCCAGGATGGTGTCTTCGTCGTAACTCTCTATGGAGAGCTCGTCGAGTAGGTCTTCGGGTTCCTCCTTCTTGTCTTCGGTATATGCGTTTTCCCGTGGGAGGTGCTTATCTGCATTTATGTACATACTCCGGAACTTGTAGAAGGGGAATATGTGGTAGTTGGTGCCTACACGCTTGGAGGTGTAGATTACCTTTCCACGGTCTTCTATGTATATGGCCAGTGCCGTGAGTATGAAAACGGGGGATAGTACCAGAATGAGTACTCCGGCAAAGCATATATCGAATAGGCGTTTCCACAGGGGGAGACGAAAGACTTGCTGTTCGTTTATCTTGCTGCTTTTGGAGGCTGCAATGATATGTAAATCGGCGTATTTAAGCTTTTGCTTGTATTCCTGATAGGTGGCTTTCGTCGAGATGGTTTCCGAGATATGGGCGTTCAAGTAGGTACACACCTCTTCCGTGGGCATACTGTCGGTAATCAGTAGCGTGTATAGATTGCTGAAACGACCGCGTAGGTATTTCACAATTTCGGCATCAACGGAGGGAACTCCTTTCTCCAGTAGTAAGACTACTTTCGGTGTGTCGGGGGCTATGGGTAAATTCTTCACCTCGTCGAGGTTGTGTACCGTGTAAACCCGCTGCAACGTGTTGTCTTCCAAGAAGGAGAATTTCTTTTCCGCACTTCCTATATATATAACGGTGCTCTCTCTGTGGAACATTGTTGCATTGTTTTAAATTTTAACTTACTGTTGAACTTCTATAACTTACTGTGGACTTCCTATATCTTACTGTTGCTCTAAACGATTGCGTATTTGTGCTTTTAGAACGGTGGGGTTGAAGGGTTTCAAAATGTAGCCTTCTGCTCCCAAATCGTACATCTTGGCTTGCACTTCCGGATTTGCCAGTCCGGTGACCATGAATACCGGGATGCTCTTGAACATTTCGTTCCCCTTAATCCATATAAGGAATTGTTCGCCGTCCATAACCGGCATCATCATATCACACAAGATGAGATCCGGGCGGGTTCCGGCTTTTAGCATGTCGATGGCTTCTTGACCGTTTTTGGCACGAACGCAGTCGTACTCTACGCGGAGAAAAATTTCCAACAAACGAGCCATATAGTCGTAATCGTCTATTATCAAAATCGTTTTTTTCATTTATAGTAGATTTTTTGTGTTCTTGTATACTATTATTACTTGGTACAAAAGTACAATTTTCAATTCATTTACACAATTGTTTCGGGTATTATTTTATCTTTTTTCCTCCTTTTTACGCGTTTTTCGCGGATTTTCATTAAAAAAAGGCTCGGAATTGATGATAAATGGTGTCTCTTGTGCTTTTCCTGCTCCTTTTTGTTGGCTGTAACCTGAAAAAAGTGTAAGTTTGTGGAAACGATTGAGGAAAATGGAAAAAAAATACGATAATACGGTGCTGGCAGCGGATTTCAGGAAGCTGTGTTTCAACGAAACGCGTTTCAATAATCTCATGTCGCACCGGGTGTGGGATGTGCTGTTGATTGCCAATCCCTACGATGCTTTCATGCTGGAGGATGACGGCCACATAGAGGAAAAACTTTTTACGGAATACACGGCGCTGAACTTGTCGCGTCCTCCGCGCTTTTCTTTGGCTTCGAACCACGAGGAGGCGGTGAAGGCGCTGGCTTCGCGTTCGTTCGATTTGGTGGTGTGTATGCCGGCGGCGGACAACAGCGATGTGTTTGTGATTGCGCGTGAGATAAAACAGCGTTTCCTGGATGTGCCGATGGTGGTGCTTACTCCGTTTTCGCATGGTATTGCGGAGCGTATGGAGCGTGAGGACTTGAGTATCTTTATGTCGGTGTTCTGCTGGTTGGGCAACACGGATTTGATTCTTTCTATCATAAAGCTCATAGAGGACCGCCAGAACTTGGAGGACGACGCCAAGGAGGGGGTGCAGGTAATCTTGTTGGTGGAGGATAGCATTCGTTACTATTCTTCCATCTTACCTATTTTATATAAGTTCGTGTTGGAACAGAGTATCGTGTTTGCTTCGGAGGCGCTGAATACGCACCAACAGATGTTGCGCAAACGTGGTCGCCCCAAGATTGTGCTGGCGCGCGACTATGAGGAGGCGTGGGGATTATATAATAGGTATCGTAATAATATACAAGGTGTGATTTCGGATGGTTGTTTCCCGCGTATGGGGCACAACGATGAGCATGCGGGCGAGGATCTCTTGCGTGCTATCCGGGAGGATAATCCTCATTTGCCGTTGGTGTTGGAGAGTAATCAATCGTCGAACCGCGATATCGCAGAGTCTTTGCATGTGCGGTTTATCGATAAGAATTCGCGTCATAAGGAAATGGATATCTGCGATGTGGTGAAACGAGATTTCGGTTTCGGTGATTTTATTGTCGTCAACCCCAAGACGCGTGAGCCGTTGTTTGCTATTCACAACTTGAAGGAGTTGCAGGAGAATATCTTTACCATTCCGCCCGATTCTCTGTTCTATAGTGTGAGTCATAATCATGTGTCTCGTTGGTTGTACTCGCGTGCCATGTTCCCGTTGGCCGACTTTATCCGGAGTCTTTCGTGCGAGAGCGAGGAGGGGTTGGCGGAGCATCGTCAAATCATCTTCGATGCAATCTTGGCTTATCGTAAGATGAAGAACAGTGGTGTGGTGGCAGACTTCAGCCAGGAGAACTTCGACCGCTATTCCAACTTCGTTCGTATCGGTGAGGGATCCTTGGGCGGTAAAGGTAGAGGTCTGGCGTTCTTGGACCATGTACTGAAACGTCATCCGGAGATGAACGAGATGGGCGATGTGCGTGTTATGGTGCCTCGCACCGTGGTGGTGTGTACGGATGTGTTCGACTACTTTATGGAGGACAATAACCTCTTTGAGATTGCTCTGAGCGATGTGTCCGATGAGGAGATAGTACAACAATTCCTTAAGGGACGTTTCCGCGAGGATGTCCACAAGAACCTTTCTTGTTACCTCAATGCAATACAGGGCCCGGTGGCCATACGCTCTTCGAGTCTCTTGGAAGATGCCCATTATCAGCCTTTTGCGGGAATATATGCTACGTATATGATTCCTTATCGCGAAGACAAGAAGGAGATGTTACGACTCTTGCTGAATGCCATAAAAGCGGTGTATGCATCGGTGTATCGCAAGGATAGTAAGGCGTACATAGAGGCTACAAGCAATGTGATAGACGAGGAGAAGATGGCGGTGGTGCTGCAAGAGGTTGCGGGTGTTCATCACGACAATCTTTTCTATCCGGATGTGTCCGGTGTGTTGCGTTCCCTGAATTTCTATCCCGTGGGTTACGAGGAGGTGGAAGAGGGGGTTGTGAACATGGCCTTCGGATTGGGTAAGTATGTGGTAGATGGTGGTCAGACGTTGCGTTTCTCGCCATCGCATCCGGAACATGTGCTGCAGTTGAGTGAGCTGGATTTGGCTTTGCGGGAGACGCAGACGAGTTTCTATGCTATGGATCTGAATGCCGACTTGGTGTTCTCGACCGATGAGTCTATGGGATTGGTGAAGATGACCATCCGTAAGGCGGATAAGTTGGGATTGCTGGGCAATGTGGCATCGACGTACAATCCCTACGACCAGCGTATCTACGATGGTGTGCAGGAGGGGGGACGTAAGTTGATTACTTTTGCCAATTATCTTAAATACAAGAAACAACCGCTTGTGGAGATCTTGAAGATGGTGAAGAAGGTGGGCGAGGATGAGATGCGTCGTCCGGTGGAGATAGAGTTCGCTTTCGTGCCGGAGATGTCTACCTTCTATCTCTTACAAATCCGTCCGATAGTGGATAGTAACCAGGCATTGCAGGAGGATTTGGAGAAGGCGGATGAGTCTACCATGTTGTTGAAGAGTACACATGTGCTGGGACATGGCATTATGGACGATGTCTACGATGTCATCTATGTGAAGACCGAACACTATTCTCGCTTGGACAACGAGAAGATTGCGATGGAGGTGGAGGAACTGAACGCCAAAATGCGTGCCGAGGGCAAGGGATATATCTTGATTGGTCCGGGGCGTTGGGGCAGCAGTGATTCCTCTTTGGGGGCTCCTGTCCGTTGGAGCCAGATTGCCAATGTGCGTGTCATGGTGGAACAAGGATTGGAGGGGTACTATGTGGAACCCAGTCAGGGTACGCATTTCTTCCAGAATCTAACTTCCTTTGGAGTGGGCTATTTCACCGTGGATGAGAACGGTCGTAGCGGTTTCCTGCGTGATGGGGAATTGGAGAAAATGACATTGGTCGAGGAGACCGAGCACATGAAACATGTAAAATCAAACCAACCGCTTCTTGTCAAAATGGATGGCAAAAAGCGGTTGGGATATATAGCGCTTCCGTAACAAACGGAAGTTGTGAGTTATTGCTTACTCGTCTTTCTCGTTCATCATCTTATTTAAATAAGGACTGATGAAGAGAAGGGCGATGCCGGCAATACCGGCCATGACTACAAATACCAGGAAGAAACTGAACAGGGAGTCAATCTCGAATCCCAGGAAATGGGTGGGTTGTCCATCCGCACCCGGCATCAGGCTGCTGAGTACACCCACCATCTTGTTGGCGGCAGCGGTGCTCAGGTACCAAACGCCCATCATCAAACTACCCATGCGCAGCGGAGAGAGCTTGGTCACCATGGAGAGACCGATGGGGGAAAGACTTAACTCACCGCAGGTGTGAATGAAGTAGAGGGAAACCAGCCAAAAGATACTTACCTTTGTGGAGGCGTCAACGCCATGTACGCCTATAGCAATCACACCATATCCGGCACTCAGTAACAGCAAACCGATGGCTTGCTTAGCGGGACTGGAGGGTTCCATCTTGTGCTTATCCAACCACGTCCACAGAGCGGCAAAAACCGGAGCGAGTGCTACTACAAAGATGGCGTTGAAGGATTGTGTCCACGCCGTGGGCATGGTCCATCCGCCAAACTGACGGTTCACATTGCGCTCGGTAAAGAGGGTGAGCGAAGCTCCTGCCTGTTCGTAAGCACTCCAGAAGAAGATAACGAAGAAGGCGATGATGTATATCACCCATATGTGGTGTCTCTCTACCTTGGTCAGTGTCTTGTCGGTGATGATATACACCGGCATCCAGAAACAGGCCGAGAGGATAATTCCACCGATGGCATCGTCGCTCCCGTAGGTGATGCCTACGGCCGATGCTATGAAACCTACCAAACAGAGTATGGTGCGAAGGGTTATCTTGCTACCTCCTTGTTGAGGGACGGTTGTTTCTACCTTGGCGCGTACCGGTGGGAGACCTACTTGTCGTCCATCGGGGGTTACCAGAAGTTTGCTCTTGAGGCTGGAGAAAACTATGAGGGAGAGAATCATGGCGATGGAAGATGCCAAGAATCCCCAACGATAGTCTATGTCGGCCAGTGCTCCGCAGATGAGCGGTGCAAAGAAGGCGCCTATGTTGATACCCATGTAGAAGATGGTGAAGGCGCTGTCGCGGCGTTTGTCTCCCGGTTCGTACAACTCGCTCACCATGGTGCTGATGTTGGGCTTGAAGAATCCGTTGCCGGCAATAATCAATCCCAATCCTACGAACATGAGCATGGTGCTGAGTTGCACGTTTTCCGTGAAACTGGCACTCAAGAACATGGTGAACTGTCCGGCTGCCATGAGTATCTGTCCGGTGAGTATGGTGCGTCGGTTACCCCAGAATCGATCGGAGATGATTCCTCCAATGAGTGGGGTGAGATACACCAATCCCGTGTAACTTCCGTAGATATTGTTGGCGAGTGCATCGTTCATCATCAATATCTTGGTCATGTACAAGATGAAGATGGCACGCATGCCGAAGTAACTGAAACGTTCGGCCATCTCGGTGGAGAAGAGCAGGTAGAGACCTGCCGGGTGTCTGTTTGCCATGCTCCTTATGCTACCTTGTTGAGTTTCTTGATAATACTGAAGATAAACAGGGCTGCCAACAGACAGATACCGGTAAGGATTCCCCACACCAGACAGAGGTTTTTACCCCATAGGTATCCGGGTATTTGCACCAAGAAGTTACCGATGGCAGTGGATACAAACCAACCGCCCATCATCATACCTTTGTACTTGTCGGGTGCTACCTTGGTAACAAAAGAGATTCCGATAGGGGAGAGCAACAGCTCGGCAAAGGTAAGAATAAGGTAGGTGCTTACCAATACATTGGGTGATACATTGGCCATGTGCATCGGGGTTCCTTCTGCATCGACTGCAGGGGTGTCGAGTCCGATAGAAGATACGGTCATCACCAGATAGGCCACGGCTGCAACCAACATACCCAATCCAATCTTAACGGGAGCTTTCGGCTCTTTTCCTTTCTTGGCGAGTGCTCCAAAGAGGGCTATGCTGATGGGGGTAAGTGCTACAACAAAGCAGGGGTTGAACTGCTGGAAGATGGGCGCGTCTATGTTGACAATGTCGCTTCCGTGCTGCACGTAGTCGTAACCGAGTGCTCCGGCGGAGATGGCAAGTATAATGAGATTGATAATCTTACTGCGGGTACTGCCTTTCTGCAAAAGACCTACTACTTGATATACAATCAAGATGCACCATATGAGGTTTACTACATTGAACTCCATTCCCGTTATGCCGGTTGCGGTGGTTGCTGTGTAGTCGCGAGCAAAGTAGGTGAGGGTGAGACCGTTCTGGTGAAATGCCATCCAGAAGAATATGACTACGGCAAATACCAAGCACAAGCAGATGATGCGTTCGCGTGTTTCTGCGGGACTCATCTCATCGGTTACTACGGTTTCGCTCTTTTCCTCTTTTTTCTTCTCGTTGGTGAGTACCTGACGGAAGGTGGATTTGCCCAACTGATATACGGCAATACTAAATACCAAAGAGATGCAGGCTACTCCAAAAGCAAAGTGATAAGAATCGGCTTCGCTGTATCCCCACTGTGTTTGGGCCACTTCCATAATCTTAATGGCTGCGGTAGGTGCAAAGAGGGCACCTATGTTGATGGCCATGTAGAATAAGGAGAAGCCGGCATCACGTTTGTCGGCATATTTGGGGTCTTGGTAGAGATCGCCTACCATCACTTGCAGGTTGCCTTTAAACAGACCGGTTCCCAAACTTACAAAGAAGAGGGCTATGGCCATGGCAACTACGGCTACGGTATTGCTTCCGAGTGGCAAGCTGAGCAGGATGTAACCTAAGAACATGATGAATACGCCGGTGACGACCATCTTGCTGTAACCGAATTTGTCGGCCAGGATTCCTCCTATGAGCGGAAGAAAGTAGACAAACATGAGGAAGGTGGAAAAGATACTTCCGGCAATGGCAGTATCGTAGTGAAAGTTGGCTTGCAAAAAGAGTACGAAGACGGCCAACATGGTGTAATAGCCGAATCGTTCGCCTGTATTGGCTAAAGCCAAAGCCCACAGGCCTTTGGGTTGTCCTTCGAACATACTATTTTATTTTTATCGTTACTTATTCTTTTATATAAGGGTTACTTCTTGACGTTCGGTTGCTGCAGACCATATCCCTTCTTCTTGTCCTCGAGGAGCAGGAGGAGTGCTATGACAATGGCTACAACGCCAAAGCCTGCAAAGATGGTCATACTCTCCGTGTAGTCGATGATGCCATCGGCACCGGTGTTTTTGTTGTTGACGTTACCGATAAGAATGGGTACCATAGATAAACCGATGTTCTGAATGTAGAAAATAACGGCATATGCTGTACCCAATAACTTCATAGGAATAATCTTAGGAACGGATGGCCACATGGCTGATGGAACCAAACCGAAGGCGATACCCAACACAATCATGGCAAGGATGGGGACAATCCAACTGTTCATGGGCAGCGCAAAAGAGACATGTACCAGGGTGAGTAGAATGGAACCGATAAGCATGAGAGTGGCTCCTTTTCCATAACGATCGTATACGTTGCCGAAGAAGGGGGTCAGGAAGATGGTTCCGAAGGGTAACAGAGCCGGGATAAGACCTGCCATATCTTCGCTTACACCATATTTAAATACCATAATCTTGGTGGCAAACTTCAGGAAGGGGAATACACCTGAGTAGAACATCAAACAAAGGAGGGTGATGCACCAGAAACCTTTGTTGGTGAAGAGAACGCCCAGGTCGCTCATCTTAAATCCTTCTTCGGGTTCGCTTTCAACCATGGCGGCTGCGGCATCTTCTTTCTTATCCATAACACAATAAACCAAGAAGCTAACGGCTCCGATAAGAAGAAGGGCTGCTCCCAATCCTACGGAAGCAGAGGCTGCTCCCAATAATTTGGCAAAAGGCAGAGAGGCTGCCAAGGCAACCGCTGTTCCGATACGTGCCAGTGCTACTTGGAGACCCATGGCCAGTGCCAATTCGTGTCCGGTAAACCACTTAACAATCACCTTGGAAACGGTGATACCGGCTATCTCGCTACCAACGCCAAAGGTGGCAAAACCGAGACAGGCAATGATTACTTGGGTGCCGTATTCGCCGAGGCCGAAGGGAAGGGTTACGGTTCCTTCGAATCCGTTGCCTACTGCATACCACTTAATAAGTGCTCCGGCAAACATCAGTACGGTAGACATGATACCGGCAAAGCGAATTCCGAACTTATCCAGAATAATTCCGCCAAAGAAAAGAAGTAATAGGAATACGTTGAAGAATCCATAACTTCCGGAGAAAAATCCATATTCAGAGCTGCTCCAGCCCAATCCACCTTCGGTGACAGGGGCAGTGAGAAGCGGTTCGAGGGGTGACATGACGTCTGTAAAGAAATAGGCGAACATCATAGTCACGGAAACGATAGCCAGAGCTGTCCAACGGGCAGCGGCACTATCGGATAATTTGGTGCGAAGTGCTTCGTTCATAATTTTATTAATGTCTTTTTTGAATTTATTTTGGTGCAAATTTACCCATTTTTCTTGAAAAACGTGCAATATTCGGACGTTTTTTTGTCTTTATGCTACATGCAGTGTACATTTCTCTTCCTTTTTTCTCAATATTGCAGCTTCTGTCTATTCGGAATGCTGAAAAACCGGAAAAAACGCAAATTGCGTGCTTGTTCGTTGGTACTATGAAAAAGTTGTCGTAATTTTGCATCGTTATTTGAGATGATAAGAATGCAACAGAGATATTTTATCTATTTATCTTACGATGGTACTGCGTATCACGGATGGCAGGTGCAACCGAATGGCGTGAGCGTTCAGGAGGTGATACAGCGTGCTTTGTCTACTTTGCTGCGCGAGGAAACGCCTATCGTGGGGGCGGGTAGAACGGATGCGGGAGTGCATGCAAAACTTATGGTGGCGCATTTCGATTCGGAGCGTGTCACGGATGTGGCGTGGCTGACGGACAAGATGAACCGTTTGCTCCCACGTGATGTGGCGATAGACCGCATCGTACCGGTTGCCGCGGATGCGCATGCTCGGTTTGATGCTATTGCGCGCACCTATTATTATTATGTACATATGGGTAAGAAGATTTTCGGAGAACGTTATTATTCTTATGGATTGTATCGTAAACCGGATTTCGAGAAGATGAACGAGGCTGCCAAGGTGCTTCTGGAAACTTCTGATTTTACAAGTTTCAGTAAGTTGCATACCGATGTGGCAACGAATATCTGTGATGTGCGTTGTGCTCGTTGGGTGCCGTTGACGGAACCGGATGCTTGGCGTTTCGAGATAACGGCGAATCGTTTCCTGCGCAACATGGTTCGCTCGGTGGTGGGAACGTTGCTCGATGTGGGTTACGGCAAACTGGATTTGCAAGCGTTTCGTGAGGTAATAGAGAAGAAAAATCGTTGTTCTGCCGGCGAATCGGTTCCGGGGAATGCGCTCTTCTTGGTGGATATACAGTATCCGGAAAAGATATTTATACAATAAAAGAGAAATACGACAATGTGGTTGATGTATGCTTTTTGCTCGGCAGTGCTGCTGGGCTTTTATGATGTGTTCAAGAAGCAATCGCTGAACGGCAATGCAGTGATTCCGGTATTGTTCCTGAATACATTGTTTTCGAGTTTGATATTCCTTCCTTTTATTCTATTGTCTTCGGGAGGTGTAGTGGAGAGTGATAGCCTTTTCTATGTCCCGAGTGTAGGATGGGAGGTGCAGAAATATGTCTTGCTTAAATCTTGCATTGTTCTTTCTTCGTGGGTTTTAGCTTATTTCGGCATGAAACACCTTCCGCTGACCATTGTGGGACCTATCAATGCAACCCGTCCGCTCATGGCGCTTATCGGAGCATTGGTGATATTCTCCGAGCATCTGAATGTGTATCAGTGGATTGGTGTAATTTTGGCCATTATCTCTTTCTTCTTGTTGAGTAAAAGCGGTAAAAAGGAGGGTATAGACTTTAAACACGATAAATGGATCTATTTTGTGGTAGCCGCCAATGTGTTGGGGGCTATGAGCGGTTTATACGATAAGTTCCTGATGGCATCGCCCGAGAATGGTGGCGTGGGATTGGATCGCATGGCGGTACAGAGTTATTACAACATCTATCAGTTCTTCATGATGGGATGCATGTTGTTACTTCTTTGGTATCCTAAGCGTAGGAGTACCACTCCATTCAAGTGGCGTTGGAGCATCCTTTGTATATCGGTCTTCTTATCGGTTGCCGATTTTGTCTACTTCTACGCTTTAAGCTTGAATGGTGCTATGATTTCCATCGTAAGCATGGTGCGCCGGAGTAGTGTCATTGTTTCCTTCTTGTTTGGTGCCATGATTTTTCGTGAGAAGAACCTAAAGAGCAAGGCGGTAGACTTACTCTTGGTTCTTATCAGTATGCTGTTCCTGTATTTGGGATCAAAGTGAGAAATGTTTTCCGTTCCATTGGAGCGTTTGTTTTTTTATGAGGGGCGTTATGCGCTCCTCATCTTTTTTCTCTAAGGTTTGTATGTGTATCTGATAGGTGATATCGGTGCTTTCGGGAGATAAGAGAATCTCCGTGGTGTGCATGTCTACTTTGTGTAATAGTCCGGCATACTCATCATCGCTCAGCGTATCGGCTGCTTCCCAGTAGTCTTCGTAAGTGGGAGTTGAAATATACTTATCCGTTTCCAATGGATTCCACGTGGTGTTGTAGAAACGAAGATCCGAGTCCTTCATGGGGGTATTATAGGTGTTTACAACGCAAATAATGGTGTCACCTCCCTCCGTATATAGCATTTTTGCACTAATCTCACTGCTATTGGAAAGGGTAATGTGGAAGTAATCATCGGTTACTGCTGTCATCTCGCTTTTGCCACCAAACGTGTTGGTAACGCGTGCTCGCATGTTGTTTTCTTTATAGTCGATAAAGTCGAGTCGGTCGTTTTGACTTAATAGTGGCAACATTTCGTTGGGCATCTCGGTAAATAGTTCCTTGATGGTGCGAGCTGTCACATGTATTTGCGCACAGGCAAGAAGGAGCGTCAGTGTACCTATTTTATAGAATTGATGTATTCCGGTCATAATACTTTGAACTTTGTAATGTGGGTGCAAAGTTAGACAAAAAAGCGAAAGCAAGGGCTCGTTTTCTCGGTAAAAAGCGTATGAAAGGATAAAAAAGCAGCGGATGCTCTCTTTCTTCAAGAAAACATCCGCCTTATGTCTGTTCGACCTGTGTGTTTCGGAAGCGTTCGCTTATTTGCGAGCCTTACCGTAACGGCTCATGAACTTATCTACGCGACCGGCAGTGTCCACAAGCTTGCTCTTACCGGTATAGAATGGGTGAGAGGTGCTTGAGATTTCAAGCTTAACAACAGGGTAAGTTTCTCCTTCGAACTCTACAGTATCATTGGTCTTGCAAGTAGAGCGTGAAAGGAACATGTCACCGTTACTCATGTCCTTGAACACTACGGGACGATAATTCTCTGGATGAATTCCTTTTTTCATTATTCTTTTGTTCTTTAATTGTTATTACTCAAATCCTATTCGGAAATTGGGGTTAATTAAAACGGATGCAAAGGTAGTCATTTTACTTGAATGTGGCAAGAGTTTTGCCGATTTTTTTGAGAAAAAAAAGTCCTTGGACATTATTTTTGAAAAAAAAAGAGGTATTCTTCGGTAGTAACACAAAAAAGAATTAACTTTGTAGCTGAATACGGAAATTATTAACTCATTTAATTCAAATAAAAATGGTAAGTTACAAAGAATTAGGCTTGGTGAACACTCGTGAGATGTTCAAGAGAGCCGTAGCAGGTGGCTATGCTATTCCTGCATTCAACTTCAATACAATGGAGCAGATGCAGGCTATCGTGATGGCTGCTGTTGAGACTAAGTCTCCGGTTATCATGCAGGTATCTAAGGGCGCGCGCAACTACGCAAACGGTACCATCCTTCGCAACTTGGCAAAGGGTGCTGTAGAGTATGCTAAGGAGTTGGGCTGTGAGCATCCTGAGATTGTTCTTCACTTGGATCACGGAGATACTTTCGAATTGTGCAAGGAGTGTATCGACAACGGTTTCTCTTCTGTTATGATCGATGGTTCTCACCTTCCTTATGAGGAGAACGTAGCACTTGCAAAGAAGGTTGTTGAGTACGCACATCAGTTCGACGTAACCGTTGAGGCTGAGTTGGGTGTATTGGCAGGTGTTGAGGATGAGGTTTCTGCAGCAGAGTCTCACTACACTAAGCCTGAGGAGGTAATCGATTTCGCTACTCGTACGGGTTGTGATTCTTTGGCTATCTCTATCGGTACTTCTCACGGAGCACACAAGTTCACTCCGGAGCAGTGTACTTTGGTAAATGGTGTATTGGTTCCACCTCCATTGGCATTCGATATCCTTGCTGAGATCGAGAAGAAGTTGCCTGGATTCCCAATCGTACTCCACGGTTCTTCATCCGTTCCTATGGACGAGGTAAACACCATCAACAAGTTTGGTGGTCACTTGGAGGCTGCTATCGGTATTCCTGAGGAGCAGTTGCGTCAGGCTTCTAAGTCTGCTGTTTGCAAGATCAACATCGACTCTGACTCTCGTTTGGCTATGACTGCTGCTATCCGCAAGCACTTGGCTGAGCACCCGGGCGATTTCGATCCTCGTCAGTACTTGAAGCCGGCTCGTGAGAACATGAAGAAGATGTACATCCACAAGATTGTGAATGTGCTCGGTTCTGACGGTAAGCTCGCTCAGTAATTCAAGCTCGATAAAAAAAAGAATCGAGGGGCTCGCGCTCCTCGATTTTTTTTGTACTAACGTTGGTGATTTTCAAAAGCGTGTCTATGAAAAAGAAGAAGCCATCTTCATGACTCCTTCTGTAGAACTATGCATCATGAAGTTATTCATGGATGCTTATCTTTTATCCCACCTTTATTATTCTCCTTCTACGCTTTCAATAGCTCCGGATGTGGGGTTGAAAGTTACGTTTACCGTTTCCTTCTTGTTGAACAAAGAACCGCTTAGAAGTTCTATGTTTCCCATTTGAGCAAAAGAAACTTCCTTTTTGAGTATAATCCGGGTAGGAGAGAATATCTGAACCAATCCTTTTCCGGGAACGGAATAAAAAACTCCGGACGTTGCTTTCTTCTTATCAAGAGCCTTGAGCGTTTCTTCATCGGGTTCCGGACAAGTTTTCATGTTCTGTATACTTATATAATAAGGAGTACCGGACAAATCGTCCTTATCCACTAATCCCAACTTTTGTGAGAATCGGAAACAAACTTCTTTTTCTACATCTCCATCGGGAACGATGGTAATGTATTCAGTGGTAGTTGTGGTTTTCTCGCTACCGATGAATAGTTGCTGCAAAGCCGTTTCCTGCGTACTCAGTTGTTGAAGCATCAGTTTGAGTTGTTCGCCATCCTTTGGCGTGTTATCCGCTTCGCCACGAATCAGAGCACTGCGGCTATCTCTAATATCGTATATCTCTTGTGCAGCTAGTTCAGCCATCTTTGATGTGCTTCCGGCGGAGAGCAAATCACCGGTAAAGTAGGGGTGGGCATCGATGTAATTGTCCGTTGTCGTACTTGTCGCCTCCGGCGCCTCATCGTTGTAGGACGTTTTCTTGTTGATAGACAACAATACCCCCTCTCGCGTGAGCGACATGAGCGGTGCAACCGTTTTGTCTTTCAACTTAATAGTAAATCCCTTATCTTTGTCGGCAACAGCCATTTCCTGGAGTTGGATACCTTTTATCGTGTAGGTCGTTGACGCAACCGTCGCTACATCCTTTTGGTGCAGGTAGCGTTCCGCAAATCTACAGAACTCTCCCGGTGTCACCTCTTTCTTTTCTATCTCCAAGCAGATGCGAACACCGGTTTTAGGCAAGAAGTAAGTGATACCCTCGGTGTTGCTACCCGGGATATATACCCCGGACTCCGTTTGTGCGCTTGCCGATAGGCTCATGCCCAATAAAAGCGCTGTTGTCAGTATCTTATTTATCTTCATAAGAAATTCGTATTTATGGTTTTAAACTTCTAATTGCTTTGGGTATATACTGTATTATATCGCTAGCCGTAAGGCTTTCTTCGCAGTTCTCTTCGGCATAGATATCACCGGCTCTTCCGTGCAGGAATACGCCCAACAAGCAGGCCTCTCTCGGGGTATAGTGTTGGCACAAAAGCGACAATATGATTCCGGTAAGAACATCACCACTTCCGGCGGTAGCCATTCCGGCGTTGCCGGATGTGTTGAGATACGTGTGTCCTTCCGGCGTACAGATGGCTGTGTGATGCCCCTTTAGAATGACGTATATGCGGTAGTCGCGTGCCAATTTTTTGGCTTTTTCAATGCGTTCGTAGGTACTGGTGCTGGGAGTAACCAATGCATCAAACTCTTTCGGATGAGGGGTTATGATGCTATCTTGTGGAATAAGTTCCAACCACTCTTTGTTCATTCCCAGACAGTTAAGAGCATCGGCATCGAGCACAACCCTGATTTTTGCCTCCGTAAGCAATTCATGCAGTGCATTTGCCGTTTCCTTACTTGTGCCTATGCCCGGCCCCATAGCCACGGCCGTATATAAAATACTATCCGGTATGTGGGTGATCATCTCCATGTCCATATCGTGAGACACAATGGCCTCCGGTATGCTTATTTGTATGATATCGTTGTTGCTTGTAGGCGTATGGATAGAAATCTTTCCCAATCCGGTACGCAGCGAAGCCTTTCCGGCAAGAATGGCGGCACCGGCCATTCCGTATTTTCCGGCAATAAGCAGTCCATGTCCCATACTTCCTTTGTGAGCGTAAGGATTGCGCGTCTTTATCATACGTTCTACGTCGCTCTTCTCGATGGTCGAATAACCTATTTTCATTTCGTTCAAACCATCAGGGTGCAAACCTATGTCGACGATTTTAACCTCACCTATATATATATAGTTCTCGGGGAAGAGAAAAGCCAACTTCAGCCCCTGTACGGTAGCTGTGACAGTGGCACGGATGATGTGTTGCGGGTCGTTACACGTATTGTCCTCGCACATCAAACCGGAAGGAATATCTATGGAAAGTACATCGCATCCCGTGTTATTGATGAATTTTACCAGCATAGCATATCCACCGCTCAGGGGTTGATTGAGTCCGGTGCCAAAGAGTCCGTCGATAATCAAGCTCTCTTTCGGAATGGTCGGAGTATCCATCTGTGTTGTCACCTCCGTAAACTTGATGCTAGGGATAGCGAGCAACCGTTGCTTGTTTGTCTCGCAGTCGCTTGTTAGATATTGTTTGGGATTCATCAAGTATACGGAAATAGAGTAACCTCGTTCCGATAGCAATCGTGCAATTGCCAGCGCATCTCCTCCGTTGTTGCCCGGTCCGGCAAAGACGTAAACGGGCGTCTCCTTTCCCCATCGCTCCGAAATAAGTTGAGCGATGTTTACAGAAGCACGTTCCATCAGATTGATAGAACTGATGGGTTCATGGGCGATTGTATATTTGTCCCAAGCCCTAAATTGAGTACCTAACAATATATTCATGATACAAATTTACTAAAAAACTTCCTTTGCGTTAGGTTTTTCCGATATTTTTTGTAATTTTGTAGCCAAATTAAGGTGTTTGTAATGAAAACTCGTCAAGTTTTAGACAAAAAGTTCGCTGTTTCTATCCCCGCAGAGGAGATTGCAGCGCAAGTGAGAAGGGTAGCCGGAGAGTTGAACCGCGATATGGCCGATAAGAATCCTATCTTCTTGGCTGTGTTGAACGGCTCTTTCGTTTTCGCGGCCGATCTCATGAGAGAGATAACGGTTCCGAGTGAAATTTCCTTCGTTAAGATGTCGTCCTATTCCGGCACGTCATCAACAGGAGAGATGACTCAGCTTATCGGATTAAATACTCCGATAGAGGGACGTACGGTAGTCATCGTGGAAGATATCGTTGATAGTGGTTTCACGATGGTTAAGATGATGGATATGTTGCGGGAGATGCATCCGGCAGACATACGAATCTGCACGTTGTTGTTAAAACCGGGCAATCTCAAGGTAGACTTGACAGTAGATTACAATTGTTTCTCCATCCCCAATGATTTTATCGTGGGGTATGGACTCGACTACAACGAACAGGGACGAAACCTGAAGGATATCTACACGGTGGTAGAAGAGTAGTGGAGATACAACGGTAGAAGGAATAGAAATTTTTAAATATAGAATATAATGTTGAATATTATCATTTTTGGTGCTCCGGGTTCCGGAAAAGGAACATATAGCGCCAAGTTAGTAGAAAAGTATGGCTTCGCTCACATCTCTACGGGCGATGTATTGCGCGGTGAGATTAGCAAGGGTACCGAATTGGGTAAGATTGCAAAGAGTTATACGGAGAAGGGACACCTTATCCCCGATGAGTTGATGACTGAAATTTTGGCTTCTACCTACGATGCTATCGACAAGAAGGCCGGTGTTATCTTCGACGGTTTCCCAAGAACTATTGCACAGGCGGAGTCTCTCAAGAAGATGTTGACCGAGCGTGGTGCTACTATGGGCATGATGATTGAGTTGATCGTAGAAGAGGATGAGCTGATGGCTCGTTTGCTGAATCGTGCTATCGAGCAGGGACGTTCCGACGACAACGAGGAGACCATCAAAAATCGTTTCAACGTTTACAAAACTCAGACTTCTCCGCTTATCGAGTGGTTCGAGAAGGAAGGCATTCGCAACAGCTTTACCTACAAAGGTTCCATGGAGCAGATGCTGTCCGAGATCTACGCAGCGGTAGAGAAGAAACTGAACTAAACAATAAGAGCCGCAATTGTTTCTGCGGTTCGCAAGCAATAGCAGTGTAGGGGAACATGAACGTGTTTCCCTACGCGCGCTAAAAAAGGAAGACTAAGAAAGATTTAGGATAAACATAAATTTTAGAAGAGAATATGGCTGAATCAAATTTTGTGGATTATGTAAAGATCTACTGCAGATCCGGACGTGGCGGACGTGGTTCTGCGCACATGCATCGTGCCAAGTATATGCCCAATGGTGGTCCCGACGGAGGTGATGGCGGACGAGGAGGCCATATTTATCTTAGGGGTAATCGCAACTACTGGACATTGTTGCACTTGCGTTTCGAACGCCATGTCTTTGCCGGTAATGGCGGCAGCGGTGGTAAAAGCCGTTCTACGGGTAAGGATGGTGCCGATCGCTA
The DNA here is from genome assembly GCA_964623295.1 of uncultured Bacteroidaceae bacterium. GTDB lineage: Bacteria > Bacteroidota > Bacteroidia > Bacteroidales > Bacteroidaceae > CAZUTW01. Next base: position 12,544 of record CAZUTW010000010.1, on the reverse strand, counting down.
CATAGATGTACCATGCGGTACTGTGGTGTACGATGCAGAAACGGGTGAATATTTGTGCGATGTCACAGCGGACGGACAGGAAGTGATGCTCCTAAAAGGCGGACGTGGCGGACTGGGTAACTGGAACTTCCGTACGGCTACCAACCAAGCACCGCGCTATGCACAACCGGGCGAACCCATGCAGGAACGTTTGGTGATACTGGAGTTGAAACTATTGGCCGATGTCGGTCTGGTGGGATTTCCCAACGCCGGTAAATCCACGCTGCTGAGCTCCCTCTCATCGGCCCGCCCCAAGATTGCAAATTATCCGTTTACCACCTTGGAACCGAGTTTGGGAATTGTGTCCTATCGCGACCACCTCTCCTTTGTTATGGCCGATATCCCCGGCATCATCGAAGGCGCGAGTGAAGGACGTGGTCTGGGACTTCGTTTCCTGCGACATATAGAGCGCAACTCCTTGTTGCTGTTTATGGTTCCGGGAGATACGGACGATATAAAAAAGGAGTACGAGATACTGTTGAACGAAGTAGCCACCTTCAATCCGGAGATGCTGGAGAAGCAACGAGTATTGGCCATCACGAAGAGCGATTTGTTGGACGAGGAATTGGTACAGATGTTGGAAGAAACCCTTCCCACCGATGTGCCGCACGTTTTCATTTCCTCTGTTGTAGGTACCGGCCTTACCGAGCTAAAGGATATCTTGTGGCGTGAGTTAAATAGCGAAAGTAATAAACTTCAAGCTATTACAGACCAAACACGCATCGTTCACAAGAACAAAGATATCGGACTCTTGCGCTCAGAACTTCAAGCAATGGGAGAGGATGAAGATATAGAATTTGTAGACGATGAAGACATAGAAGATCTCGACGACTTCGAGTACGAAGAAGAGGACTTCGATGATAAAGAATAAAAAAACGGATGATGGTTGTTCCCTTACGAACCATCATCCGTCCTTTTCTTATTTGTATTGAAGGTTGAGGTTACCTCGTATATCCGTTTCGCTGGCACCTATCAGAATCCTGAAGGTTCCCGGCTCCGTCTTCCAAGCATGAAGGTCCTCACTATAGTAAGCCAAGTCACGAGGCGTAATCGTAAACTCAACAGTCTTTGTCTCGCCCGGATTTAGTTCCACTTTCTCGAATCCCTTCAACTCTTTTGCCGGTCTGTCCACACTGCACGATGGTTGTGAGATATACAACTGTACCACCTCTTTACCTTTACGCTTACCCGTATTGGTAATAGGAATACGGACCTTGGCGGAACCATCCTGAGATAGGGTCGTGGAACTTATCGTCGGTTTCCCGTATTGGAAGGTCGTGTAGCTCAGTCCGAAGCCAAAGGGGAAGACCGGTTTTACGCGTTTGGTATCGAAATAACGATACCCCACGTAGATACCCTCCTTATAGTACACCTGCTTGTCAACACCGGGATATCCCTCCTTGCCGTATTGGAAACAAGGATAGTCCGACTGCTGTTTCGCAAACGTAACCGGAAGTTTTCCACTCGGGTTCACTGCACCGGAGAGTACGTTCGTCAGCGTTTTTCCACTCATGCTCCCCAAGTACCAACAGTGCACCATCGCCTTTACATTTTGGAGCCAAGGCGTAGCAAACGGATTTCCGCCAAACGTCACCACCACCGTATTGTGCTGAATCTTTGCAAGTGCAGCAATCAACTCGTTCTGTCCATAGCTTAAGTCGTAATTCTCGCGATCACCATCCTCGCAATCCTGTTGATGGTTCTTGTTCATACCCCCGACAAAAATTACAAGATCCGCATTCCTCGCTGCAGCAAGCGCCGCCTGTTTGAGCGAATCCTGCAAGCTGGCATCAATAGGATCCACCTTATTATATATAGCCTTCCCGGCTGTATATCCTTGAGCGTATACAATTTTGTCGCCATAAAGTTCTCGAAGTGCATCCAGCGGAGCTATATCAAACTTCGTCTTCAACTCCGAAGAACCACCGCCATAGCTCATACTACGCGTAGCATTGTCGCCCACCACAAGTACCTTACGATACTTCTCCATGTTCAACGGAAGAATGTTGGCATCGTTCTTAAGTAGAACAAGACCCTCCTCGCCAATCTCCAAGCAAGTGTTGTAGTGCGCCTCGGAACACTGATTCCCAATAACTTTATCCCGGTTCATAGCCGTACGGAAGATTGTACGCAACACACGCGCCGCCTTCTCATTGACAACACGAACAGGAATCTTCCCTTCCGCTACCAGTCTCTCAAAATCGTCTGCCAAGTAGTAGCCACCATATCCCTGAGCCTCCATGTGTGTACGCTTGTTGTCGGTACCCATCTCCAAGTCCAATCCGCCATAAGCGGCACTCTCAGTACTATGCGTAGCATTCCAATCGCTCATGACAGCTCCATCGAAGCCCCATCTACGTTTCAAGATACCATTCAGCAAGGAATCGTTCTGGCTACACCATTCACCCAACCACTTGTTGTACGAGCCCATGACACACCAAGCCTTACCTATCGTCACAGCCTTCTCGAACGCCGGCAAGTAAATCTCCTCCACCGCACGTTCACTCACGTTTACATTCACACGGAAACGATCCGTTTCCTGGTTGTTCATAAAGAAATGCTTTATGCAGCATCCCACGCCATTCTTCTGTGCAGCCTGTATGTAAGGAACCGCCATCTCCCCCGTAAGGTAAGGGTCCTCTCCCATGTACTCAAAGCTGCGACCATTGAGCGGCATGCGCGCTATGTTGAGGCCCGGTCCCAAGATAACATCCTTGCCACGATACGCAAACTCCTCGCTGATAGCATTACCATACGCCGAACTCAAGGCACGATTCCACGTAGCTGCCAAGCAAGTAAGCGACGGGAAAGCCACACAACTATCGTTGGTCCAATGCGCCGGCGACCAACTGTTCCACTCTATCTCCTCGCGGCAACCATGCGGACCGTCGTCCATGTTCAGTTGGCGAATCCCCAGCCTGGGAACCCCCGCCGAAGTAAACTTACTCTGCGCATGTATTATCGCCACCTTCTCATGCAGTGTCATACGAGACAGCGCATCCTGCACTCTCTCCTCAATAGGCGCCCCGGCATCCAAGTATGTCTGTGCCCATGTGAGCAAGCATGTCCCCACAGCCCATATCATTAAGATTATCCTCTTGTTCATTGTCTTTCTTCTATATAAGGTTAAGAAATAAAGAAGGTTACAGCACCCTTTACAAGATACTGTAACCCCTATATGAATCATCCGTTTTTGTGGCGGTTCGCCCGCTTTCTGCGGATATCAGCTTTCATTTTAGCAGAACCGGAACCATGAAGTCCTGTTATGTAGGACTTCTTTTTAGCCTTGGTCTTCACCTTGGGATCATCCTTCTTAGGCTTCTTCGGTCCCCCATGGAACACGATACCCCCGGTGATAACTTTGTCGATTTCGTCTCCGTTAAACTTTTGCATCTCGTTTTTTAAATTAATGATGGAACAAACGTACCCCCGTAAATGCCATAGCGATGCCGTACTTGTCGCACGTATCGATAACATGGTCATCGCGAACGGAACCACCCGCCTGAGCCACGTACTGAACACCACTCTTGTGCGCACGCTCTATGTTATCGCCAAAGGGGAAGAACGCATCGGAACCCAAAGCCACCTCCGTGTTCTTTGCCAACCACTCCTTCTTCTCCTCGCGTGTAAGAGGCTCCGGCTTCTCCGTGAAGAACTTCTGCCATTCACCCTCCGCCAAAACATCCTCATAATCCTCGGAGATATAGATATCAATCGTATTGTCTCTATCCGCACGGCGAATCTTCTCCACGAACGGCAAGTTCATCACCTTCGGATGCTGGCGCAACCACCAGATATCCGCCTTATTGCCCGCCAGACGCGTACAGTGGATACGGCTCTGCTGACCCGCACCGATACCGATAGCTTGACCATCTTTCACGTAGCAAACAGAATTACTCTGAGTATACTTCAATGTAATCAACGCAATTACCAAGTCGCGAAGAGCCTCCTCCGTAAAGTTCTTATTCTTCGTCGGGATATTCTCAAAAAGAGCCGGATCGTTCAACTTGATGTTGTTGCGTCCCTGTTCGAACGTAATACCAAACACCTGCTTACGCTCCACCGGTTCCGGAACATAGTTCGGGTCAATCTTAATCACATTGTACGTACCCTTACGCTTCTCCTTCAGAATCTCCAAAGCCTCCGGCGTAAAGTCCGGTGCAATCACACCATCGGACACCTCTCTCTTAATAAGGAGAGCCGTCACCTCATCGCACGTATCGCTCAGAGCGATGAAATCGCCATAGCTCGACATACGATCGGCACCGCGAGCACGTGCATAAGCCGAAGCGATAGGAGAGAGCGGAAGAGCTATATCGTCCACAAAATAAATCTTTTTCAACGTGTCGCTCAGCGGCAATCCCACAGCAGCACCCGCAGGTGACACATGCTTAAACGATGCCGCAGCACACAGTCCCGTAGCCTCTTTCAGCTCCTTAACCAACTGCCAGCTGTTAAAGGCATCCAAGAAATTAATGTATCCCGGACGTCCGTTCAGTACCTCGATAGGCAACTCCCCCTCAGTCATAAAGATACGAGAAGGCTTTTGATTCGGATTGCATCCGTACTTCAATTCGAGCTCTTTCATTAGTGTTGTTATATTGTTATATATTAAAATGTATTCTCCTAAAAGCCAAGAGAGTCCGATGAACTCTCGTTGAATTCATCGGACTCTCTTTTGTAATCGTTGGTGGAGCTGGAGGGGGTCGAACCCTCGTCCAAACAAGGAAAACCCATGCTTTCTACATGCTTATTTCAGCCTTGTATTTTCGTGCTACTGCAAGACCTGAACCACCCACAGCAACCTTATCCTCTAAAGTTTCGCCAAGGACGCGAGGCCGCCCCTAACTATTCCCGATTTACTTGCACCACTTGATCGAAACGCTTCGGAAAAACAGCTTCCGAGTGATGTCCCGTTTCAGCACCTAGTGCCGAAATAAAGGTAATCTACTATACTTCGATTACGCAGCGAGAGCGTAGTTATTTTCGCCAATTAAATTTTTGGTAACTGAGATTCAAGTGGAAATCACCGACCCACTGCATGCTTACATGACCCTTCATCTCGCTGTCAAAACCGGTCAGCCCCGACGTCTGAGTCCATGAATTTGGTGCAAAAGTACAAAAAGTTTTTCATATAGCCATGTTTTGTTCATCTTTTTTATAAGGAAAGGGAAAAATACAAGTGATTTACTTTTTTTCTCCTTTTATTTTCTTAATTTTGCAATAAAAATCGCGTGTAGCGGTTATATTAGAAAAAAGTTTAATATTGGAAGCAGCAATATCTTGTAGTAATATGGAACAGGAAACGGTAGAAATGGTCGATGCTATGAATCCTGTGGAACGAGCCTTAAAAAGAATATTCGATTTCTTCGGGGCCATGTTCTGTTTGATTGTATCCTCGCCTGTCTTCCTGTTGGTATATATTGTAATTAAGTGTCAAAAGGATGGTCCGGTAATCTATTCACAGGAGCGAATAGGACTGGGAGGAGAGCCCTTTACCATCTATAAGTTTCGTACCATGTCGGTGGATACGGAGAAGGATGGTATACCCAAACTGACGGAACCGGAAATGGAAACCTCTTCCGCCTTCTGTCTTTTCCTTCGGAAACATCACCTGGACGAGTTGCCGCAATTGTGGAATGTTGTGAAGGGAGATATGTCTTTTGTGGGACCACGTCCGGAGCGTAAGTATTTTATTGATAAAATAATGGAACAAGACGCCCGTTATAAGTATCTGTATCAAGTGCGACCGGGCCTCACATCGGAGGCAACAGTGTACAACGGCTATACCAACACGATAGCCAAGATGCTGAAGCGTCTTTCCATGGATTTGGACTATATGCAAAGACGTTCTTTGTGGAGCGACTTAAAGATAGTATTTTTAACGGTTTACTCGGTTATAGAAGGTAAGAAATAGAAAAATGAGAAATATATTGCGTAAAGCAGGTTTACTGCTCTTCTTCTCCGTATTATTTGCAATAACTGCATCCGCGCAGATGACAGACGACCAAATTACGGAATATGTCAAGACAAGAATGGAAGCGGGAGATAGTCAAACCAAGATTGGTAAGGACTTGATTTCTCGTGGCGTAACACGTCAACAATTGGAACGTCTCAAGACTCAATACGAACAAAAGAAGGGTTCGTCAAAGAGTAGTACTTCCGCAGCGGCGACCGGAAGCACCGGACTTCGTGTAAACAATGGTGAGACAACCCCCGACAGACGAAGAGTAAAAAGCAATCAATCACTCGACGGATTATCCGATTACGCCGAGCAAGGTGACGAAGATATAGAGCAAGAAGAGGAAAAACCCATTTTCGGACACGATATCTTCCGTTCCACCAATCTTACTTTCGAACCGGCAATGAACCTCGCAACCCCCTCCGACTATATGTTGGGTCCCGGCGACGAGGTTGTATTGGATATCTACGGAGCATCGCAGATGAACGGAACTTACACCATCTCTCCGGACGGCAATATCACCATTCCCGACGAAGGACTCATCCACGTGGGAGGCATGTCCGTAGCACAAGCCCAGCAGAAGGTAAAACGCGCCATAGGCGGTCACTACAGCGGTTCCGAAATAAAATTGACCATAGGACAGACCCGTACCATCACCGTCAATGTGTTGGGCGAGGTTAAGACCCCCGGAACCTACTCACTCTCCGCTTTTTCAACGGTATTCAACGCCCTTTATTTAGCCGGAGGTATACGCGAGATAGGTACACTCAGAAACATAAAAGTAAGTCGTAACGGAAGAATTATCTCCGTTGTCGACGTTTACGATTATATAATGAACGGAAACATGGGAGGCAACGTAGCCCTGCGCGACAACGATGTCATCCTGGTAGGCCCCTACGAGAACCTGATAGAGGTAACCGGAAAGGTGAAGCGCCCCATGTACTACGAAATGAAGAAGAACGAGAGTCTGCAATCCCTCTTGCAATTTGCCGGAGGTTTTACAGGCGATGCCTATAAAAAGAATGTACGCGTAGAGCGCGTAGGCGAGGATGGCATCACGGTACACAACGTAAACGAATGGGACTTTGGCTCCTTCACAGGACAAGACGGAGATATCGTATATGTAGCCTCATCACTCGACAGACTCAGAAACACCGTAACCGTATCCGGAGCCGTGTTCCGTCCCGGTCAGTACAAGTTGGGTAGTCAAGTAACCAGCGTAAGAAGCTTGGTAGAACAAGCAGGAGGATTGATGGAACAAGCCATTACCGCACGCGCCGTCATTCACAGAATGAAAGAGAACCGTACCCTGCAGACCATATCCATAAATTTGGCAGCCATTATGAATGGAACCATTCCGGATGTATCTCTGCAGAGCGAAGACGAACTCATCATCTCCTCCACCAAAGATATAGACGATTTGCGTAAACTCTATATTTATGGTGACGTTTTGAATCCCGGAGAGTTCGACTATTCCGAGAACGAAACGGTAGAAGACCTTGTTATGGTAGCCGGAGGACTTCTCGAATCCGCTTCACTTGTCAACATAGAGGTGGCACGTCGCATCACCTCATCCGAGGATAATCCCGATGGTAATAAGATGGCAAAGATTTACAATCTCACCCTCGACAAGAATTTCATGCCGGAAACCACAGCCAATTTCGCATTGGAGCCCTTTGATATCGTAACCATCCACCGCAATCCAAACTATCAAGTACAGAAACGAGTCTATGTTGCGGGAGAGGTTCAGTACGGAGGTGCCTACATACTGGCTAATAAAGAGGAACGAATCACCGATATCTTGAATCGTGCCGGTGGTTTAACCACTAAGGCATATCCCGGTGGTGTACAACTTATTCGTAGAGTTTCCAAGAAAGAGAAGGAGTTGCAACTCCTGAAGTTAGAGGTAGCAACCACTGCCGAAGATTCTGTGGAAATTATGAACAACTTGAACAAGAAAACATATACGGTTGGTATCGACTTGGAGAAAGCCATCGCTAAACCGGGCTCCTCTTATGATATCGTCCTGCAGGAGAACGACTCCGTATATATTCCCCAGTTGAACAACACAGTAAAGATAAGTGGCGAAGTGTTGTTCCCCAACACCGTAGCCTACACCATGGGTAAGAAAGCCTCTTACTACATCAACCAAGCAGGAGGTGTTCGTAAAACCGGCAAGAAGAGCAAAGCTTACGTTTTGTATCCGAACGGACAGGTTAGCATAGCCTCCAAAGGAAAAATTTTGCCCGGATGCGAAGTTGTGGTACCAACGAAACCGGAACGAACGTTCGATGCACAGAAATCGTCCTTGTATATAAGTGCTACCAGTGCCGTTGCTACTATAGCCGCGGTGATAATATCGGCAATGAAATAGTGTAGAACAATGAGTAGTAACGATAATAGAAAAAAAGATATTGTAGACTTGGGCGAGGTACTCAAAGCCGTTTGGTGTGAGCGCAAGACGTTTTATATTGTTCTCCCTATAGTCTTTGTGTTGTCTTGTGTTTGGATCTTCCCCGAACCAAGGTATTACAAGTGCGACGTGGCTTTGGCTCCGGAGGGTGGAGAAGATGCTATGAGTGGCTTAGCTTCCGTTGCTTCCTCCTTTGGACTAAACATAGGCGATATGTCCACATCGGATGCTATCTACCCCTTGTTGTATCCTGATCTATTTGAATCTCCGGAGTTTATTGTCGGACTTTTCGACATCCAAGTAGAAACCTTCGACGGCGATGTGAAGACCGACTATTACACTTATCTTACAAAACACCAAAAGAAGAATCCGGTCACGGATCCGTTCAAATCGGCAATGAACTCTATAAAGGGGCTCTTTATGGAACAACCGAAGCCGGGAAAAGGCGGATCCGAAAAGATTAATAGTTTCCGCATGTCTAAGTTCGACAATATGATTGTGGAGAAGGTTAAGAGTGGAATCTCCTGTGATGTAGATAAGAAGACCAATGTTATTACCATCTCCGTAACGGATCAAGACCCATTGGTAGCCGCTCTTATGGCCGACTCCGTACGCGAACGATTACAGAAATTTATTACAGATTATCGAACCAAGAAGGTTCGTCAAGATGTTATTTACTATCAGCACCTTACGGATAGTGCGCGCGTAGAATACAAAAAAGCACAGCAAGCCTATGCTGCTTTTACGGATAGCCATCGCAATGTGACGTTGCAGGCCCTCGTGGAACAAGGCGAATTGCTAAAGAACGATATGGATTTGAAACTCACCACCTACAATACCGTCAATTCACAGTTGGAGGCGGTAAAAGCAAAAGTGCAAGAGAGAACTCCTTCGTTTACCACATTGAAGAGTGCCACTGTACCGGTTAAGGCGGCCGGACCTAAGCGCATGCTCTTCATTATTGGTATGCTGTTCTTGGCAACTTTGTGTATAAGTTTCTGGAAAACACGTAAGATATTGTTCGGTACAGGAAGTAGTAGTAAAGATGCTTAGACTGAATCTTTCGGATAATAAGATTATACCTGCCTTTTTCATGATGATTTACGGCATGTATGCATCTTTCTCTTTCGCTGCTGTAGAGATGAGTTTTTTTTCTTATCTGCAGTTGGCTGTATTGTTGTTGGCTGCCGCCTTCTCTTGCTTTTTAATGATTCGTAAGAGAACATTCTCGCGCTATGATTTGGCCGTTATGTTCTTTGGCGTATTTGTTCTTGTCATATCCTTGCTCATGGAGACAAATGCCAAAGAATCCCTATATCATATGTTTGCTCTGTTTCTTGTGGTTTTTGCTTTTAATTACTACAAAAACAACATACGCGCATTGCTCATCGGCTCGTGCATCGGCTTTTCTTTTGCTGTCTTGGTGGGAGCTGCCCATACGGCTATGCATCCGGAGATGTGGGTCGTCGATGACACTAAAGATATTGTTGGCTATTTGTTGGGTGGAAATTACAATCAGATAGGCTGCCGGGTACTTTGTGCCATAACGGCAAATCTATTGTGCTTAAAAATAAGCAAGTGGTTCTTTATACCGTTTGTCTGTGTAACCGTAGCCGGACTTTCCATGCTGTTTATGGTCTCTTCCATGACCTCCATTACGTGTATCATTCTATTCCTCGTCTTGTGTATGATACCCAACGTCCGTTTCTTTCGTTTATGTGTCATCACTCTCCTAGTTTTCGTCCTGCTCTTTGAATTCCTAGTGTGCTTTAGCGGCAAGGGATTGGAAAATAACGAATTTGCCACTTGGTTTATTGTGGATGTCCTAGAGAAAGACATCACGTTTACAAATCGTACGATGATGTGGGATTCCGCGCTCAGGGTTATAGGTCAGTCACCCGTCTGGGGGTATGGATACGTCGATTACGACTGGTACATGAGTAAAATGTCCTCCTTTGCCATGGGCCCCCACAATGCTATTTTAGCTATGCTTATATATGGAGGAATTATAGGAATGGTACTCTATTTTTACTGTTTGTTCACATCTTTATCGGTTCCCTTTGTTTGCAGAACCCGCATGTCATGCATCATGATGGCATCGATTGTCGTGCTTTCGGCCATGATGCTTATGGAGATATATCCATTGGAGATTATTTTCTTCCTATTTACGGTCTCCTTCTATTATAACTATTTAGAACCTGAGAAAGATGAAAGATAATACACGATTGGTGGTAAACACCTTGGCTCACAACATTCGTACACTAATAAACATTGTTCTATCCCTTTGTTCCACCCGTTTGGTGTTGCAAGCCTTAGGAAAAGAGGATTACGGACTATATATGTTGGTAGCGGGTGTGGTATCTCTGCTTTCCTACCTCACCAGTGCATTGGTAGCAACTACGCAACGTCACCTTTCCTATTCCAACGGGCAGGGAGATATGGAGGCGTCTAAGAAGGTCTTTGCCAATAGTTATATGCTTCATTTATTGGTGGGTATCTCCTTAGCGGTCATTTGCATAGCATTGATTCCGGCCATTTTTGATACGCACTTTCTAAACATCGATGATACAAAGATAGCAGTTGCTAAGATTCTCTTCCTCTTTGTCGTGGTCTCCGTCTCCTTTTCCATGTTGGCCTCTCCCTTTAGAGCACTGCTCATTTCGCACGAGAATATTGTTTACATATCTATCATCGATGTTCTTGATGGTATTCTTAAGTTGAGCTTGGTATTCTTGCTTTTCCTATTCGATGATAATCGTCTGGTGCTCTATTCCGTGATAATCGCCTCCGTGATGCTCTTCAACCTATTAGCATTGGCAGGCTATTCACATTATAAATATGAAGAATGCTGCTTGGTTCCCCACGTTCGTATGTGGGATGCTGAGATACAGAAGAAACTATTGAGCTTTGCCGTGTGGACACTCTACAGTACATTGTGCGTGTTCGGTCGCATGCAGGGCGTTGCCATTGTGCTGAATCGCGCCTTCGGAACCATCATAAATGCAGCCTATGGTATCTCCGGTCAGGTGTTGGGATCGGTTGCTTTCCTATCGCAGGCCATCATGAATGCCGTATCGCCACAGATTGTAAAAGCTGCAGGAGCCGGGGATAGTAAGCGAATGCTCTTTTTGTCGGCCATGGCAAGTAAATATTGTGTATTCCTACTGGCGCTGGTAGTTATTCCGCTCGTCTATGAGATGCCACAAATCCTAAAGCTCTGGCTAAAGGATGTACCCGACCATGCGGTGCTGTTTTGCGACATTATGTTGATAACATCGCTTTGCGACCAGATTACGTGTGGCTTGCATGTGGCTTGTCAGGCATTGGGAAAAATTCGCAATTACTCTCTCCTTATATATACGGTAAAATTGTTAACTGTTCCTGCCGTATGGTTGGGGTTGAAATTCGGATACTCACTGGATGCAGTCATGTATTCCTTTATCCTCTTCGAACTCTTGTCTGCAGCTCTTCGTGTCCCCTTCCTAGTGCGATTTGCAAATCTCCAGATACGTATATTTGCGCGTTTGGTCTTTGCACGCGTGATTCTTCCGGTGCTTTGCATGTTGGTAGTAAGTTATGGCATGACTCATTTACTCCCGGCATTTCCGTTTCGTTTTGTTGTGACCTTGTTGGTCAACGCCGGTGTAAGCTTCATCGTCATCTGGTTCTTTGGAATTGATACACCGGAGCAGGACTATGTAAAAAATGCTATGCAGACAGTAGGGAAGAAGTTTTCCAAGCATTGAGATATTTTTAAAGCAAAGAGTATGTCCTTTTTCGGTAGAATCGTTGTGCATTTTAAGAAAAAGTGCTAATTTTGCCATGTTTTTTAACGAAAGAAGAAATGATACATATTGCAGCAATACTTACCTGCTACAACAGACGTGAAAAGACCGTTCACTGTTTGCAGAATCTTTTCCGTGCAGCAGCCCATTACAATGCAGCTTCAACGCCGGAAGAGCAATTGGAGATTGTCGTATTCCTGACCGACGATGGTTGTACGGACGGCACCGCTGATGCCGTTCGGCAGGTATGCGTTGGGCATGAACTGCACATAGTACAAGGAGACGGACAGTGTTTCTGGGCCGGAGGCATGCGATTGGCATGGAGCGAAGCCATGAAACAGCAGG
>CAZUTW010000009.1:0-32913 GCA_964623295.1 uncultured Bacteroidaceae bacterium | reverse complement strand
GCAACATAATGCATGCCGATGGTGCGGGTACAAAGTCGTCGTTGGCGTATATGTATTGGAAAGAGACGGGAGATCTCTCCGTATGGAGAGGTATCGCACAAGATGCTCTGATTATGAACACGGACGATTTGCTGTGCGTGGGTGCGGTGGACAACATATTGGTGTCTTCGACAATCGGTCGAAACAAGATGTTGATTCCGGGAGAAGTAATCAGTGCCATTATCAACGGTACGGACGAACTTTTGGCAGAGATGCGTAAGATGGGTATCGGCATCTATGCTACAGGTGGCGAGACGGCTGATGTGGGCGATTTGGTGCGTACCATCATCGTGGATAGTACGGTGACGTGCCGCATGAAGCGTAGCGATGTGATTGATAATGCTAACATCCGTCCGGGCGATGTGATCGTGGGCTTGAGCAGTTGCGGACAGGCTACCTACGAGAAGGAATACAATGGTGGCATGGGTAGCAACGGACTTACCAGTGCACGTCACGATGTGTTTGCCAAGTACTTGGCAGAGAAGTATCCGGAGAGCTTCGACAAGGCCGTACCGGAGGAGTTGGTGTACAGCGGTCACTATAAACTGACGGACGCAGTGGAGGGCTCTCCCATCAATGCAGGTAAGTTAGTGCTTTCTCCCACACGTACTTATGCACCGGTAGTTAAACAATTGCTCGATGCTTTGCGTCCGGAGATTCACGGTATGGTGCACTGCACGGGGGGTGCACAGACCAAGGTGCTGCACTTCGTGGGCGAGAACTGCAAGGTGATTAAGGACAACATGTTCCCGGTTCCTCCGTTGTTCCGTGCTATCGCTCAGGAGAGTGGTACGGACTGGGCGGAGATGTACAAGGTGTTCAACATGGGTCATCGCCTGGAGGTGTACATAGCTCCGGAACATGCGGAGAAGGTGATTGAGATAAGCAAGAGCTTCAACATAGATGCTCAGATTGTAGGACGCATAGAGGAGGGTCCGCGTTCACTGACCATAAAGAGTGAATTCGGCGAGTTCCACTATTAATACACGGGTGTTATGGAGGATATGCCGACGGATCCGTTTATGTTGATGAGTTTCGTCAACATGAAGTTGCGCGATTTCTATTCGAACCTGGATGCGCTGTGTGCCGATATGGGCGTGGAGCGTAAAGAACTGGAACTAAAGCTCCGGACTGCGGGGTTCGAGTACAACGAGGCGCAAAACAAATTTTGGTAAACTTCATTTAAGACGTTTATATTGTTTGTGAGTGCCTACTGTGAAGTACGTACTCACGCTTACAAATTGAAGTTAAAACGGGGGGCGTTCGCTGTGATGCGAGCGCCCTTTTTTTAGGTTTCACGGCCTTTTGACCGAAAAACGAGCTACTTCCTTCGCAAATACCGATAAGTTATTATAACTTGCCGAGGGTAGCCGTAAGCAGCCGTAGCTGCCCCCTGCCGCATGTTGTACCTTTGCAGTGCCTTTCGGGGGAGTGACATCCCTCACGAGGCGCAAAGAGTTTATTAAAGCTATATTTATTTACTTAAAACACAGATTGTAGTATGATTACATTCAAGATTTATCAGAATCTGAGAAAAGTGATTCCGGGAGTCTACTTCAAGTGGTACGCACGTCCCGTAGTAGAGGAAACCGTAGACATGGAGGGAACGACCGACCACATGGCCAAACACAACTCGCCCTACTCCAAGGGTGTGTTCGTAGGTATCCTCACCATTATGTGGCGTGCATCAAGGAGCAATTGCTCGAAGGTAAGAACGTCCTCATAGACGACTTGGCCATCTTCTCCGTGGGCATTTCTTCTAAGGGTGCCGAGAGTAAGGAGGAGTTCACCGTTAGGAACAACATCAGCAACGTTCGTTTGCGTGCCCGAACTACGGGTGGGTTGTCTACCGGTCAGCTGATCCCGGATGCCGTGCTGAAGCATTCCTCCCTGGATAAGACCTCTACCGACGACGGCGAGGACGATGGTGGCACCACTAGCTCCGGCAGCGGAACGGGAACGGGCTCCGGTACGGTAAGTACCTCCAACAGCAGTCAGAGCGGTTCCGGGTCCGGCAGCAATTCATCCGGCAGCAACAAGGGCGATGTAGATCGTCCGGATGACGATGGAATCCTTTAGGATTAAAGGGGGGCTTAGAGGTGGAGAGTCGGGCTCCAAACAAAGGGACGGAGCCACTCCCCCATCTTCTTTTCCCAAATTCCTTCGACAACCAATAAGAGACAGCGCAGCGAGCATGGTAGCCCGCTGCGCTGTTGTTTGTTCTGTAGGCACACCTCGGTGCTTTTTTTTGTCGAAACGTTTGCAGGTAAGAGAAAGATGTTGTACCTTTGCAGTAAGCATAAATTCTTTGACGAAACGATATGATAGTAAAATGGATTGGCGGCATCATAGGATTCATGACCGGAGGCCCTCTGGGGGCACTGGCCGGTGTTGTGATTGGTGCTATTTTTGACGAGGCTATCTCTCTGGGCGACGACCGTAAGGGGGGCAATAATAACGGACAACAAAGGTACACCGATACCAACCGCGAGAACGAAGGTACACAGTACAGCTTCCGCTTTGCACTGCTGGTGCTGGCATCGTACATAATACGGGCCGACGGCAAGGTGATGCACAGCGAGATGGAATACGTGCGTGCCTTTCTGCGACAGGCCTTCGGGGCCCAGGCGGAGACAGAGGGCAACGAGATACTGCTGCGCATCTTCGAGGAACGTAAACAGATGGAACGTAAAGACCCCAACTCCTTCCGTACCCTGATACACCAATGTGCGGCACAGGTGGCCGACTGCCTGCCGGTGGAGCAACGACTGCAACTGTTGGCTTTCCTCTGCGGCATAGCACGGGCCGATGGCGAGGTGCATGCGCTGGAGGTACAGGCTCTCAAAGAGATAGCTCACTACATGGGGCTTCGCGATGCCGAGGTGGATTCCATGCTGAACCTGGGAGGCACAACCCTGGAGGAGGCCTACAAGGTACTGGAGATAACTCCCGAGGCTACCGACCAAGAGGTGCGGACGGCCTACAGAAACATGGTGCGCAAACACCATCCCGACAAGGTGCAGACTCTGGGCGACGACGTGAAACGGGCGGCCGAGGAGAAGATGCAGAAGATAAACGAGGCGCGCGACCTTATCTTCGAGGCGCGTGGCATGAAGTAAGATACATACATTAATCTAAAAAACGATTCTAATGAAGAAAACATGGAAGTTGAGTTGCATGGGTGCGGCACTGGCGGCACTGACAGCATGCGGTAGCACACCGGCACAGGCCGAGGGCGATGAGAACACGTCGCAAAACACGGTGATAGAGACCATTATGGCGCGCCGTAGCGTTCGTAAGTACCAGGACAAGGCGGTGGAACGGGAGAAACTGCAACAGATAGCGGAGTGTGGCGTGAACGCTCCCAACGGCATGAACCGTCAACCGTGGGAGGTGCGCATAGTGAACAGTGCAGAGTACATAGATGGCATAACGGCGGCTTTCAAGAAGGAGAATGCGCGTATGGCCGAGGACCCGGACTTTAAGAATATGTTCCGCAATGCTCCTGCCGTAATCTTTGTGGCGGCACCGAAGGATGGTTCGGGACAGATAGACTGCGGATTGCTGGGCGAGAATATCATACTGGCGGCTCAATCGCTGGGACTGGGCACGTGTTGCCTGGGAGGTCCTATCCACTTCATGAAGACGTCGGAGGCGGCCAAACCTTATGTGGAGCGGCTGCAACTGAGCGATGATTACGAATTGCTCTACGCTATTGCCGTGGGATATCCGGACGAGGCGCCCGAGGCGAAACCGCGTGATACTTCGAAGATTCAATTCGTGAAATAAGATAGAAGAATCTTATTCGGGTAATAGGATAAAAAAGGGTGTCCCGTTTGCTTGGTTGTGCTAAGCAAACGGGACACTTACTTTTTAAAGGGAACGCTCTGTACTCCCCCCTATCTAAAACTTGAGTAACTCCTGATATAGTCGCTGCACGGGCAGCCCCATGACATTGAAATAGCTGCCTTCCAGGCGCGTTACACCTATGTAACCTATCCACTCTTGTATGCCGTAGGCTCCGGCCTTGTCGAAGGGACGATAGTGCTCTATGTAGTAGGCTATCTCGGCATGGGTGAGCGGTGCAAAGGTGACGTGGCTCACCACGCTAAAACAGTGCTGTTGCTCGCGGGTGGTGATGGAGACACCCGTTATCACCTGGTGTGTGTGGCCCGACAGCAGGCGCAACATGCGGGTGGCATCCTCGGCATCGTGGGGTTTCCCCAATACTTCGCCATCGATCCACACTATGGTGTCTGCCGTGATGATGAGGTCCTTCTCTCCCATGCCCTCGCGGTAGGCTTTTGCCTTGGCACGGGCTATGTAGAGGGGTATCTCTTCGGCGTCCAAACCAGAGGGATAGGACTCGTCTACCCCCTGTAGCGTGCGTACCTTGAAGTCTATGTCGAGCCCCGACAGGAGCTCCTTTCTGCGCGGCGAATTGCTCGCCAATACCACATTGTATTTCTTTAAGTTATCCATACTTGTTACATCTTCTCTTTACCATCCGAAGGCCTTGCGATCGGCCATCCACAAGCCCTGTGCACGCATCACCTGTTCCACCACATCGCGACCGCAGCCTTCGCCGCCCTTCGCATGACTGATGTAGCAGGATATCTCCTTTATCTCGGGGGCTGCATCGGCTGGGCAACAGGGACATCCGCAGGCTTGCATCACCTCGTAGTCGGGTATGTCGTCGCCCATGTAAAGTACCTCTTCGGGTTTCAGGTCGTACTTCTCCAGGAGCTCTTGGTACACCTCTATCTTGATGCTGCACCCCAGACGCACTTCCTGGCAGCCCAGGCCCACGTAGCGGGTGTACACGGCCTCAGCCTTGCCGCCGGTGATGATGCCTATGAGCAGTCCGGCCTTGACGGCTAGTTGCATGGCGTAGCCGTCCTTTATGCTAACGGTGCGCATGGGCACGCCATCGGTGTTCAACACTATGGTGGAGGAACTCAACACGCCGTCTACATCGAAGAAGAGGGCTTTTATCTTTTTTAAATCGTAGGGAATCATTGTGTTTCTTTATTTCTTTTTCTGTGCCACCTCGTGGATGCGACGGCTTATGAGGGCATATATCTGCTGCATCTCCGAGTCGTCGGCGAGGAGTTGCTGTTGGGCTTGCATCACGTTTTCGTCGTAGCGTACGGCGGGACCGGTCTGCGCCTGTACGGGAGTAAGGAAGTGTACCTTACGGGCGGTCTCGTCTATGAGCGGCAGCATGACGTCGAAGGGTACTCCGGCCTTGCTCGTGAGTTCGCTTGCCATTTCATAGCAGTGGTTCACGAAGTTGCAGGCATACACAGCGGATAGGTGCAGGTAGCGTCGGTGCTCGGAGTCCATGAGGTGTACGCTGCTGCTCACGGATTGTGCCAGGCGTACCATGTCGCGCTCGGTGGCGGGGTCTACTCCTTCCACAAAACAGGGGATGGAATCGAACTCCACGTGGTGGGCCTTGCTAAAGGTTTGCATGGGGTAGAGCACGCCGTAGCGGGTGGCTTTCCCCTCGAACACGTTCATGGAGATACTCCCGGCTGTGTGTACAAAGAGGGCGTGGCTGCGGCTGGGACAGAGGCTGGCTATAACCTCTTCCAGGGCGGAGTCCTTGAGGGAGAGGATGTAGATGTCGGCCTCGCGTGTTACCTCTTCTATTTGGGTGGTGAAGGGGCAGCTCAGGTCACCGGCCAACGCCTGTGCGGCGGCTTCGGTGCGCGAGTATACTTGCACCACCTTGCAACCGCCCCCCTTGAGGGCACGCCCCAAATGGGTGGCCAGGTTGCCGGCTCCTATGAGTGCAATTTGGGGTATCCGTTCCATTTTAGTCTTTCTTTTGATACTGGTTGATGTGGACGTGTTCCCAGAGGAGTTTCTCCTCGTCGATGGGTTTACGGTCTTGGTCTTTGTATCCCACGGCCACTATGGAGAGGACGCGCATCTCGGCGGGGAGGCCTAGGAGTTCGCGGCAGTTGTCCTCGGCGGGTGTGCCGTCGGCAGCCATGCGGTTGCGTATCTGTACCCAACAGGCTCCCAATCCCATGTCGGCAGCAGAGAGGAGCAGGTAGGTGGTGGCGGCAGAGGCGTCTTCTACCCACACGTCGCTCTTGGTGGAGTCGTAGGCTACCACTACGGCGAGGGGGGCGCCTTCCACGAGTTCTGCACCGTGATCCTTGCTGTGGGCGAGTTTGGCGAGCAGTTCTTTGTCGTCTACTACTACAAATTCCCATCCGCGCACGCTCTTTCCGGAGGGTACCATGAGGGCGGTCTTGAGGAGGGTCTCTACTTGTTCTTGGGTTAACTCTTGGTCGGTGAAGCGACGGATGCTTCGTCTATTCTTGCAAAGGTCTTTAAAATCTTTCATATTCGTCTTTTTTGAATTTTGCTCACAAAGGTAGCGTTTCTTTTCGATTCTGCCAAAAAGAAGACGCAAAAGTTTGTTTGCGAGCGTGTGGGGCTTGTTTGAACCAAAGCGTTAGAACTCTAGTCGGAATCCTTTCTGTTTCAGTTCGTTGTATTTGTCCAAATTGAAGCTAAAGAGGAAAGCCTCGCGCTTGGGGGTGGGCCAGGTGGTCTCGTCGAGCTGATAGATGAGTTCGTAGTGGAGCATCTTCTTAGCAAAGTTGCGACGGTCGAACTGTACGCCCAGGATGGCTTCGTAGAGCATCTGCAACTGCTTGAGGGTGAACTTCACGGGCAGCAGTTCGAAACCTATGGGGCGGAAATGGATGCTCTCGCGCAGTGTCTCCATGGCTTTGCGCAGGATGCGGTCGTGGTCGAACGCCAAGGGGGGTATGTCGTCTATGGCGAACCAACGGGCACGGGCGGCATCGTCGCCTCCTTTCACCTCTTGCATGCGCACTATGGCGTAGTGGGCTATGGTGATGACACGTTCGCGCGGATCGCGACCGGGGGCGGTGAAGGTGTAGAATTGGTCTATATATCCGACGGACAAATCGGTCTCTTCCTTCAGCTCACGCAGGGCGCCTTCTTCGGCGGTTTCGTCCATCTTGAGAAATCCACCGGGAAAGGCCCACATGCCTTTGTAGGGTTCTATGCCGCGCTCCACCAGGAGTACGTGTAGTTTTATGCCGTCGAAGCCGAATATCACGCAGTCTGTCGTGACGGACGGGTGCGGATACTTGTAGGTGTACATTTTCTCTTCCATATTATTCTTGAGTATTAATAACACGGCAAATATACTATCTTTCTTTTAGATAGCCAAACTTTTTCGGTAAAAAGTACACGAAAAACCCCGAAAACGCACGTAATACATCTTCGGGGTTGTTCATTATGATAAACTTTCTTTGTGTTTAGAAGCCGGGGCCGCCGCCAAAACCGCCCATACCGGGGCCTCCCATACCGGGGCCTCCCATGCGTTCGCCACCGTTGTTGTTGTTGTTGCCACCACGGTTTCTGCCGCTGCGGCCGAACACCTTGAGCAGCTGCTGTGGGGTGAGGAGCTCACGGAACTCTGCCAGATAGTTCTTCTTGATCATGAGCTGTTTCTGTTGGCGTGAGATTTGGGCTTGTTCTTGTTCGAACTGCTCGTTGATCTTGGCCAGAGCCTCCTCGTCGGTGAGGTCTTTGTCTTTCTTTCGCTCTTCGGTATTCTCGCTACGTTTCTCCATCTGCTCGCGGATGTCGGCAGTGAGTTCTTCCTGATACTTTTTGTAGAGGTCTACAAACTTGGTCTTCACATCGCCTTCCAGGCTCATGTCCTTGGCCAGACGTTCTGCGCGCTCTGCTGCCATGGCTGTGAGGTCGGGCTGCTGTCTGTTGTCGCGCTGTGCCTTCATTTGGGGCACGGCCAGAAACAGGGCTGCGAGTGCAATCATTACTATTTTCTTCATCGTTACTTTGTTTTTTAGTATAACTGTTACACTCTAATTGACAGCGCCGGTGCGAAAAGGTTTAACGGAGATGCGAAAAAAAATGATTCTTTATCGCGTGGTGATGTGGAAACAGCCCTGCTTTACCTCGTACTTTACGTAGCATCGACCGGCTTCGCGGAAGTCGCGGAGCACTTCGGAGAGGACCCACTTGAGGGAGTCGCTCCGCACGGCTCTACGGGGTTCTTCGTCGGGATTGGAGACGGTTTCGAAGCGGTTGTAGCAGATGTCGATAGTGGTACCGAAGCGGTGGCAGCTTTGCTCGGATGCGTTGCCGTTGTGGCGTCGCAACTTCTCCACATCTTCCTCGGTGCGCAGCACGGAGCTTACGATTATCTTGTGGAGGGGGATGCCCTTGATGGCCAGTGAGTCCAGGAAGGTGCGGGAGATGTCGTGCAGCAACACTTGGGCGCGTGGCACCAGATAGGGTATGCTGCTTGTCATGGCATCGTCTATCTTATAGTAAGGGTTGCTGCCTATGTAGACCAACTGTTTCTTCTTTTTCTCGGCTTCCTCACGGTTTTGTATGGGGGGAACGCCGTACTTGCGGGCGGCCTCGAACTGCACTTCTTGCCGGTCGGGGAAGGTATTGGTGTAGCTGGCGACACTGTATATCTTGTTCTTTACACGTGTGCCATCGGAGAAGAAGAAGGAATGGGGACTGGCTACGGGGAGACTGTCGGAGGGTGTAACCTGCACAGCAGTAGGCACATCGGCGGCTACGGCCGCTACGGGGACACCGCAATCGGTCTGCACTTCCTGCTCCTGTTCTGTGCCGTGGAGCCAGGGTTTCCAAACGGAGGACGTACACTTAACGAGCAGCAAAACGGCTACGCAGAAAGTGAACGGTATATAGAAATAGCGTTTCGATATTTTCATTGCATGAACAACATTTTAAAAATGCACGCAAATTTAGAAAAAAAATGCGACATAAGAAATAGTTTTTCCTATAGATTTTTAAGAAAAAAAATGCACGATGGGATTTTTTCCTTGCGATACAAAAAAGAGAGAGAGAGATGTATCCCCCAAAGGGGACACAATCTACTCTCTCGTCTCAGGAGCTCGCCTCACGGCGAAAAAAAGCTTTGTTAAAATGTTATATCTTTATGCCCAGTCCGGCCAGGAACGTTTGTTCTTTGTTCAACTTGGTGTTCATGGGCAATCCTATAGAGGTGCGTTTTTGGTTGTGCATGCGTTTCAACTCTCCGAAGAGGTCGGTGTTGATGATTTCGCACGCATAAAGTTTGTCGAAGGAGACGTCTGTGACGGTCGATCCGGTGTCTTGCATGCGGGATTCGGACAGGTTCTCCACGTCGTCCAAGCGTGCAAACTTGTGTCCTTTGTCATCGCAATAGGCGGTGAGCACAGCGGCGCCTCGGCGGGCGGGACAGACAAATAGGGGGCGCTTTCCCGCGTACATCTTATATACTTTGTTGCGGGTTTTGTCTATCAGCTGCGACATGGGGACGCGGTTCACGTTACCGTCGTCATAGGCTATGATGAGACTGCCGTCCAGTTCGTCGTCGTGAATGGCGAGGGTGAGGATGCCGACTTGCCAGTCTTCTTCGTCGAACACGTACCACTCTCCTACTTTCTTTATGCGCAGGTAGCAGTGCGTGTCTATGCCGTAGCCATCAACCCAGTTCTCTACCACGTTGGAGCGCAGTACGCTGGTAGCGAGTTCCTCCTCGTGCAGGGTGGTGGCAGTGGGTTTCTCTTTTGTCTCGGTGGGCGTCAGGAAATCGTCGTCCAGCGGTGGCTGTGCGTTGGGATCTATCACTATGTCTTCGGGCTCGTCTACGTGGTACTGCTTGAAATCGCGGTCGTTCATAATCTGCGTCAGCAAGTCGGGCTCTAGCTGATAGGTGGAGCTTCCTTGCCTATTGTAGTAATTACCCTCGAGGCTCACGGGAGTCTTGCTGGGGGCTACCTTTATGACGTAGATCCAGTGCTTGCCGGCTTCGGGGTGTTCTATTACGATGGCAGCATTGACGGCGTCGCCCATGGTGTAACGTATCTTGTTGCGTATGTAGCGGTCGTACTTGTCTTTGTTGTGTTCAAAGTATTCGTAGGCGAGGTCATCCTCGAGTCCGCGGGCTATACCGTTGTCGGACACACCCAGATAGATGCGTCCGCCGTAGGCATTGGCCATACCGCACACCATCTTCATGATGTTGAAGGTTTGGGTTTCCAAGTCGACGTGCATATTGTTGTTGGGCGGATAGACGATGGATGTCTTGAATTCCGTGAGTTGGTCTTCTTCGCCAAAGGAATATATCTCAGGCAGTTCAGCGGTTATGTTCAACAAACCCTTCATCTTGTTGAGGATGAGTTTTTGTTGCTCTTGCATGCCGAACCCATCGAGCATGTTGTAGCTCAAGGCAAGTTTGGAGAGTTTGTAGAGCAGGTAGTTGTCGCAGTACTTTTGCTGCACTTCCCACAGGAAATCGTTGCTTTGCTGCACACCCAGGGAGGCCACCATCTTCATTTGGAACAGACGGTTGCGTATGATGGGGAAGCGCTCCACTATGTCGGCGTTTTCGGGTTTTACCATCTCCTCGAGTTTCTCCTTGTCTATGATGCCGCTGTTGGCGTATTCATTGAGTTCGGCCACGAAACGTTGGCGCTGTTCCAAGTAGTTCGTGGTTTCCGTATCGCCGATCATGCAGCTCAAGATGTGAGCCAACGAGAGGTAGGCGTAGGAGTAGATATCTTCCTTCTCCATCACGGCTTTGTGGTCGAAGATGTTGATAATTTCCTTGATGTATTCCGGTTCGAACTGGTCCTCGGATACGGACATGGCATCGGCTTCCAACTCTTCGGCTGTTTCCTCGTAGACTCCTGTTTCACAGTAGTCTTTATAGTCGTGCAGGAGTTCTTCGGCCACCTCTTTTATGTTCACTTCTTTGTCGGCATAGCCTATCACCTCGCCTTGTATCTTGCTGGGGGTGGAGGAGTCGGTGAGTCGAACCTTCACGTCGTCACCTACTTGGCAGACGATGCCTTCGTCGTTTTCGGCGGGGAGGAAGATGCCGTAGCCGTAGGATGTGACACCGTAGAACATGTTGTTAGCCTCATCCTTGAAGATGATGTGGCAATCGGATTTTTCGTCGTATTCTACCGAATCCTTCACGAATTGGTCTATGAAGGAGAGGGCATCGAACATGAAGGTGCGTCGGTCTTCTTCCTGGCGGAAGGAGTTGACGCGCACGCGCAGCAGTATGGGGTTACCATCCTCGTAGAAGGAGTCTATATCGAATTCCGGATTGTAGTGAAAGAGTCCCATGGCTCCGCCTTTTTGGTAGGTGTCTATCCAACCATAGCCTTGATATGCTGCATCTTCTATCTTGCAATAGTAGCGCTCACTGCTCTCGCGAGCCAGCACACGCACCACGGTCACGGTGTGCACATCGGGATAGTCCTTGTGGGGGCGTATGGAGGGCAACAGGCGTTCTTCGAAGAGGGCTTTCTCCACGTTGTTCCAGAAGGTGCGCCACGATTTGAGTTTGGCGTTTTTGGAGATGCTGTATTTAGCAGGAGAATCGAGGAAGATTTGTATGTTGTGCCAGCCCGGGAATCCTTGTGGTAATACGTTGCGGTCTTTGTTGCCGGAAAGGGTGCGGGAGAGGGTGATGCCCTCCATACTCACCGTAAAACGCACATTTCCAGACTCGAAGGAACGGGTTTGGTAGGTGTTGCCGGCGAGGCGCGTCTCGGCCAACTGATAGGATAGCATTTCTATCTGTTTGAAATCTTTTGACCAGGAGAAATCTTTTGTTTCATCGTCGGGCACCACCAACATGGTGAAGGCTTTTTCTATCAATTTTTGCAGCACTTGCTCCTGACTGCTCAGGTTCTTTTCTTGCAAGTTGTGACTGCGCACATAGGATAGGTAGTGGTAGAGCATGGAGCGATACAACTGTCGGTCGCGTCCGGCATCGTCGGGCATGAGCAGTAGGTAGCAGATGGAGCGTACCATGCGGTCCAGAAGGATGCGGCTCTTACCATCTTCTACCACGGCCTGGCGGTACACTTGTTCGCGGTTGGCGTTGATGTAGAACTCCAGGAAGTAAGCAAAGGTGTGGTTGAAGGAGGCCTGTCGCCAGTCCTTGGCGTAGGCACCTATGAGGTCCAAGATGCTATCTATCTTGTTGTCCAGCAGTTCGGGCTTGAGCTTAAAGATGGCAGTGAGCAGTTCCATCTTGTGCTTGGAATCGTAGATGTACCCGGAGTGTCCTATCTTTTCCAGGATGCTGTCTACCACCTCGTCGCACTTTTTCGAGTTCACCAGGCGGTAACTCTCCAGGATGGTGTCCAGTTGGGAGATGCGCTCGGCTATCCACCCCTGGAAGCTCTCGCGTTCGGCCTCGGAGAATTGCAGGAGGTAGGCGGAGTCTTCTATCACATAGAGACAGATGCGCCGGTAGCACTCCAGGAGGTGTTGCTTGCTGCGCAGGTTTAGGTGCGGACGGTTCTCCACTTTATCGAGCGAAAAGAGGGCTTTTATGACCCACTCGGCACTGCCGTTGCGGTTGTACTCACGTGCCTCGGCAAACACATCTTCGTGTTCGAACGCCAAGAGCAGGTAGCGGCAGATGGCGGGAGACAGTCCCACTTCTTGCAGAAAGGCTGCGGGCGACTGACAGACGCCACTTTCGCGCTTTTTGCTTCCTCCTACGAGTGTGAGGAAGAGTTTGTTTTTGTCGGGTCGCGACACGGTACAGAGTATCTTCTGCCGAGGCACTAGATAGGTATCTTTGCTACACTGTAGGCGGAAGGGTACACCACCTTCGTCGCGCACATCGTAATAGGTATAGTCTTCGGAGGGGTTATAGGCTACTTTATTGACGGTAAAGGGATAAGGGTGACCGGGGTTATAGCGGTCGCCGAACATTTGGGGAAAGTTTTGCACAAAGACTATGTTGTCACCATGAACATCCTTTACCATGCACGGCAGCTCCGTTCGTTCACTTAGTTTGGGATCGCTACGCTGAAAATCGAACATGCGTATGGCGTATTCCCTATCGTTGGCCTCTACTATAAAAAAGGAACAATTTCCTTCGTCGCGTACGCACCTGAGAGGGAGCGTATAAAATTTGCCTTTTTGAAATTCTTGTTTCATATTTTAAGATTTAAATGTTTATTGTGCCACAAAAGTACTCTTTTTTTTTAATATGTGTGCGTTATATGGAAAAGAATTTGTTTCTTTGCACTCAAAAATTAGAATATGTGGGAAGATGATTTCGAAAACGACTCTCTAAAGGAGTCTATGGAGTACTACAACACAGCGGGGCAGTTCGAGGCATACGAGCCGCAGACGGCGAAAGATTTCTATGCCGATTTGGAGCGGGCGCTTGGGGATATCCCCGACTATCCGGCGGTGTACAGGCAATTTCTGGAGGTGTACATGGATTGCTTGAACCAAAAGACGGCAGGACTGAACTTGATGTTCGGGGGCGCTTTTGCCAAGACAGATTATCTGCTGAAGGAGCGCAAAGCAGATCGTAAACTGGTGAAGAAGGTGAACGATACGCGTGTGCGGCTGCGCAACATGCGTAGACCGGGGGCGGATTTGCCTAAATGGTGTCTATACGATTTGCGGAATCTGTGTTTGTTCATTGAGTTTCTGTACGATGAACGTATACCGGCCTCGCTGCGGGAGCATTTCCCTACGGCACCGGAACAGGAGTTCTTGCCGCCCAAGATAGGCGATTGCTTGCGCCTGGTGGTGACGCACTGGGACGAGGTGTATCTCTACGGTACGTGCGAGGTGCGTCCCGAGGGGGGCGAGGTGAAGGTGCTCTACACGCATCGCAACGCGCCTTATTCTACCTACGACGGTACGTACCTGCGATCGCTGCTGCGCGAGGGGTGTCAGCTGAATCTTGTCTTCCCGCGTGAGCACGAGGATATCATCTACCCGGAACTTATTGTCTACGAGCCGGATTATCTGGTGGATATTTCTACGGTGGCATCGTGTTTCAAGGATTATGCGGAGTCGCCTTACGTGCACTTGGTGAACAAGATAAGCCGCAATGTGGCTACTACGCACACGCTCTTGGGTAACTTTGCGGGTCAACTCCTGGACGAGGAGATCCAGGCTGCAACGGGACCGACGAAGAGCTACACGGAAAGTGCTACACTGTTCTGGCAGAACGCTCCGGTGGAGCTCATCACGACGGAGCTGGATGCCAACTTCCACGGGGAAGCGCGTAAGCAGCAGGAGCACATACACCGTGCCATAACACAGGACCTGCCGGAGGCTATCAGCGATTTCGACATACGAGAGTGTATGGTGGAGCCGTCGTTCTTCTCGGAGATGCTGGGACTGCAGGGACGTATGGACTTTCTGCAACAGGATTTCAAATTGCTCATGGAGCAGAAATCGGGCAAGGGGGCGTATGTACGGGGGGATGATTTCCGCATCCCTCGACAGACGGAACCGCACTACGTGCAGATGTTGCTCTACATGACGCTGATTCGCTACAATTACAACGAACAGTACAAGCGAAACGGGGCGTTGCATGCGTTTTTGCTTTACTCTAAATATCAACGTAGTTTGCTGGGCTTGGGTTTTGCTCCGGAGTTGGTATTCCATGCTTTCCGCTTGCGCAATCGCTTGGCGTGGATGGAGCTGAACAACACGGAGGAGAAGAACATACGTGTGTTGGAGCGTCTCACACCGGAGAAACTGAACCTGAAGCATGTGCATGGGGTGCTGTGGGACAGGTACGAGAGTGTGCAACTGCGGGAGACGCTCTCTCCTATCCATAAAGCTTCGGAACTGGAACGAGCGTACTACTTTCGGTTTATGGCTTTTGTAGCGCGTGAGCATGTGCTCTCTAAACTGGGCAACGAGACGAAGGAGGATTCGGGTTTTGCAGCTATCTGGCACAATTCTCTGCAGGAGAAACTGCAGGCGGGCAACATATACGATCGTTTACAACTGGTATCTCCCTCTCCGGAGAGTACGGGGATGGTGCAGCGTGTGGTGCTGAGATTTGCGGAAACGGAGAGCAACAACATGTCGAACTTCCGGGTGGGCGACATTGTGATTCTGTATCCCTACATCCCCGGCAACGAACCGGATGCTCGACGGAGCATGGTGTTCCGCAGTACGATAGCCGACATAACGGCGGATACCATAGAATTGGTGTTGCGGGCGGCACAGACGGATGCGAAGATTTTCCTTCGTCACCGGGGCGAGGTGTGGGCGATAGAGCACGATTTCATGGAGTCATCGTATGCATCGCTGTATAAGGGGATGCATGCGTTTCTGTCGGCTCCCAAAAGTCGCCGCGACTTGTGGCTGCTGCAGCGGGAGCCGGAGGTGGATACCTCTCGCCGGCTGCGGGGGAACTATGGAGCTTTCAACGAGTTGTCGCTGCGGGTGAAACAGGCGAAGGATCTGTTTCTTATCATAGGTCCTCCGGGTACAGGCAAGACTTCCTACGGTTTGCTGACGACCGTGAAGGAGGAGTTGACGGAACCGGGCAGCACGCTGCTGCTCATGGCGTACACGAACCGTGCGGTAGATGAGATTTGCAGCAAACTGAAGGAAGAGGGTATCGACTTTGTGCGACTGGGGAGCCGACATAGTTGTTCGCACGAGTACGAGGAGAACTTGCTGTCGCACAAGGCGCAGAACTTTGTACGCAGCAGCGAATTCCGTAACTACGTGCAGGGCATACGCGTGCTGGTGTCCACCACTACATCTATGCTAGCCAACTTGCCGTTGTTGCAGCTTCATCCCTTCTCGCTGGCCATTGTAGACGAGGCTTCGCAGATACTGGAGCCACAGCTCATAGGCATCTTGACGGCGCGCCTGGAGGGAACGGAGGAGCCTTGCATCCGCAAGATAGTGATGATAGGCGACCACAAGCAGTTGCCGGCGGTGGTGCAGCAGCGTCCGGAGGTGTCGAAGGTGGAGAGTGAATTGTTGCAAGGCATTGAATTAACGGACTGTAGGCTTTCTTTGTTCGAGCGTTTCTTGAAGCGTTACAGGGAGCGTCCGGAGGTGGTGTATATGTTGACGAAACATGGTCGCATGCACCGCGATATAGCTATGTTTCCTAACGTAGCGTTCTACAACAACCAACTGGAGGTGGTGCCACTGGAGCATCAGGTGGAGGAGTTGCCGCGGGTGGTAGACGAGAAGAATGGTATCGACCGCTTGTTGGCTACGCACCGGGTGCTTTTCTTGCATGTGGATGCTCCTGCGAAGAGTTTGTCCTGCAAGGTGAACACAACGGAGGCGGAGATGATTGCGGCCACGGTGCTGCGCATCTACGAACGGGAGAAGGAGCATTTCGAGGTGGAGGGTACCGTAGGGGTGATTGTGCCGTATCGCAACCAGATTACGACCATTCGCAACAAGATAGACGAGAGTGGTATAGAGGTGCTGCATCACATCACTATAGATACGGTGGAACGGTATCAGGGGAGTCAGCGTAAGTACATCATCTATGGGTTTACGGTACGCAAGCATGCTCAACTGAAGTTCCTTACCGACAATGTGTTCCGGGATACGGACGGGACGATTGTGGATCGTAAGTTGAACGTGGCTATGACGCGTGCTATGGAGCATCTCATACTGGTGGGCAATGCGGAGTTGCTGTCGCATGCGGTTGTCTTTGCACGTCTCTTGCAGTATGTGCGGAGCATACAGGGGTACTACGAGATTCCTCCACAGGCATACATACGAGGGGCGTTCTAACAGATTTTCCTTTTTTGCGTGGTGAGGTACTCGCTATGACGCGAGCACCTATTTCTAGGATTTGTTTCCAAGAATCCGGACGAGAAAGACTTATATCTTTCGAAACGAAACCTTATTTCATTCCGGAGACATTCTCTCTAAACTGGCTAGGACTCTGCCCTGTGATACGTCGAAACATGCGCGAGAAGTGAGCAGGATACTCAAAACCGAGGTCGTAAGCTATAACACTGACATCGGCATGTGTAGATGCCAAACGTTGTTTAGCTACATTAATGATATGCAACGAAATCAGATCTTTGGGAGCACTTCCCGTCTCCTTTCGTATCAAGTCACCGAAATAGCCGGCCGAGAGGTTGGCTTTGTTGGCAAAATAGGCCACGCCGGGGATGCCCTTCCCGTTGTGACTCCCGTCGTAGTATTCTTTGAGCTGCTTCTCAAAACAAGCAACCACCTCGGAGTTTACCTTATGGCGAGTGATGAACTGACGATCGTAGAAACGATGAAGATACTCCAATAAAACTTGTATGTGCACGGAAATGAGTGCTGCCGTATGATTGTCTATGGGATGCTCGGTCTCCTCTTTAATGCGATTCAGGCAGTCGAGAAATATCTTACGCTCTTCCTCGGAGAGATGCAAGGATTCTGTCTGTGAATAGTTGAAGAACCGGAACGAAGCAATCTTGTCGGCCAGTGGTGTGCCGTAAATTAAATCGGGATGGAACAACAATCCAAGTACATCCGGAGCAAATTCATCGTGCTCCATTTCCACTTCAATCACTTGCCCGGGAGAGAAACTCACCACCGTACCCTCCTGGTAATCATAGTTCTTGCGACCATACTTAATGGAACAATTCACACCGTTTTTAAGAAACAGCGCATATAGACCGTAGTCCATGGCAACATGGTTTACGGAGAATTTCGCCTGTTTAAGATCCACCACCGTCACCAACGGATGGTGTGTTTCGAGTCCAAACAACTTGTTGTAGGCATCAATCGAATCGAGTAATATCGTCTTGTTCATAACGCAAAATTAATCTATTTTTCTCGATTGTACGAATTAAAACCATGGAATCTGCAAAAATGGTAGGTAAATCCGCAAAATGAATAAGAGAGAAAATAAAATAATATGGTAAATTTGCACAAATAATTTGAATATGAAGAAAATGACTCTCGCACTCCTTGTGTGTGTCGAGGCAATAATTGTAAAATCTCAAACAATGAATAACCTGAATACAAACCTGTCGTCGGCTCCAACGGAGCAGCTGACACTGACCGAAGAGTGGGACAAGGTGTTCCCCAAAAGTGAGAAGGTAAACCACAGCAAGGTAACCTTCGTAAACCGTTACGGCATCACGCTTGCCGCCGACATGTACACGCCGAAGAATGCAAAAGGCAGGCTCCCTGCCATCGCTGTGAGTGGTCCGTTTGGTGCCGTCAAAGAACAGTCGAGTGGACTCTATGCCCAGCAACTGGCCGAGAGTGGTTTCCTGACGATAGCCTTCGACCCCTCTTTTACCGGTGAGAGTGGTGGCATGCCGCGCCGTGTAGCCTCACCCGACATCAACACGGAGGATTTCTCTGCAGCTGTAGATTTTCTATCGACCCAAGAGAATGTAGATGCGAATCGTATCGGTATACTTGGCATCTGCGGATGGGGAGGACTGGCCATTAATGCCGCAGCTGCCGACACGCGTATCAAGGCCACGGTAGCTTCGACCATGTACGACATGAGTCGCGTCACTGCCAATGGTTATAACGATGTTGCCGATAACGCCGATGCACGCTATGCCATGAAGGAAGCACTCAATGCGCAACGTACCGAGGATTATCGCAAGGGGCAATACACTCGTGCCGGGGGTGTCGTGGATCCCCTCCCCGATGATGCCCCCTTATTCGTAAAGCAATACTATGCCTACTATAAGACACCGCGAGGTTTCCACCCTCGTTCGGGCAACTCAACGGATGGATGGAACATGACATCATCCATATCGTTCATCAACTTCCCTTTGCTGAGTCGTGCCGACGAAATACGTAATGCAGTAATGGTAGTACATGGCGAAATAGCTCACTCACGTTACTTTGGCGAGGATGCCTTCAAACTGCTGAAGGGCGACAACAAGAAGTTGGTGATTGTACCGGGTGCCAACCACTGCGACTTGTACGACAACATGGAGAAGATTCCCTTTGATACCATTGCGGAATTCTATCATACATGGATGAAATAACGATAAAAAATAGAAGTCTTTACAATATCTATCACACTAACAATAAACCAAATGACAAATACAAAGAATCCCACGAAGCTAACGGAGAAGGCTTCGGAAATCCATCAAACGGCAGGACAAGTTCAACTGGGCGAGTTTGCACCTAAGTTTGCCGCGTTGAACGACGATGTCCTCTTTGGGCAAGTATGGAGTCGCACGGACAAGTTGGCCTTGCGTGACCGCAGTATAGTGACAGTAACCACACTGGTAAGCAGTGGCATCATAGACTCCTCCTTGAAATTTCATCTACTGGAAGCGAAGAAGAACGGCGTCACGCGCACAGAGATGGCCGAAATCCTTACCCAGA
Organism: uncultured Bacteroidaceae bacterium; assembly: GCA_964623295.1. Classification (GTDB taxonomy): domain Bacteria; phylum Bacteroidota; class Bacteroidia; order Bacteroidales; family Bacteroidaceae; genus CAZUTW01. The sequence continues at coordinate 13,698 of CAZUTW010000009.1, read as the reverse complement.
TAGCCTTCTATGCCGGCTGGCCTAAGGCTTGGGGTGCCTTCCGTCTAGCCACCGAAGTGTGGGCAGGAGAAACCGATAGCACCGATGCACGTCAGAGGTTTGAGCAAGAGATGATTTTCCCGATAGGCGATCCCAATACGGCCTATGCCAAGTACTTCATAGGCAACAGTTATCTGGCACCCATTTCTACGAAGCAAGTAGCTATCTACAATGTGACTTTTGAACCGGGTTGTCGCAACAACTGGCACATCCACCATGCTACGAAAGGCGGTGGTCAGCTGCTCATTTGCGTGGCAGGATACGGTTGGTATCAGGAGGAGGGAAAGCCTGCACGCAAACTGCATCCGGGCGATGTGGTGAACATCCCCGCGAACGTAAAGCACTGGCATGGTGCTGCTGCCGATAGTTGGTTTGCTCACTTAGCTGTGGAGATTGCAGGCGAGGACACTGCCAACGAGTGGTGTGAGCCGGTAATAGACAAAGAGTATAATAACTTGTTGAGCGAGACCGAAACACCGTAAAGGAATAGGGAGCGATATGCTCCAATTCGCCGGTAAAAGAGATTATGCGGAAACAAAAGGCAAAATCAGCAACCACGTTCACAGGTACAACGGCAACCGATATGTGAAACACACCACAAACAGTGTTATCTTGGGGATGTGTACTGAACCTATAACAAGGATGTTCGTACCTCTCAAGTTCGTCAAGTGGAAACGGGAAAAAAACTGCACGCAGTTTCAAAATTTTCTGCGTGCAGTTTTATTTTTTTCTGCGCGCAGTTTTCTCCAAAAGTAAGCGCAGTTTTCTTCGGAAGTAAGCTATGTTTCTCTGCAGAGCCACTCTGCGTACGTCTTACAGGTGGTTAGCAAGAGTCTTCATTCAGTACTTCACCTTATCGGTTTTTTCGTTCCACTCCCGGAAGGCGGCTTGTGCTTCGGTATTCAGAATATTCTCCATGGGGAGGTGACGCTCGGCATAGGGACGTGACAGCTCTTCGTAGATGAAGGAGTCGTCGAAACCGGCAGCAGCAGCGTCCTGCTTGGTGCCTCCGTAGTATACCTTTTTGAGATGAGCCCAATAGATGGCACCCAGGCACATGGGACAAGGTTCGCAAGAGGAGTATATCTCGCAGTCACTCAGGTCGAATCGCTGCAACTTGGCAGTAGCTTCGCGTATGGCACACACTTCGGCATGGGCGGTAGGGTCGCAACGATCGGTTACACGATTCACTCCCGTGGCGATGACTTCATCACCGCGTACGATTACGGCTCCAAAGGGGCCTCCCCCATTGCGCACATTGTTTACGGACAATTCTATGGCCCGTTTCATCCATTTTTCGTTCATACTTCTATAACACTATTCGTGATGATAAGGTTCGTTGTTGAGGATAGTCATGGCACGATAAATCTGCTCCGTAAAGATGAGTCGTATCATCTGATGCGAGAAGGTCATCTTGCTGAGCGAAATCTTCTCCCGAGCCACATCGTATATGCGTTGTGAAAAACCATAAGAGCCACCCACAACAAACACCAAGCGCTTGGGCGACATGCTCATCTTCTGTTGCATCCATGCGGCAAAATCTATGCTGCGAAACTCCTTTCCGTGTTCATCGAGCAGCACCACGTGGTCACCGGGTTGGAAGGCCTTGAGCAGAGCATCGGCTTCTTTCTCTTTCTGCACGGCTTCGGTCATGCTCTTGGTGTTGCGTAGTTCCGGTATCACCTCCATGTCGAAGGGGATGTAGTGACGGATGCGCTTTACATACTCGTCGATGCCGGCCGTAAAGTGGGGATCTACCGTGCGACCTACCACTAAAAATACACTCTTCATACTCCTTTATTATATGGTCTATTGTAGCTTTCGGGGGACAAATATACGAATTCTTTTCCATAGCACAGATATTTTCGTGGGATTTTTTGCATCGTCTCCCCGGAGGAGGGACAACAAAAAAGAAACATCCCATAACTCTCACGAGCTATGGGATGCAAAGACTATATCTAAAAAAATGCTATAATACACTCTTAAGAATCTTTTTTATGATGCCATTGCTATTTACGCAATGAGAAACGCGTCAGTTCCAAGTTTTCGTTGGCAGCACAGGAGAAGGTGTAGGTGTACACGTTGTTCTGTTCGTCACCGGCAACAATCAACGAGGCATCGCCGGAGATGCTGTACACTATGCCCTCGGAACGGCGCTCTTTCTTTATCTTGAGCTCGCCCGTCTGGAAACTCTGTATACCACTGTATATATGTACTTGGTCGATCATACCGGAGGCTTCGGCATCGGACACACCGGCCATGAGGGCGGCTTCTACGGCATCGCTGTTCACCAAGGCACGCAACACACGGTTGATGGTGCTGCGCAGCTGTGCACGGTCATCATCGGTTACCTGTTGGTCGGCAGCCTTCTTACGACTATCGTAGCACTCCTCGGAGTGTACACCATCGGGGTGCTGGTTTAGGTACTGGTCGTAGGCCTCTACCGTGTTGGCTTGGGTGGCATAGACCCAGTCCAGAGAGTCTATCTTACTTTCTATCTCCTTGCGATAGGGAGTCTCGGGGTACTGTATGAGGTAGTCCTCGAACTGTGCCTTGCTACCATATTGGCAAAGACGGTTCCATGTTTCGATTTCCTTGTTCAGCGCCTCCAAGCGATCTTTTATCTCCTCCAGATGACGGCTCTTGGGGTACTTATCGATGAAGTCCTCATAGCTGAGCGGATCCACACAGCCATCCAACATCTGATAGGCCATCTCCTCTTCGCGCTCCTCGCTATTGCTCGTAAGGTAGCAGTAGCCACCGATGGCAGCCAACAGAATGACGATGAGTACACACACAATACTCCAGGCCTTGCGATCCTTCTTCCCTTGAGAGGGGTCGGGATGCTGCTCTGTAGGCGGAACGGGTGTTTGCATCGTATCGTCGGAGGACCCGGGAGAGGGTTCCGGACGAGATGCGGGAGTAGACGGTATGCCCACCTCCCCGGCAATTTTCACTCCGCAGTGGGGACAGACGGGGGCTTTGTCGCTCACGACGCCACCGCACTCCGGACATTTAATTAATGACATAGTATATTGTTATAGGGTTATTTCAAAAGTTCTGAGAGAATCTGCTCCAGTTTTTCTCCGTAGAGGTTGCTGGCAACAATCTTTCCGTTGGGATCCAAAAGGATGGTGCAGGGGATACCGGTGACAGCATACTGCTTGGCCGCTTCGCTCTCCCACCCTTTCAGGTCGCTGATGTGGTTCCACACGAGTCCCAGGTCGTTGATGGCTTTGAGCCATGCATCCTTCTTGTTGTCGAAGGAGATGCCCAGCACATCGAATCCCTTGGCATGATACTTCTCGTAGGCACGCTTCACATTGGGCAATTCACGACGGCAGGGTCCGCACCAGCTGGCCCAGAAGTCTACCAAGAGGTATCCCTTACCCACGTACTCGGAGATGCGATGCATAACACCATCGGGACCGGCCATAGCCAGGTCTATATAGCTCTTACCTACACCACGCTTCTGCATACCTTGCAACTTGCGTCCCACGTTCTTGTAGATACGTGTGTTGGCATACATCTGGTTCTTGGCGAGTACGGTTTCTACATCGTCGGTAGTGAGGTCATCGCCTATGTAGTAGGCCATGAGCAGGCCCACCAAGTTGTCGGTATTGGCGTAGAAACCCTCTTTGTAGATGCCGTCCTCGGAGTCGTAGAGAGCCTTTATCTCTATGGTATCGGCTGCGGTAAATCCTTTTTCCTTACCGGCCTCCAGAATGGCAGCAATCTTTTCATCTACCGCAGCTACCTTCTTGTTGACAGCCGCAAGACGCAGGTTGTTGGCGGAACCCTTCACCACCTCACCGTTGGTCACCTCTACGGGGACGGCATCGAGGAAGAAGGATACGTTCTCTACGGAACGATCGCGTGTGCCAAGTACACAGAGCGTACCGGCATCGGCATTGGAGGTACCGCTAAGTACTGCCTTACCGTTCTTCACCACTACGCTATCGGTCTCGCCCGGAGCGATGCGAAGCAAGAGGGTCTTGCCGTTGGCGTCTTTATTGTTGACGGTAACCTGATAGTTGATACCCGCCGTTGCTGCACCTGCGCCCCACGCCAAGAGAGCGGCTAGCAGTAAAGTTTTCTTTGCTTTCATATTGTAGTCTACTTTATATTTTAACGAACTATATTCTTATTTATTGTGTTCTTGCTTTTATTTAACGACCGTGATTCGCGCCAATTGCAGCAACATGGTCTTGGTGCCGGCCGTACGGAAGTCTATGACAGCCTTGTAGGAGTTGCCTTCGTTGATTATCTCCTTTACCACACCCACGCCGAAACGGTCGTGTTGCACCGTGTTTCCTACGGCTATGTGGAGCATCTCACCCGTACTGCGCTTTATGGTAGCATGGGCTACGGAGGTGGAACTACCGCTCCCCTTGGGGACGGCACGGAGCGATGGCGGCACGGAGATGCGTGTCTGCGGCTCCTGAGGCTTACGTACAGGGGTTGTGCCGCGTAAGCTCGATGTGCCACGTGGATTTGACATGGCTCGTTGAGAGCTTGTACCGGCATTGTTCAGGGCGCTCTGACGGCAGACACAAGCCGAGTCGAGTTCACCGATAAAACGACTGGGACGACAGTTGCTGTAATTACCAAAGAGGAAACGCTGACGGGTGAAGGAGAGCGAACACTCCTTCTCGGCACGTGTGATGGCCACGTAGAAGAGACGTCGTTCCTCCTCTATAGCACGTGGCGAACCTGCTGCCCGGTACGAGGGGAAGAGGTCTTCCTCTATACCTACTATAAATACGTAACCGAACTCCAGTCCCTTGGCGGAGTGTACGGTCATAAGGGTCATTTTATCTTGGTTGTCGTCCTCCTCTTCCAAGTCGGTCAAGAGCGATACTTCCTGCAAGTAATCGGCCAGGAAATGGGGAGTTTCTTTCTCGTCGCAGTTCTCCACAAAGGCACCTATGGCGTTTATGAGCTCGGCGATGTTCTCACGTCGTCCCTCGTTTTCGGGATCGGCATTGCTTTGATACTCGGCCTGTATACCGCTCTCCTTGAGGATGTGTAGAGCCATGTCGTAGGCATTGAGCTCTGTCACCTTCTCCACGAAGCCACTTATGAGTTGATAGAAGGGAGCCATTTTCTTGACAAGAGCGGTGGGCACGGCATAGTCGGCAGCATTGCTGAGCAGTTGCCAAGCGGAACATCCGTTGTTGAAGGCTATCTCCATGAGATGACGCACAGAGGTGTCACCTATACCGCGACGGGGCACGTTGACAACACGCTTAAAAGCCTCTTCATCGTTGGGATTGATAGTGAGACGGAAATAGGATATGAGGTCCTTGATTTCCATGCGCTGATAGAAGGAAAGTCCACCGTAGATGCGATAGGGTATGTCGCGCTGACGGAAGATTTCCTCGAACACACGACTCTGAGAATGGGTGCGATAGAGCACTGCCATGTGACTGTAGGGCACGCCATCTATGTCGTGTAAGGTGCGTGCACGCTTCATCACATAGAACGCTTCGTCGCGGTCGGTAGCAGCACTGTAGAGCGACAGAGGATTGCCCTCGCTGTTGTGAGTATACACCTCCTTGGGGATGCGGTGTTCATTGTGTGCGATGAGGCTGTTGGCCGCTTGCACAATCATCTTGGTACTGCGATAATTGCACTCCAGTTTAAAAGTCTTGGCGGTTTGATAGAGTTTCGTAAACTGCAATATATTGTCTATCTCGGCGCCACGGAAGGCGTAGATACTCTGTGCATCATCGCCCACCACGCAGACACGCTGGCGGTTCTGTGTAAGTTTCCACACTATGGAGTGCTGGGCATAGTTGGTATCTTGATACTCGTCCACAAGTACGTATTGGAAACGTTGTTCATACTTCTGTGCCACCTCCGGGTGAGAATCGAAAAGTACGTAGGTATTGAGCAAAAGGTCGTCGAAGTCCATAGCGTCGGCCATGCGACAACGTTCCTGATATACCTTATATATACGTGCCATGACTTCGGGGTTTACCCCATCCGGCAGGGAGACACCACGCTGTGTAAGGAAGGTGTCGGGAAGTATCAACTTGTTCTTGGCCGCACTGATGCAAGCGGCTACAGCCTCCTTCTTTACCGCTTTGGAGTCGAGCCCCATATCCTTGATGATGGTACCCACCAAACTCTTGGAATCGGCAGCATCATAGATGGTATAATTGGAGGAGTAGCCCAACTTATCGGCCTCTATGCGCAAGATGCGGGAGAAGATGGAGTGGAAGGTACCCATCCAGAGCTGAGAGCCTTGTTCATCGCCCACCATGCGAGCGATACGTTCCTTCATCTCGTGAGCCGCTTTGTTGGTAAACGTCAGAGCCAAGATGGAATAAGCCGGCATCCCCTGCTGTAGGAGATACGCTATTTTATAGGTAAGTACACGTGTTTTACCGGACCCGGCGCCGGCTACCACCAGCGACGGTCCATCGTTGTAGAGCACTACTTCTCTTTGCTTTTCGTTCAAATCGAGCAACAAATCGGCCATCTTATTCTTTTTGTATTATTAAAAAATGTGTCGGTTTCGACGCGCAAAAATAGCACATTTCTTTCAGACTGCCACAATAAATAAGAAAAAAAATGCGGTTTGCGAAAAAAGGTGCTTTTCGTGGTACAAGGAATGAAAATAAATTGTACCTTTGCATGTGAAACAATTCTCTAGATAGACTGAATGGAATTAATTTTGGCCACGACGCCCGACTTCTTTGTCGAGGAAGATAAGATAATAACATCGTTGTTCGATGAGGGACTGGACATGCTTCATCTCAGGAAGCCTGTATCGGAACCCATCTACGCAGAACGATTGCTCACTTTGTTGCCCTCCACATACTACAAACAAATTGTGGTGCACGATCATTTCTACCTAAAGGAAGAGTTCGGCCTCAAAGGCATACAAATAAACAAGCGCAACCCGGAGCCTCCCGCAGGCTACAAGGGTTACATAAGTCGTTCCTGCCACTCTATGGAGGAATTGGCGCAGTACAAGAAGACGGTGGACAACGTAATACTGAGCCCCGTGTACGACAGCATATCCAAGTGGGGGCGCAAGGCTGCGTTTACCCGCGAGGAACTTACCGATGCTGCACGCAAAGGGTGGATAGACAAGCAGGTGTTTGCACAGGGAGGCGTCTCTCTGGAGCACATACACGAATTGGAGTCTTACGGCTTCGGAGGCGTTGTTATTCTGGGAGATATATGGAATAGGTTCAAGGTTCACTCGAACATAGATTTCAAGGAACTGATATCCTATTTCAAGAAATTGAGAAAGGAGATTAAATAAAATCACAACTAATTATATTCACACACAATGAGCAATAATTCGTATATGGTATTTTCCGGAACCAAGACAAGATACTTGGCGGAAAAAATCTGTGCCGAACTGAACATCCCCATGGGCAACTTGGTGATAAACCATTTTGCCGACGGCGAATTTGCGGTGTCTTACGAGGAATCTATCCGCGGTAAGAACGTGTACTTGGTACAGAGCACATTCCCGAATTCCGACAACCTGATGGAGCTGTTGTTGATGATCGATGCAGCAAAGAGAGCAAGTGCCAAGAGCATTTGCGCTGTGGTTCCCTACTTTGGATGGGCGCGACAAGACCGCAAGGATAAACCGCGTGTTTCCATCGGAGCGAAGCTGGTGGCCGATATGCTGAGCGTAGCGGGAATAGACCGTCTGATAACCATGGATTTACATGCCGACCAAGAGCAGGGTTTCTTTGATGTGCCCGTAGATCACTTGTATGCTTCGAGTGTGATGCTCCCTTACTTGCAGACACTGCAGTTGGAGAACATGTGTATCTGTGCACCGGATGTAGGTGCGTCTAAGCGTGCGAGCACGTACAGTAAGTACCTTAAGTGTCCGTTGGTATTGTGCAACAAGACACGCGCAAAGGCCAACGAGGTGGCTTTCATGCAAATTATCGGCGATGTGAAGGATATGAACGTAGTGCTGGTGGACGATATGGTGGATACGGCAGGTACCATCACTAAGGCGGCCGACTTGATTATGAAGAACGGTGCACGTAGCGTGCGTGCGGTGGCTTCACACTGCATCATGAGTGGACCGGCAAGCGACCGTGTACAGGAGTCTGCTTTGCAGGAGATTGTGTTTACGGATTCTATTCCTTACACCAATCGTTGCAGCAAGGTGAAACAGATTTCTGTAGCAGGCATTTTTGCTTCAGCTATCCGTTGTGTAGAGGAAAATCGTTCTATTTCAGGTGAATATCTGATTTAACGGACAACAACGATAAAACATAGAGTGTCGGAGGGTACAGGGTGCCTTCCGACTTTTTTTTACTTTGTCCAAAAAAAAGTACATTTTTTTATGGTTATGTTGTAGTAAAATACTATATTTGCATCGTGGAAAGTCTTCTAAACATAATAAGAGAGCTTCTTGAAGCGCAGAGTTATGCGCAGGTACCGGGTTTGGGCCGGTTCTATTATCAAGAGGTTACAGCGCGACGGAGTAAAAAACAAAACACCATTACTCCCCCGTGCCGCATGTTGGTATTCGATGATGCCTCAACGAAAAACAACCAGCAGTTTATAGAGCACTTTGCAGCGCAGGAGCATTGCAATTTGTTCAATGCGGCTACCGAGGTGGGCAGTTTGGTGAACCATATAAAACAAGCTCTCAAGACGCGTGGTACGTACTACTTGGATTGCGTGGGTACGCTCATGACGTCGAACAACAAGACCTATTTTCAACCGGATGTGGCAAATGTATTCAGCGAGGATATGTTTGGCTTGGAAGTGCTTACGTTGGAGCCACTGGCTACGCGCAATAGCTCTCTACCCAAATTGCATCGTCCGGCCCCGGTACACGGAGAACGTGTAACGGAGGATCAGGAGCGCAACTGGACCATCCATCTCAATAAGAAAAAGGTGGCCTATACGTTGGGGGCTGTGGCTACGGTACTGGTAATTCTGTGCCTGTCGCTGCCACTGACGGAGAAGTACCACATAGGTTTTGCATCTCTGCACAATCTATTTGCTTCTACGGCAGTAGATTCTTTCCATGAAAACAGCAACTCGGATTCGGTAATCAACCTGACCATGGCGCAAGAACCGGTTCCTACAAAAAAAACATCAAAGGACCATTCTGTGGAACCGGCTGTGGAACCAACAGCCGAGCCAATCGTTGAACCGACAGCTGAACCGACAAAGGAATCTGCAGAGGAGCCTAAGGTAATGCAGCCTAAGGCTATCATCTCCGAAGAAGAACTTATGGCTCGCCATAAAGAGCTGGTAGAGAACGGGAAACTTCCAAATAGTGAAACAAAAACTTCAACAGAAAAAACCGAAGCTACAGTAAAGGCAGAAGCGGCTGAGGCTAAAGCTAAGGCGGAGAAGGCTGCGAAAGAAACTGCAGCGAAAGAGGCCGCTGCGAAAGCCAAGGTAGAAGCAGCCAAGAAGGAAGCGGCAGCTAAAGAGGCTGCGGCAAAGGAAGCGGCAGCAAAGGCAAAAGCAGAGGCTGCAAAGAAGGAGGCTGCTGCTAAAGAGGCCGCTGCAAAGGCGAAGGCTGAGGCTGCTGCAAAAGAAACTGCCGCCAAGCAAGCTACAGCGACACAGAGTGGTTACACCATAGTATTAGCCAGTGCGGTGAGCGAAAAGAATGCCGATGACTACGTAGCACGCCTCAAGAAGAACGGATTCAGTGATGCCAAGAAATACAAGAAGGGCACCATGGTACGTGTCATCTACTCCAGCTATGCAAGCGAAACAGAGGCTAGAAACCAACTCAAGAAACTACGTAGCAACGAAGCTTTCGAGCAGGCTTGGGTCTATGAATTGAAATAATTGACTATATTACCGATACATATTTATGAAGAGAGTAAGATGTCCTAAATGCGACAATCACATCACTTTTGACGAAACAAAATACGAACCCGGTCAATCACTGGTGTTCGAGTGCGAAGTGTGCCACAAACAGTTTGGCATACGTATAGGGGTGTCTAAACTGCAACAGACACGCAAAGACGAAAAGAAATATGGTCTTGAGGAGGAAGAACAGAAGGAGGCTCTAGGCAGCGTTGTGGTGGTAGAGAACGTGTTCCACTACAAACAGATTATACCGCTCTACGAGGGCGATAACGTGTTTGGACGCTACGTAAAGGGAACCTCCATCAATGCGCCCATAGAGACGGTAGACCCGAGTGTAGACACCCGTCACTGCGTGATTACGGTACGTAAGAACAAACAAGGGGGGTATAAGTTCATTCTGCGCGACGATAATAGTACAACCGGTACTTTCTACATGAGCGAGATTTTAGGGCCTAAGGAGACGGTCAATATGGAAGATGGTGGCATTATAACCATTGGCGCAACTACGCTCATCTTTCGCGAGAAGAAGGAGGAGGAAGAAACAGAAGACTAAAAAAAACAATGGTGGACGTATGAAGGATTTTCATAGTCCACCGTTTTTTCGACAAAAAGCATTCACAAAAATGAATTACTTAAGAGCAAATACCGGCTCTTTCTCATCACCTGAGACATTCAACTTCTCCTCGCGAAGCAACCAACCGATACCCAAATAAAGATCCTTGTCGCATTTTACCTTAGCGGCCTTCTTAAGATCCTTTACGTTCAATTCACCTTTTTCGTTAAGCGCGGTCCAAATCTGACCTGCTATAACACCTGCTTTCTCAAACATAGTACTTATAATTTATAATTAGAAATATACTCCACTGACAATGGAGCTGGATTAAATCCGCTGCAAATGTACAAAAATTTCTATATTTTACAATATTTTTGTGGTAAATAGTGGATTTTATTTGATTTTTATCAATTAAAAACGCTTTTTCTTGTATATTTTGAGTAACTTCGCAGCGAAATAAAGATAAAAACACAGATGATGATGAAGAAAAGATTAACGTTCTCTGCAGTGGCTGCTCTCCTACTCTTTTGCGGTTGCCAGGAGAACATAGATGAGCGTATTGCACGCGAGGCCGAGGAGTATACACGTCGTAACTGTCCGAACAGCATGGAGAATATAGTGCTGGATAGCATGGTGTACAAGCCTGCTACGCGTACCATTATCTACTACAACACACTGGGCGAGAACATAGACAACGACTATCTACGTAGCCAAAGCGAAGAGATGAAGGAGGCCGTTCGCAAGAGTGTGAAGGAGGACTTGACGACAAAGTACTATAAGGAAAACGAGATTAAATTCCGCTACCTGTATCGTTCACACGACGGCAAAGATACGGTGCTGAACATCTTGGTAACACCGAAGGATTATAAATAAACACATCCTTTCCAAGGGAAAAAGAAGGAGGGATTCAACAGGTTACGGCCCCGTTGAATCCCTCCTTTCTTTGTATCATATCCCACCCTTAGGGACAGGACACCTTATGCTTGAGCTGCAGCCTTTTCACGTTGCAACTGCTCCAAGGCACGGCACAACTGGTCGGGGCAAGAAGTAGGCTTGTTGCCACAACGGATACCGTTGATGCGCTCTATCACCTCCTCTATCTTACGACCGATGACCAATTTACTGATGCCCTGCAGATTGCCGTTGCAACCGCCAAAGAAACGTACACCGGTGATGATGCCGTTCTCCTCCTCTACCAGGATTTCGGAGCTACAAGTACCTACAGTCTTATATGCAATCTTCATTACTCAGCTACCTCCTCAGGCTTCATGTTGGTGTATACATTCTGTACATCGTCGAACTCCTCGAGACGCTCCACCATCTTGTCGATGACCTCACGCTGCTCCGGAGTGACATCCTTCATATCGTTCGGAATGTAAGTGAACTCACCACCGACATCCTCGAAACCGCCCTCCTCCAGGTACTTCTGGATAGCGCCATAGCTCTTAGGATCGCCATAGATAGTGATGGTACCTTCCTCTTCGTTCTCATCGAACTCATCGTCTACGCCGAAATCGATCAAATCGAGGATCATCTCCTCCATGTCCATACCCTCCTTCTTCTTGAAAGTGAACACACAACGGTGGTCGAAAAGGAAAGCCAAAGAACCGGTAGTACCCATGTTACCACCGAACTTATTGAAGATAGAACGTACATCAGCCACGGTACGAGTTGTATTGTCGGTCAGTGTATCCACGAAGATGGCCACACCGTGAGGACCATATCCCTCGTAGGTCATGCCCTTGTAATCGCTCTGGTCCTTACCCATAGCGTTCTTAATAGCACGCTCTATGTTGTCCTTAGGCATGTTCTCACGCTTACAAGTAGCGATGATAGAACGCAGTGCCGGGTTGTTCTCAGGCTCCGGACCTGCGGCCTTTACTGCGATTGCAATCTGTTTGCCCAGGCGGGTAAATGTCTTAGCCATGTGTCCCCATCTCTTGAGTTTGGTGGCTTTACGGTATTCAAATGCTCTTCCCATTGGATTCTATTTTTGTATTTATCTTATTAATATATTTTCGTTTCTTATCTCAGCTTAGCGCCCAACTTATCCTGAAGGCCCTTCACGATAGCCGCCATAATCTTCTCTATCTGCTTATCGTTGAGAGTCTTGTTCTCATCCTGCAGTATAAAGTTTACAGCGTAGCTCTTCTTACCGGCTTCCAAGTTCTTACCCTCGTACACATCGAAGAGTTTCACCTCCTTAAGGAGCTTCTTCTCACAGCCATAGGCAATCTTCTCTATCTCCACAAAGTCGATGTTCTTATCGAGCAAGAGCGCCAAGTCACGACTAACAGCCGGGAACTTGCTCAACTCGGTGTAAGTCACCTTATTGTTCTTAATAGCCTTCATAAGCAGCTTCCAGTTGATGTCAGCGTAGTACACATCACCCTCTATATCGAACTCCTTGAGAATCTTCTTCTTCACCGGACCGAAGGCTGCAATCACCTTACCGCCGCGGTTACGAATCTCCACACTCTTGGAGAAGATATCGCTCGCACCCTCGGCAAAGACCGTAGCACCCAAGTTCAAGCCCACACGCTTGAAGATGTTGAGCAAGTGACCCTTCAACTCGTAGATAGAGCTATCCTCATCGGGATGAGCCCATGAACCGGAAACACGCTTACCCGTAATCCAGAGACCTAAGTGGTACTCCTCGTTGTAAGCATCGAGCACATGCTTTATCACCTCGGGATCTCTACTGCTGCTCACACCCGGAATAATGTCCGGACACTTCTTCTCCTCGTGGAAGAAATATACATTACCGAACTCAAAGAATGAGAGATCGGCGTTCTTACGCTTAGCGTTGCGAGAGATGCTCTCCAAACCGCCAAACAGAAGGGTCTGACGCATAGCATTCAAATCGCTGCTGAGCGGATTGAGCAACTTAACCAAGTTGTTTGCAGGATAGGAAGCCAACTCATCGTAGTAAGCACCACGCTGCAGGGAGTTATTGAGAATCTCGTGAAAACCACAACCCACCAACTGCTCTCCTACCAAGTTCTGGAGCTTGTGACTGCTGTCGGCATCCCCCTTCACACTCAAGCTACTCTTGAGCGTAGTAGGAATCTCCACATTGTTGTATCCATAGATACGGAGGATATCCTCTACCACGTCACACGGACGCTGCACATCTACACGATAAGCAGGTACCACCAGGTCGAGACCTTCGGCATCTTCCTTCTCTATCTTCATCTCCAAGGACGTAACGATAGTCTTTACCATATCGACAGGTATCTCCTTACCTATCAGACTATTTACATAGCTATACTTAA
>CAZUTW010000008.1:0-37103 GCA_964623295.1 uncultured Bacteroidaceae bacterium | reverse complement strand
AGAAGCGTTCCATGCCTTCGTAGGCTACACATATCTTTCCGGCTTTCTTGGCCAACAGTTTGTTGGTTACGCCGGCGTAGGAGTTCTGCTCTTGCAGGAGCGTGGGGATGCCCATTTGTTCTGCCATGTTGAGGGTGGGGCCGCTGGCATATCCGCCTACTCCTACCGCTACCATCGGCTGGAAATCTTTTATTATCTTGCGTGCCATGCGTCTGCTTTTCCAGAGTTTGAGCAGTACCTTGACATTCTTGAGCATGTTCTTTCTGTCGAAACCGCATACGGGCAATCCCTTAATGGGATAGCCGGCATCGGGAACGCGCTGCATCTCCATGCGTCCTTGTGCACCCACAAACAGAATCTCTGTTTCGGGATTTTTCTTCTTTAGGGCATTGGCTATGGATACCGCCGGAAAGATGTGTCCGCCGGTTCCGCCGCCGCTTATTATGACTCGTAATTTGTCTTGCATCGTTTAATTTTAAATTTCGGACAAAGATAGCAATATTTTTGCTAAAAATTCCATTTTTCGTTATCTATTTTTCGGAAAAAGCGATAATCACTCTTCTGCTGCCTCGGGGAGGGCTTGGGGTGCTTCTTTGTTATCGTCGTCATTTTTCTTTGCATACTGACAGACGCTCAATATCATACCTATGTAAATACAGTTGATAATGGTGGAGGTTCCTCCGCGGCTGATGAGGGGTAACGGTTGACCGGTTACGGGAAACAGGCCTACGGCAACCATCATGTTGACAAGGGCTTGCGTCACGAGCAGAAGGGCCAATCCCATAATGAGAAAGGCGGGGAACTTATTTTTGCAGTTCCTGGATATCCGTGCCACTCGCAGTAGAATGATGAGATAGAGGGCTACCACAAACGCGCCTCCAAAGAGTCCTATTTCTTCTATGATAATGGCGTAGATGAAATCGGAGAAGGCTTGGGAGAGGAAGTCTCGTTCCACGGAGTTCCCGGGCATCTTTCCGATGAGACCGCCGGTGGCAATGGCTATATTGGCATGGGCTATTTGGGCATTCTTGTCTATATCGAAGGAATCGGGGGTTACGTCGGACTTCTTTTCGGAGAAGTTCTCAATTCGGTGGGTCCAGGTGGTGAAGCGTTGTAACTTGGGAACACTGGCTATGGTCTCCTTGGGCACAAGAGATATGACGACGATTGCTACGAGTGCCACAATGGCTATAACGCCGAACATCTTTCCCAACTGCCGCATGGGAACACGCCCTATGAACATCATCATGCAGACAACGGCAAAGAGCATAGCGGCGGTGGAGAGGTTTTCCGTCCCTATCAAGCCACAGAAAACTACCGCTGTGGATATAATATACTTAAAGACTCCCGGATTGGCGCCTTTTTCGGTATAGTTGAGGGATAGCGCGACGGCTGTAATAACAACTACAAGGCCCTTGGCTAACTCCGATGGCTGAAAGGTGATACCGAGGATGTCTATCCAACGGGATCCTCCGTTCTGTACCACTCCGGCAAATGTGGTGTACAGAAGCATGGGGAGAATAAGCAATGCACTGATGGGTATCAGCTTGAAGTATCGACACGGGATGTTGTGTACAAATAGTACCATCAGGGTTCCTATGCCGAGGAAAAAGATGTGTTGAAGAATTGGCTTCCAGATATTGTTGCTCTTATAGGTGAGGGTACTGGCTGCGCTAAACACTTCCAAAACGGAGATGACGCAGAGGAAGAAAAAAATCATCCAGATGACTCTGTCTCCCTTAAAGATATCACGTTGAAAAAATCCCATTTCGATGTTCCTTTCCTTTTTTATTTGTTTTCTGCTTGCATGGCTGCTACGAGGCCTTTGAATTGGTCGCCTCGATCTTCCATGTTTTTAAAGAGGTCGAAGCTTGCACAACAGGGGCTGAGGAGTACGCTGTCGCCGGATACGGCGCAGGCGGCACAGGCCTCAACGCATTCTTTCATGCTATGGGTGTCATATACTTGGAGCCCGAAACTGTCGAAGTAGGCGTGTAACTTGGCGTTGTCGGCACCGAGATAAACGAGTGCTTTGCACTTGCGGCGAACTTGGTCAGCGATGAGGGAATAGTCGTTGCCTTTATCCTTACCTCCTATTATAAGTATGGTGGAGGCATCGGGCATGGTTTCGAGGGCATACTTACAGGCATCTACATTGGTTGCCTTGGAGTCGTTGATATAGCGTACTCCGTTCACGGTTCCGGCATATTCCAAGCGGTGTTCTACGCCTTCGAAGGTGTGCAGGGTTTGGCGCAACGTGGCATCGTCTACGCCTGCGGCACGGGCGGCTATACCGGCTGCCAACTGGTTGTAGAGGTTGTGTACTCCGGGGAGTGCCAGTTCGCTCTGTGGCATTTCGAAGGGTGTAGCGCCTGCTATGCGATAGATGCCTTCGGTTACGCTTGCTTCTACGTGGGATGTGTGTTCTACGGAGAAGGGGGCAACGTGAGCGATTACGTCGTATTTAGGCAGTTCGACTGTCACTACAGGGTCTTCGGCCCAATAGATGAAGGTGTCTTCGGGTTGCATGTTTTGTAGTATGCGCATCTTGCTGTCTACATAGTTCTGCATCTTGAAGTCGTAACGATCGAGGTGATCGGGGGTGATGTTCAAGAGGATGGCTATGTGGGCGCGGAAACGATACATGTTGTCCAACTGGAAGGAGCTGAGTTCTATGACGTACCAGTCGTGTTGTTCTTCGGCTACTTGGAGTGCTAGACTCTTGCCGATGTTTCCTGCCAGTCCTACATTGTATCCTGCGTTCTTGAGAATGGTGTACAACAAAGTGGTGGTGGTGGTTTTACCATTGCTTCCGGTGATACATATCATCTTGGCATCGGTATAACGACCGGCGAACTCTATCTCGGAAAGGATGGGCGTTCCTTTTTCGCGAAGTTTTACTATCATGGGGGCATTGTCGGGAATACCGGGACTCTTTACGGCTTCATCGGCATTGAGTATCAACGTTTCCGTGTGCTGTCCTTCTTCCCATGCTATATGGTGTTCGTCCAACATGCGTTTATAACTGTCTTTTATCTTTCCCATATCGGAGACAAAGACATCGAATCCCTTCTTTTGTGCCAGGATGGCGGCTCCCACACCGCTCTCGGCAGCTCCTAAACATACTATTCGTTTCATCTTTCTTTATCGAATCTTCAAAGTTATAATGGTGAGTGCAGCCAACAAAATGGTTACAATCCAAAAACGTACGGTTATCTTACTCTCGTGTGCGGGGCGCTTGGGCCAGGACTTGAAGAGGTAGGTGCTTTCGCTGTCCAACTGATTGGGCAATACGCGGAAGTTGTCGTGTATCGGTGTACGTTTGAACATGCGTTGCTTGCGTCCGTGTCTTTTTCCCCACTTGAAGTATTGTGTTTGCAGAATAACGCTCAAACTTTCTACCAAGAATACACCGCAGAGGATGGGAACCAACAGTTCTTTGTGGATAATGATGGCGCATACGGCGATGATGCCGCCAATGGTGAGGCTGCCGGTGTCGCCCATAAAAACTTGTGCGGGATACACATTGTACCAGAGGAACCCGATGAGGGCTCCTACAAAGGCGCATATCACTACTACCAATTCTTGCGATTGGGGGATATACATGATGTTCAGATAACTGGCATATTCTATATGACTCGAAACGTAGGCTAGTATGCCCAGGGCCACGCCTATGATGGCGGAGTTTCCTGCGGCCATGCCGTCCATTCCGTCGTTCAAATTACATCCGTTGCTTACGGCGGTAACAACCAGAACGGTTATCAACACGACGAGTCCCCACCCGGCAGCATCTTTGTACTTGCCGCAAAAGGACATAACTTCGGTGTAATCCAAGTTGTTGTTCTTAACAAAAGGGATGGTGGTTTTGGTGGACTTTACCGGTTCACTCTTGTGCACAACCACTTCGGTTCCTTTGCGTATGGTGGTAACGTTTTCGCGTATCACGGCTTCGGGACTGAGGTAAAGGGTGAGGCCGACAATAAAGCCTAAGCCTACTTGTCCGACAATTTTGAACTTGCCGTGCAAACCTTCTTTGTCCTTACGAATTACCTTAATGTAATCGTCCAGGAATCCGAGTACGCCCAACCATACGGTGGTAATAAGCATCAATATCATGTATATATTGCGCAACTTTCCGAACAACAAGCAGGGTACTAGGATGGCAAGGATGATGACCAAACCGCCCATGGAGGGAACGCCCTTCTTGTTGACACCGAACGGATCGATGGAGGCATCGCGCTGGGTTTCGGAGATGTTTCTGCGGTGCATATACTTGATGAAGTATTCACCAAACACTACGGAGATGCACAGGGCTAGCATGAAGGCCAACAGTGAGCGAAAAGAGATATATTGCCACATTCCCGAGCCCGGGATGTTGAAAGATTCCAGATATCTAAACAGATAATATAACATAGGTGTGTATCTACAATTAATTTACATTTTGTATTACTTTGCTTCGGCGTCGAACACATTGCGTACTACTTCGTGGTCGTCGAAATGGTGCTTTACTCCTTTCACGTCTTGGTAGTCTTCGTGTCCCTTTCCGGCAATCAGAATTACATCGCCTTTTTGTGCTAACTTACAGGCCATGCGGATGGCTTCCTTACGGTCTACTATGGAGAGGGTTTTCTCCAACTGTTCCTTAGAGAGGCCGGCCAACATATCGTTGATGATGTCTTGAGGCTCTTCGAAACGAGGGTTGTCACTGGTAATTACGACGCAGTTGCTCTGGGCTACAGCCGATTGTGCCATCAGTGGACGTTTGCCCTTATCGCGATTACCACCGGCACCGCACACGGTATATACTTTGCCATTGCCGTTCAACACTTCGTTGATGGTTCCCAACACGTTGTCGAGGGCATCGGGAGTGTGGGCATAGTCTACTATGACGGTATAACCGCGCGGAGAACGCATGGTTTCGAAACGTCCGTTTACGGGGGTAAGGGTGCTTAATGCAACCAACACTTCTTGGGGAGATTTACCCAACATGACGGCTGCACCATAAACGGCCAACAGATTGCTTACGTTGAAACGTCCTACGAAGAACACGCTCAATTCCTTTCCGTTGATGTCGAGAGCCATACCTTCGAAAGATTCTTCCAAAATTTTGGCTTTAAAGTCGGCCATGGTGCGCTGTGAGTAGGTCTTAACGGTGGCTTTGGTGTTCTGCACCATGACCATACCGTTGCGGTCATCTACATTGGTTATGGCAAAAGCGTCCTTGGGCAACTGGTCGAAGAAGAGTTTCTTGGCATCGCGATAGTTCTCGAAGGTCTTATGATAATCTAGGTGATCGCGCGTAAGATTGGTGAAGATACCTCCGGCAAACTTCAGTCCGGCAATGCGGCGCTGTGCTACAGAGTGTGAGCTTACCTCCATAAAGGCATACTTACAACCCTCATCTGCCATGCGTCCCAACAGGCGGTTGAGGGTAACAGGGTCGGGAGTGGTGTGCGATGTGGGGATAGCCTCATCGTCTATATAGTTGCAGACCGTGGAGCAGAGACCAACTTTGTATCCCAGCTTGCGGAAAATACGGTACAAGAGGGTTGCGATGGTTGTTTTGCCGTTTGTTCCGGTTACGCCCACCAAAATGAGTCGGTCGGTGGGATTGCCATACATCATGGTTGCCACTTCGCCTACAACATACTCCGTGTTCTTTACCTGAACATATGTAACGTGCTCGTTCAGCTCGGTGGGAAGATCCTCGCACAAGATGGCTACCGCGCCCTTTTCTATTACGTCCGGAATGAAAGCATGTCCGTCGCGTTGGGTTCCCTTGACGGCGCAGAAGAGATAACCCTCCTTTACCTCGCGAGAATCGATGGCTACATCTGTTACCTCTACATCGACACTACCAACTATCTTGATAGGCTTTATTCTCTTGATAAGATTTTCCAGTTTCATATAATTGTTTTTTTATTTATCTATAACTATACTTCTAATTCTATATGGATTTTAGCTCCTTTGCCCACTCGGCTGTTGGCGGGCAGGCTTTGATTCTTTACCTTACCCTTTCCGGAGATAGTGACGGAGAGTCCGGCTTTCTCCAGGAGGTAAACGGCATCGCGTGCTCCCATGCCTATGACATTGGGGACGCATCCCTTGCGAACACTCTGAGCGGTGTGGGTGAAGCGGTCCTGTTGGAGCGATGTACTGCCATACGTTGTCTTCGAAGAGGAGGACGAGGTGTGGGGTATATCTAAGTATTGCAGGGCGGCATCCGTTTCTCCTAGATCTCCGCTCTTCACCATGGGATACAAACTATGAAGCGTATCTTTGGCTTCTTCCACTTCTCGGCGCAAGGTCTTGGCCATGATGGCGTGGGCTATCTTACTGAATACCGGACCGCACTGACCACCTCCGGAGGCGGGAAGTCCGGCCTTTTCAATCACCACGATACTGCTGTACTGCGGGTTATCGGATGGATAGTAACCGCAAAAGCTTACCATATAGTGCGTAATACCGGTTTTGTAACCGCCGGCTCCTTGAGAGACTTGCGCGGTTCCGGTCTTACCGGATACTTTGAACAGTTTACTGCCGGCTTTGGCTCCCAATCCTTCGCTTACCACTTTCTCCAATATAACTTGTATATCGTCGAGGGTATGCTGGGAGCAAATCTTTTCTTTTATCACTTCGGTGGGATACTCGCGTACAATCTCTCCATCTCTCATGGCTGCCTTTACAAATTTGGGGCGTACCATCTTACCGCCATTGGCTATGGCGTTATAGAAGGTGAGAGTGTGCAACGGGGTGAGCTGGGTTTCGTAACCGATACTCATCCAGGGCAATGTGGTCTTCCACCAGTTTTGCTTGTTCGGGTGACGAATGCGGGGTTCGTGTGCACCTTCGAGTGGAATGTGCAACGGAATACCCACGCCTAAACGATTCAAACCTCGTACGAACTTATCGGGATCTTTCTGATAATACTTGTCTATAAGGTAACTAACACCTACATTGGATGAATACATCAATATTTGGTCTACCGAAATACGTCCGTATCCGCCTCTACGCCAGTTGTGGTCTTTCATATCGCGGCCGTGCATTTTCATGACTCCGCAGCCTACATCTACGGAATCGCCTCGGTGTACATAACCATCTTCCAATGCAACCATCATGGAAGCAGTTTTGAAGGTGGAACCGGGCTCCTTAAGGTTGGTCGCGGCCAGATTCTGGATTTCATAGAAGTTGCCATCGTCCAATCGAGAAAGGTTGACAATGGCTTTTATGTCTCCGGTTGCAACTTCCATGACGAGTGCGACACCGCGCTCGGCATTGATTTCTTCCAGTTTTTCTCGCAGCGCTTTTTCGGCAACATCTTGAATATTTACATCGATAGTACTCACTATATCCAAGCCGTTTACCGGTTCTTTATCCATGATACTTAAATACTTACCAAGTACCTTCTGACGATGCACAAACCCGGGCTCACCACACAACAGGGAGTCGTAACTGCGCTCCAGACCAAAACGGGCGGAGTCTGTCTTGGCATCGGTATAGACACTTCCTATGGTTCTTCCCGCCAACGAGCCGAAGGGTTTCTTTCTATCTCGATATTCCTCTACGTGAAAACCGCTTTGGTTGGTTCCCAAACGGAAGAAGGGAAGTTCCTTTACCTCTTTATATTTAATATAGGAGATACGATTGGGATAGATTCTCCAATGATGGCTCTTAAGCGAGCGTCCTTTGAGAATACGATTCCTGAACTCGGTGACACTCATATCGGGAAACAGTTGATTCAACCCTAAACACAGACTATCAAGACTGCTCATAAGGATAGAGTCTTTCTTTAGATACTCCTTCTCTCGGCGCACGCTGTCTGTACCATATGTGCAGTAATCCATAAAGATTCTGTATTCCGGCAAACTGCTCACCAATATAGAGCCATCCGAAGAGAGTATGTTTCCGCGAGCCGGCGGAACGACTACATTTTCCTTTACAAAGCGTTCTGCTACTTGGGTCCAGTAGCTCTTCTTTACGTACATGGTGTATCCGGCCTTCACCACAACGGATATGCCGATAACACACATAATCAACGCAAAGATCATGTATATCTGTGTGTTTTTTTTGTTTCCTTCCGAACTCATACCTACTCCAACTATTTTCTTTATTTTTCACTACGGATTATAAATGGTGACACCGTGGATATCTTCAATAGGCTATCGCCTTTCTCCTTCAGATATTTCTCCACATGGCTCTGTCGGCTACGCTCTGTCAACTCACTGCTACGAGTGAGGGCATCGTACTTGATATCTTTCAGTTGCTCCTTCAACTGCGAGATTTCTATAATCTCATGCTGACTGATATAACGGTTGCTTATGTATATAAACAGGAAGAAGACGATAAGCAATATCAATTTTATCTGCTTACGTACGAACTTGCTATTCAAGAACTCTCCACCCACGATGGCTTTCCAGTCCAATTTTACGAACTGGGTTTCATCGCGGTTCACATAATCTTCCACTGCACTGAGCGCAGTTCCTACATGTGATTCGTCTTCCGGATTATCGGCTATCTGTTTCTTTTCTTCTTCCGCCATAACATTATCCCCCGTTATTGTTTATCTATGCGTTCCGCTATTCTCAATTTGGCACTGCGACTGCGCGGGTTGCGTGCAATCTCTTCTTCGCTCGGTACAATAAGCTTACCTACATTACGGAAGGGTGCGTTCACGTTGCCATAAAAATCCTGCTCTACCGTACCTGCAATATTACCGGCTTTGATAAAGTTCTTTACCATACGGTCTTCGAGGGAGTGATAGGACATAACCACCAGTCTACCTCCGGGACGCAACACTTCTGCCGTGGCGCCGAGCATCTCTTCCAGCGCAGACATTTCACGATTCACTTCTATACGCAGCGCTTGAAACACTTTGGTTATTTCCTTTTTCTCACGTTCTCTCCCGAACATGGGTCTTAGGACTTCCAAAAATTCGGAGATACTCTTAAAAGGACGCTCTTGTCGACGTTTTTCTATGACAGCGGCCAACTTACGCCCATTCTTCAATTCTCCATACATATAGAATATAGACGCTAACTTTTCAGCACTATAGGTATTCAGGACATCGGCTGCGGTCATGGATGCACGTTGGTTCATGCGCATATCCAAGTCGCCATCGAAGCGGAAGGAAAAGCCACGCTCGGCCTCATCAAAGTGATGGCCGGAGACGCCCAAATCGGCCAAAATCCCGTCTACGGCTTCCACACCGTAGTAGCGCATCCAACGTTTCAGGAAACGGAAGTTACTGTACACAAAAGTAAAGCGAGAATCGTCCGGAACATTGCGTTCCGCATCTGCGTCTTGATCGAAAGAGTAAAGATGTCCCTTCTCTCCCAGCAGTCGCAATATCTCTTTACTATGACCTCCGCCACCGAAGGTTAAGTCCACATAAACCCCGTCCGGACGGATGCTCAACCCTTCCATACACTCCGTTAGCATAACGGGAACATGATATTGTACCTCTTCCATAACCGAATTACTATTTACACCTCACATCTATTTTTCATCCATCGTAACAAAGAGGGACTCCAAGTCGTCGCCCAATGTATTCTCTGCACTCGCCACCATAGCCTCAGCCTTATCGCGCGCCCAAAGTTCTATAGTATTGTCAACACCAATAAAGCGGACATCTTGCGCTATCCCTACCGCCTCCAAATAACGATGCGGTACAAGTATGCGTCCGTTACCATCAAGCGTAAGAGCTTCCGCATCCGCCACAAACTGACGCAACACAGCTTTTCGCTTACGATCGAACGGATTCAACCCCTCCGTCAACATATCCACTTGAGCATTCCACACGGATTCAGGATACAGAACCAAGCAATCCACAAACACATCACGACGCAGATACAACGTCTGCTCAAGATTCGTTTGTAGAACCTTGCGGAAAGCAGCCGGCAAG
The DNA here is from genome assembly GCA_964623295.1 of uncultured Bacteroidaceae bacterium. Classification (GTDB taxonomy): domain Bacteria; phylum Bacteroidota; class Bacteroidia; order Bacteroidales; family Bacteroidaceae; genus CAZUTW01. The sequence continues at coordinate 27,202 of CAZUTW010000008.1, read as the reverse complement.
AACAAGCGTCCTTTATTGTCTGCTTTGGCATCTATATTACCTATAAATCTCACGCGCTTTTACCTCTTATATTACTATTCGCTTGCAAAATTAATAAATCCTCCACAATTCCCCACACAACTTTGCATTTATTTTACGTCAAAATGAAAAATAATTTTTGTAATTTTTATAAGAGCCTGATAATCAACAATGACGCAAAATTTAGAAACAAGGCACTAAAAGTGGGGGATTTTCTCTGAAAAGACCCACATATACCACACAAGAGACTACCGTTCTTTGACAAAATAGGGTCGATCTATATATTTTTAAGAAAAATATTATGGTTATTTTCATAATTTATCGTAACTTTGCGGCGTAAAATAATAAAAAGCACTATGAACATCAAAACAACTCTATTTGCAGCATTCACTTTGCTGTTTTGTCTCCCTCTGACAATGAAGGCCGACAGCAGCAAAAGCGCCCCGATTTGTAAGTATGTTCCGCAAGTAGAGCTGGATTTTACCAAGCGACTGGCTTCAAGTCCAAAACCGGTTTCCATTAAGATACAGGGAAGCAAATTGTTCGTTCAGAGCGAGGCAAATCAACTTCTTCCTGTTTACCGCAAAACCGGTGCGTTCTACTGCGCCTTCAAACTAACAAAAGGGACCAACATCTTAAGCGGACTTCCTAAGGGGATTTACGTTATTAACAATAAGAAGTTTGTCCTTTCATAAAGGCCGTATACGTTTCATACTCGGAGCAAGAAGGATACAAAATTAGCACTTTTGCCTATTTTTTTTTGCTATATATTCGATAAAGTCGCAAGTTTTAACTACTTTTGCAACTAAATAGAAGAAAAGATGCAACGTATACCGAAAGAGCAAATAAAATACATCGATTTGGATAAGATTGTTCGAGAGAAGGCGGGGAAAAACAACCGCTACATCCCGAGCTTCCTTATTAGCGCCCTTAAGAAACTTATTCATCAGGATTGGTTAAACACTTGCTTGGAGAAGGGATATCAGGGCGTTGACTTCTGTACTTATTGTATAGAGTTCTTAGACGCCACCATCGAGATACGTCACCCGGAGAACTTCCCTCCGGCAGGTGGCAAATACACGTTTGTTAGTAATCACCCTCTTGGTGGACTCGATGGGGTTACATTGGGGTCTATTATAGGGAAACAATACGATGGCAAGGTGCGTTACTTAGTGAACGACCTACTTATGAATCTCCAAGGATTGGCACCGCTTTGTGTTCCAATCAACGGAACAAACTTAGACAAACGCAAACAGGCGCGCAACCTTCCGGAGATTCTGCACGAGGCTTTCCAATCGGACAATCAGATTATCATGTTCCCCGCCGGATTGTGTTCTCGCAAAACCAACGGAGTTATCCGTGACTTGCCGTGGAAGAAGTCTTGCATCACGCTGAGTGTAGAGAGCCAAAGAGACATTGTTCCCATCCACTTCGAGGGAAGAAACTCAAACCGTTTCTATCGCATTGCTAACATCTGCAAGCGCTTGGGACTTAAGTTCAACCTCGCTATGCTTTTCTTACCCGATGAGATGCATAAGAACTTGCACAAAACCTTTCGGGTGACCATAGGCGAGCCAATCCCCTGGCAAACATTCGACAAATCAAAATCTCCCACTCAATGGGCACAATACGTACAAGACATTGTCTATAAATTAGCTTAGTTTCAACATATACTATAATGGAAAAGATAATTGATCCTATTCCTGTCGAGGTTCTGGAGAAGGAACTCACAGAAGAGAAACGATTAAGATTTACCAATAAGAGTCATAACGAAATATACATTGTAACATGGCAAGACTCGCCCAACGTTCTGCGCGAAATAGGTCGTTTGCGCGAGATCGCCTTCCGTGCCGGTGGCGGCGGAACCGGAAAAGAATTGGACTTAGACGAATTTGACACCTGCGAACATCCGTACAAGCAACTAATAGTATGGAATCCGGAGGATAAAGAGATTATCGGTGGTTATCGTTATCTCTTGGGTTCCGAAGTGCAGATAGATGCAGAAGGGCAACCTCATTTGGCAACTTCACATATGTTCAACTTCTCCGAGAAGTTCATGAAGGAATACATGCCGTACACCATTGAGCTGGGTCGTTCATTTGTTACTTTAGAGTATCAGAACACCCGCAAGAACGGAACGAAGAGTCTTTTTGCGCTCGACAACCTTTGGGACGGGTTGGGTGCTCTTACCGTTATCATGCCGGAGGTAAAGTATTTCTTTGGTAAGATGACCATGTACCCTTCTTTTCATCGCTATGGCCGTAACATGATTCTCTACTTCTTGCAAAAACATTTTGGCGATAAGGACGGATTGATTCTTCCCAAAAAGCCATTGGAGATTGATTGCGACAAAGAGGAACTACGCAAACTCTTCTGCGAGAAGGAGTTCAAGGAGGATTATAAGATTCTGAATCGCGAAGTGCGCAAGTTGGGATTCAATATACCGCCATTGGTCAATGCATACATGGGCCTCTCCCCTACTATGAAGATGTTCGGTACCGCCATCAACTACGGGTTTGGTGATGTAGAGGAAACCGGTATCCTTATTGCCATCGATGAAATGCTGGAGGAGAAGCGCGTGCGTCACATAGATAGCTTTGCTTCTCAGCACCCCGAAGCGGTGATCATCACCTCGGGCGCCAACAAGGTCATCTACGAAGACAAGAAATAAGAGACCCCGTTTGTGTACAAGAGAAGTCAGACAATCGGCAGACTCATGCCCTTTATCTTCTGATATAAATCCAGTGCATAAACGTCGGTCATACCCGAAATATAATCCAACACAGAAATGATGCGTCCATATACCGTGGGCGCATCTGTTTCGTATTGGGAGGGGATGCGATTCAAGAGTATACGGGAATAGGCATTCTCGGGGTAGAGTACGGCCTGTATCAGTACATTGAGAAGGGTACTGAATACTTCGTAACCGGCCAACTCTATATCTACAACCTCTTTACTACAATATATTTTCTCGTATGAGGTGGCCACACAACGCTCGTAGGCTGATTTTATTATAGCGGGTACATGCTCAATGAGTTCGCCTTGAAAAGTGCCGGCAAGAATCTCTTCCTCGTGTTCCACAAAAACTTCCACACAAGCACGTTCCAATTTACCGATGGCAAAGGAACGAAAACAATTTACTTGTTCGCTGCGATCGGTCACTCCTTGTAGATGATTTTCTATCTGATTCCTTTCTTCGGGAGTAAAGAATCCTAAAAGCAAATCGCGCGTTTCCTCGAACGATAAGATTTTCAGTTTGAAGGAATCTTCTATATCCATCACTTCGTAACAGATATCGTCTGCAGCCTCCACCAGATAAACCAGTGGAAAACGAGGGAACTTGCGATTTCCGTCTTTTACATTTTCTTCTGCGAGTCCCAACTCTTTGGCTATCATAAGGTACGTTTCTTCCTCTGAACAGAAAAAACCGAATTTGGAATGTTCGCCTGCCAACGTTGAGGGGAAAGGATACTTTACAATAGAGGCAAGCGTGGAATAAGTCATCACAAAACCGCCCTTGCGTCGTCCCTTAAACTGATGCGTCAGTAAGCGAAAGGCATTGGCATTTCCTTCAAAGTGTGTAAGGTCGTTCCACTCCCTATCAGTGAGTCGGTTGCCCGTTTTCGGTTCCACATAGGAGCGCAAAGACTGGCCCTTTCCTTCCGAAAAATAAGAATTTATAGCCCTCTCACCGGAATGGCCGAAAGGAGGATTTCCCAAATCGTGCGCCAAACAAGCTGCCGAAACGATAGTTCCAATCTCTCGAATTCCCGTATCGTTCAACTCTGGATGTCTCTCCAAGAGCAATCGTGAAACATCGGTACCCAATGACCGACCAACGCTCGACACCTCCAAACTGTGTGTCAGTCTGTTATGAACAAAGACACTTCCCGGCAACGGAAACACCTGCGTTTTGTTCTGTAATCTACGAAAAGGAGCCGAGAACACCAACCGGTCATAATCTCGCTGAAACTCCGTTCGTTGTTCCTCCTTCTTCTGTGTATAATGTTCCTGCCCCAATCGTTTGGCAGATATTAACTGCGACCAATTCATAGTACATACGTTTTTATTTATCCACAAACTTACTCAAAAAAACGATATCTCACACACTTTCCGCTCGGAAAAAGCAGATAAAACCTTATTTTAATATAAAAGAGAATGGATTCTTACGTCAAAAAGCAGGTTATGTGCTCGAAAATCTGTATTTTTGCAGTGTATAACATTGGTAAATATACAGACATGCAAATTCAAATCATAAATAAGTCGCATCACGCGCTTCCCTCTTATGCTACGGAACAGTCGGCGGGCATGGATATAAGAGCGAATCTCAATGAACCGATTGTATTGGAACCTCTCCAAAGAGCCCTTATTCCTACCGGACTTTTCATAGCTTTGCCACAAGGCTACGAAGCACAGATTCGTCCACGCAGCGGGTTGGCTATAAAGAAAGGTATCACTGTATTAAACTCACCGGGCACCATCGATGCCGATTATCGTGGAGAGATTGGAATCATCTTGGTAAATCTATCCAACGAACCTTTCCGCATAGAGGATGGAGAGCGCATAGCTCAAATGGTAATTGCTCAACATGCTCAGGCCGAATGGGTGGAAGTAGAGGAGCTCAACGAAACGGAACGTGGATGCGGTGGCTTCGGTCATACCGGTAAAAAGTAACCGACAGATGAAAGTATCGTTTCTTTCCTTATTGTTGGGAGCCACACTCTTTCTATCTTGCTCGTCAAGCAAACAGACAAAGTCACACGGGGAGACTTTGTCACTGTCGCTTCCCAAGATAGAAAAGCAGACGCTATCGACAAATGACCAAGCACGCTTCGATGCCACTTTTGCAGAGGCAATGTTGCAAAAAGAAGCATCGGAATACGATGCCGCTTACGAACTTTTGCAGCACTGCTACTCCATCGATTCTACCAATGCACAACTCCTTTATGAGTTGGCTACATACTATCAAGCACGCGGCACGGCAGTCTACAATCAAGACAAGGCAACCCATTACTTGGAAAGTGCCGTAGCCTTAAGTCCTAAGAACTATTGGTACAATCAAGCACTCAGTTCCTTGTATTTGAGTCAAGACACACTTGCACCGGCTATAGCTATCCAAGAACACCTACGCAATCTCTATCCGGAGAAGGAGGAGATATACAACCAACTCATAGGGCTTTACCAGGCTACCGAACAATATCCGCAAGCCATAAAGATGCTTAATGCATTGGAAGATCATGCTGGGAAAAGCATGGAGATTAGCATGGAAAAATTCCGCATGTATGTAAAATTGGAGCAGAAAGATAGTGCCTATGCAGAAATAAACAATCTAATCAAGGAGTATCCCGAGGAGAACAGATATCGTACCATTCTAGCCAATCTTTACAGAGATAACGGCGAGAGGGATAAGGCATTCCAAATCTATAGTGATGTTCTAAAGAAAGACTCCAACGACGTCCTCACCCAACTATCTTTGTATAGCTACTATACGGAAAACGGAGAAGACTCTTTGGCTTACGCCACCAACATAAAATTGCTCAAGAACCCGCAACTCGACTTTAACACACGTTCCGATATTATGCGTATATACGCTGCCCAGAACGATTCCGATAGCATACAGGTTATCCGAACCTTCCGCGAAGTGCTGCAAGCACTTCCCGAAGAGGCAGACGTACAGCTCTTTGTTGCAAGCTATCTAGAAGTAAAGAATCAGCCATCCGATAGCATTGAATCCATCTACCGACACATCCTTACGGTAGAACCCGACAACGCATTGGCCCGTTTGTACCTCTTGCGTTCCACGCTCAATCGCGAAGACTACGAAGGAGCTATACAAATATGCTTACCGGCTCTTGACTACAACCGAGAGGAGATAGAGTTCTATTTCTATCTAGCCAACTCGTACTACATACTAGACCGAAAACAAGAGGCACTTAAGATATGCGAAAAAGGTTTGGAATACATCTCCGAAAGTACTATCGCTGCATTAGCTTCCGACATGTATGCCCTCTACGGAGATATCTCTTACAGCTTGAACAAGAAGGAGTCTACATTCGATTCCTACGACAAAGCCCTCTCTTATAATCCGGACAACATAGGGTGTCTCAACAACTATGCGTACTATCTATCGGAAGAAAACCGCGACTTGGACAAGGCTGAGGAGATGAGTTTTCACGTCATTAAAGCAGAACCTTCTAACGTGACTTACCTAGACACATACGCATGGATACTCTTTATGAAAGGAGAATATACCGATGCTATGAACTATATCAGCAAAGCATTGGAAGGAGAGGACAAAGGGGCATTGGTAAGAAGTCCGGAAATTCTTTCGCATGCGGGAGATATCTACTATAAATGTGGCGAAATTGACACTGCCGTTCACTACTGGACCATGGCCGATGCGATTGAATCCACGCCACTACTTAAAAAGAAGATCAAGACACGAAAATATTGGAAGAAATGAGACAAGGACAGATAAAGACAATACTTTTTTGGGGGTGTTTGGCTACGCTTTCGGCATGTCGCTCCGGTAAACAAATCGTTTCCGGTACGACCGAGATTCCGCAGAGTACAACCGAAGTGGTTGAAAAGGTAGAAAGCCAATACGCAAAAGCGAGTGCTATCACCGCAAAAGTCAAGTTTACGATAAATACCGGAAAGAAGGAGTTCACCACGAGCGGACAACTGCGCATGAAACAGGACGATGTTATACAACTCCTACTCAAAGACCCATTCTTGGGAGCCATGGAAGTAGCTCGTTTGGAAATTACTACACAGACGGTGCTATTGGTGGATCGTTATAACCATCGGTACGCTGAGGTAGAATACGCGGATGCAGGGTTCTTGCAGACGTCCGGGTTGAATTTTCAATCGCTTCAGTCCATCTTTCGTAACCAACTTTTCCAGCCATCACAGATAGGCAATGTGGTAGCTGACAACTATAAACTATCCTCTCCCGAGAACGGCATGGCAGAACTTAGCTGCACAGGCGGTGTGGGATTACGATATACGTTCTTGGTAAACACTACGAATAACCAACTCACGGAGACCGATGTGGAGGGTAGTTCCACAACGCAACGTGTACAATTGGCGTGCAAGTATTCCGATTTTAAGACCGCTCTTTCCACTAAATTTCCCCACACGTTGGACCTTGTGCTCACGAGTAATACGAAGGAGGTGACGTGTACACTTACCCTGAGCGATATAAAGGAAAACGATAGTTGGGAAGACAGAACTTCCATCAACAAGAGTAAATACACCGAGATATCCATTGACAAACTTATCAATATACTGAAAGGACTATGATAAAGAAAACCGCCATGCTCGTACTGATATGCATAGGACTCGTTCTCACAGCCACAGCACAGAGCAATGCGAAAAGGCGTACCACTACCCAAACAAAGGCACGTACGACAACCACAACAAAGACAACTTCCGGTGCTAAAAAAAGTACCGCAAAGAAACGCACCTCTACACAAACGCGTAAGGACAAGGAAAACAATGCCTATGCGGCCGAGGCACGTAAAAGCAAAAGCGTAAAAGCGCTGCAGGGGCAGAAAGATGCACTGCAGAAGCAGATTAATGCCTCGGAATCGCTCTTGCAGAAAACCGACAAGAACGTAAAAACACAGCTGATGCAAGTCGCGGCTTTGAATGGTCAGATCGCAGAGCAGGATAAGTATGTACAGCAAATTAATTCTGAGATAAAGGATTTGGATACTCAGATTGAGCGGGCGGATCGCGAGCTACGTCACTTGGAGGCGGAGCTGGCAGACCGCAAACGCAAATACGAGCATTCGGTTAAATACATGCGTCAGAACCGCGTTGTAGAAGACCAAATCGTATTCATCTTCTCGGCCGACAATCTATCCAAGATGTATCGCCGCATGCGCTATGTAAAGGAATATGCTACTTACATGCGTGTGGAGGGCCGGAAATTGGAGAAGAAACAGGAAGAGGTAGAACGAAGACGAGAGGAACTTTCCGGCATGAAAACCGAAAAAACACAACTGGCCAACGAAGGGGAACGTGAAAAAGCTCGTTTGGAGGAGAACAAACAGAAACAACAGATGATTGTTGAAAACCTGGAGAAACAGAAAAAACAATTATCCAACGAGATTGCCAAAAAGCGCAAAGAAGGAGCTGCGCTCGATGCAAAGATAGACCAAATGATTGCGCAGGAGATAGAGGCAGCGCGTAAACGTGCAGAGGCGGAACGTGCTCGTCAGGAAGCTGCGCGTAAAGCGGCCGAAGCGAAACGACGTGCCGAAGAGGAGGCTGCGCGCAAGGCAAAGGCACAGCAACAGGCTGCAGCTGCGAACAATAGCAAGAAGTCTACTACGGGGAATACTTCCTCTACGAAGAAGAAAGGAACAACCACATCTACTGAATCATTGCCTCCGGCAGAGAAGGTGGACAAGATGGATCGTTTCATCGTAACGGAAGACCAGAAATTAAATGGTAACTTTGAAAGCAATCGCGGTCGTTTACCGGTGCCTATTACCGGTCCTTACTTTATTGCAGGACGCTTTGGCTCTTACAACGTTCCGGGACTTAAGAATGTGCAGTTGGACAACAAAGGTGTCAACTACGTGGGCAAATCGGGTGCAAAAGCCCGTGCCATCTTTGGCGGCGAAGTAAGCGCTGTCTTCCAAATGGGAGGAACCAAGAACATCTTGGTGCGTCATGGTAGTTACATCTCTGTTTACTGCAACCTATCGTCCGTGACTGTTTCCCGCGGTGCAAAAGTAAACGCACGCGATGTTTTAGGTTCCATAGCCGATGATGGCTCGGGCAACTGCGTCCTTCATTTCCAATTACGTAAAGAGACAACGAAGTTGAATCCGGAGGCGTGGATTGGACGATAAGAATAAAGGAAAGTAAAACAAAAAGACGAGCCCTCGACAGACAATAAAGATTGCTGCCGAGGGCTCGTTGTATAGAAATTTGTGAATGATTATTCCTTTTTCAACTCTCTCAAAAGAGAACTCATCGTCTTTTTGAGAGTAGGATGCAATAGATTCGGAGCTATTTCCGCCATAGGAAGAAGCACGAAATCTCTTTGATGCATAAGAGGATGGGGTAGTTCCAAATCTTGTTCCTTTAAGATTAAATCATCGTAAAGAAGAAGATCTATATCTACCGGACGATCGGCATAAACGCCATCGTGACTTTTCTCTGTTCGTCCCGAAGCCCGTTCTATCTCCTGTGTTACCTGCAAGAGATCCCGTGGAGAGAGTGTAGTCTCATATTCAACGGCGGCATTCAGAAAAATGTTTTCCGACTCAAAGCCCCACGGTTCTGTTTCGTAAAAAGCGGATAGTTCCTTTCGGGAACCTATCCGCTTATCCATCAAATCCAAGGCATGCAATAAGGTTCCCTTACGATCACCCAGATTGCTCCCCAGACTAAAATATACCTTGCTCATTATTCCGTTATCAACATGGCATCTCCATAGGAACCAAAGAGATAACCATTTTTCAACGCTTGGTTGTATGCCTCCATCACCAATTCATAACCACCGAAGGATGCAGTAAGCATCAACATGGTACTTTCCGGATGATAGAAACTGCCAATCATAGAATCGGCCACAGAGAAATCGTATGGAGGGAAGATAAACTTGTTTGTCCACCCGTTAAATTCCTTCACGTGCATATCGGTACTTACCGCTGTCTCCAGCGCACGTTGCACCGTTGTACCAACAGCACATATCTTATGACCTGTATCTTTTGCACGGTTTATAAGGTCACACGCCTCCTGCGTTATGTGCATCTCCTCGCTATCCATCTTGTGCTTACTCAGGTCCTCCACATCAATCTCGCGGAAGTTGCCCAAGCCACAGTGCATGGTGATGTATGCCAAGTCTATACCCATAATCTCCAAACGCTTCATGAGTTGACGAGAGAAGTGCATACCTGCCATAGGAACCGTAACCGCACCCTCGTTCTTCGCAAATACGGTTTGGAAATTGTCCATATCCTCGAACTCTGAGCGGCGCTTTATAAAACGAGGAAGCGGAGCTTCGCCCAATCCATAAAGAGTCTTCTTGAACTCATCGTGCGGTCCGTCGTACAAGAAACGCAACGTACGTCCACGCGAGGTTGTGTTATCAATCACCTCGGCAACCAAAGAGTCGTCGGGACCGAAGTAGAGTTTATTCCCGATACGAATCTTACGAGCAGGATCGACCAAAACATCCCAAAGATGCAACTCCGGATTCAACTCACGCAATAGGAACACCTCGATACGGGCACCTGTTTTCTCCTTGTTTCCGTAAAGACGAGCCGGAAAAACACGAGAATCATTGAACACAAATACATCCTTGTCCGTGAAGTAATCCATGATGTTTTGGAAAGCCTCTCGGTGTTCAATCTCTCCTGTCTTGCGGTGAACAACCATAAGTTTACATTCGTCGCGACGTCCGCCCCACTTCTTAAACCATTCAATCTCCGTTTGAATCTCCTCTTCACTCTTTCCGCTACGATGTTCCATCTCGCTGAAACGCTCCATGCTTTCAGCTGTTGGAGGAGTGGGATACAATGCAATCCTATCCTCCGGAAGTTTAAATTTAAATTGCGAAAGTTTCATATGTTCCTATAATTTGTTATATTTCCAACTGCTGTGCGTCCAACCAATCACCAAAGCGTTCGAACGCCAATCCTTCTTCTACTGTTATATCTCCCACACGCGTCCTGCGAAGTGACGTGAGATGGGCGCCACTACCCAACGCCTCACCTATGTCACGTGCCAATGCACGTATGTAAGTACCTTTGCTGCACACAACACGTATCACCAACTCCTTGGGGTTATAATCGGTAAGGTCGGCCTCATCCGTATACATGCTTCCCTCCTGCGGCTTACGATAGATGGGAGCATAAACAGGCGTTTCTTCGGGAACATCCCGGTATGCCAACATCTCCATCTCGTCTATCACAAGAAGTTTCTCCTTGAGCTGCACCTCTTCGCCCCTGCGTGCCATGTCGTACGAACGTATTCCGTCCACCTTACAAGCCGAGAACACCGGCGGTACTTGCCAAATCTCTCCCGTAAACTTACCCAACACCTCCTGCACTTTTTCGCGGGTGATGTGGTTCGTGGGATATACCTTGTCGATTTTGGTTTCACAATCAAACGAGGGAGTAGTAGCGCCCAGTCTCAGGGTTGCCACATACTCTTTGGTATGTGCCTGCAGTGTATCTATCTGCTTAGTTGCTTTACCGGTACAGAGTATCAAAACTCCGGTAGCCAGAGGGTCCAATGTACCCGCATGTCCCACTTTTAGTTTCTTAATGCCTAACTTTCTGCAAAGTTGGTTCCTTACACCGGACACCACCCGAAAGGAGGTGATGCCATACGGCTTGTCTATACAAAGTATGACTCCTTCCTGTATATTCATTTAAATCAAGGATGTTACAATTAAAAGAGCTCCTACGATAGCACAATAGATGCCAAAGTATATGAGTTTTCCCTTCTTTACCACATTTATCATCCACTTACATGCGATGCAACCGGATACGAAGGCTGCTACAAAGCCTACGGCCATAGGACCAAACGGCACACTAACACCGGCTTCGGCACCTCCCTTAACCATCTTAAGGGCATCCAACAGAGCCTCGCCCAAGATGGGAGGAATAACCATAAGGAAAGAGAACTGCGCCAGTTTGGCTTTGTTGTTCCCCAACAGAAGTCCGGTAGCAATGGTGGAACCGGAGCGAGAAAGTCCCGGCAATACGGCTACGGCTTGCGCCAGACCTATAATAAAGGCATCTCTTGTAGATATTTCCTCTTTACGATTGGGACGAGCGTAGTACGAAAAGGTTAAGAGCACGGCCGTAACAACCAGACAAATACCGATAACCAAAAGTCCGCCGCCAAAGAAATTTTCGATAGCATCCTTAAAACATACACCCACAATTCCTATCGGAATCATAGAAACAATGATGTTTAAGATGTACTTTTGCTCATAACACAAAGGACTACGAACCGGACGGAACAAACCTTTGAGCAACCATACCACCTCTTGGAACAGGACAACGAGCGTACTCAACACCGTAGCTACGTGTACCGCTATGGTAAAAGACAGGCATTGCTCCCCATCGTCCAATCCAAAGAAATAGGATGCGATGGCCAAATGTCCACTGCTGCTCACCGGAAGATACTCCGTAAATCCCTGAATCAGGCCCAATATCAATGCTTGAAGTGAATTCATTAAATCTCCTCCTTTGTTAAGTCAATCGTTTCTTCGTTCGATGTTTCCTGAACCACCTCTTTCTCTTTGTTCTCCACTTCTTCTACAACCTTAGGCTTGTGCATAATAGCATAGATAATAAAGAGGAAACCGAACAGGCTCACCACCGGTGCAACCTTTATGCGTGTAGCACTGAAAATTTCGGCATTGAAGTTGTCCTCCGTAGAACCGGAGCCGGACATCAGGACAAACCCGATGATCACGATAATCATTCCTATCGCCAACAAGATGAAGTTTGTCTTGTCAAAGGCGTAATTGTTTTTATTTGCCATAGAACTTCTATTTTTATCTTTATCGTTAATACAAATCGTCTGCTCGCATATTCAAGAACTTACTGAGCGACAGATAGGCACACACAAACGTAAGTAGAATACCGGCTACAAAGACGGAAACACAAGTGATGAGAACCACCTCGGGAGTGATGATACCATCGAGAGTTGGTTCGTATTCCAATAGCGCCTTCGCCCCAAACACAAATAGCACATCGGCTATAATCGCGGCAATAATACCGATCAACATACTTCGCCACAGGAAAGGACGACGGATAAACCCACGACCGGCACCTACCAACTTCATCGTATATATGAGATGACGACGGGCATAAATGGAAAGACGAATGGTGTTATTGATAAGTCCAAACGATACCAACGTAAGTAAAGCTGCCAGAATAAGCAGAACCAGACTTACGCGCTGCAACGAGTGGTTAACATTCTTCATCAGCTCCTGCTGGTATATCACCTCGGCCACCAGCTTGGACTTTTTAAGCTTTCGAATAACAAAGCCTATACTATCCGAATTGGCATAATCGGCACTCATCTTCAGCTCCATAGAAGGCGAGAATGGATTAAAATCCAAGAACTCTTTAGGGTTGCTACCCATCGCCTTAACCTCCTCTTGCAAAGCTTGTTCTTTGCTTATGTAGTCCGCCTTTACAAAATAAGGAGAAGAAAGAATTTCCGCCTTCATATCCTGTACCTGCTGACGTGTAACATCGTCTTGCAAAAGCAAGGTAACTGTCATGTTCTCCTTGATACGGTTGGTTAGATTGCGAGCCACCAGTGTAAAGTGTACTACCGCCCCCAAAAGAATCAACACCAATGTAGTACTGATGCAGCCCGTTATAAACTGCATACCCATACTACTCTTTACACTTCTGTGCTTTGTCTTTTTTGCATTCATCGCTCTGCGACCTCCTGAACTTTCTTAATTATATATATTATACTGCTACTCCGACGAGGTTTCCCTTGGGCTGCGACAAAAGCACGCAATCCCTGAAAGGCACCACGCAGAAAATAGCTGTGGGAATGTCCCCTATACTTTTCACTCAACATGGACACATAGAAAGCATCGAAAGGCATGGGCAAGCGGTCTACCACCTGCATGCCGTAACGCTGCGCCCACTTATCCATGGTGTCTTGTGAGAAATGCCACAGATGACGAGGCACATCCCACGCAGCCCACGCTGTTCCGTAGTGTTCGGCATCCCACCCTTCGTGGTTGGGAACCGCCACTATCAACACACCATCGCGCTTAAGCAGGGCGTTCAACTGCGCCCACAACATATTGATGTGCTCTATATGCTCCATGACATGCCACATGGTGATAACATCCAAGTTTCCTGTCTCCATGGAGTAAATGCTCTTCTCCTCGCGCGCATCCACCTTATTGTGTTCCACCGCAAAAGCGCGGGCTTGAGGACTTTTCTCCGTTGCCACCACCTGCCAACCGGCGTGTTGCATAACTGCCGGAAAGTAACCGGTTCCCGTACCTATATCCAAAATACTACCGGACTGCTTTCCACTATACTTGCACACCAATTGGAGCTTACGCTTCAACATGCGATTGCGCACATGGTGATATATACGATTCATTGCCCCCTTACGCGTATCGGAATGAGAGATGTAATCGGGGGTCTCGTAATAGACCCCGATTTCACTCTCTACCGGCGCATCTTGTGTCATCTTGAAGCCGCATTGTTCACACTCGGCTACATGGAAAACCTTGCCTGTTGCGTAGTAATCCGTGAGCGGCATGAGCGGCTTTATTTTGTCGCATCCACAGAGTGGACACGTATGTAGGTTTATGTTCATACCCTTTTATCCCTAATTTGATGCAAAAATAGGAATAAATCCACTCTTTTTACCCAATTTAACAAAAGATAACAGCACTTTTTTTTAGGGAATCGCTATTTGAGTGGTTTCAACCCACTGTCCGTTCTTGCCCATCTGGCAAACGGGGATGCTGTGTCCTTCCTTGTCTACCACCAGGCGTGGGCCTTCAAAGAGGGTGTGAGAGTGACCGCCTACCACATAGTCTATGCCGCGAATCTGTGGAATAAGGCGTTGGTCGTCTATGTCGGCATTGGCATCTTCCCAACCTAAATGGGATATAAGTATCACTAGGTCGACACCTTGTTCTTCCACTTCTTTTACGCAACGGGTAACGGCCGCAACCGGATCTTCGTAGACAACTCCCGTACAGGTAGATGCGGCAACAAGTCCGTCCAGTTTAGGACTTACCCCTATGATGGCTACGCGCTTTCCCGCACGTTCCTTTATAATGTATGGTTTTACCAACCCCTCGCAGGGAGTACCTTCAAAGTGATAGTTGCTGCAAACAATCGGGAACTCTGCCAATTTACAAAGACGCGCCAAGTTTTCCATGCCGTAATCGAACTCATGGTTACCTATCGTTGCCGCATCGTAACGCATGGCGTTCATGAGGGTTACCTCTACTTCGCCCTTATATAGGGTATAGTACAGCGAACCTTGGGAGAAATCACCGCCATCGAGCAGGAGCAAGTCGGGAGTGGTTTCACGCTGTTTTTCCAACCACGCCATACGACGTAGGTAACCGCCCTTGTTTGCCTGGCGCTTATCGGCAAAAAGCGGATTGATGGGTTCCACACAACTGTGGGTATCGTTGGTGTGGCAGATTGTCAAGAGGGTTTCCTGAGCATAAGCACTTACGCTCAAGAACAGCACACATAATAGCGCCACTGCAATTTTATGATTCAAACGTACGTCCATTTTTCTTTTCTTTATTCGTTCACACCCTGCATACGCACTCCCACTCGAACACGTCCGTCCTTCTTTGCGGAAACCGTTCTACCGGCAGCATGCTCGCTCTTGAGGTAATCCACAATCACATCGCGAGCCAACACATCGGTTTGTTTCACCTTGACAGCCTTTTTAAAGCTAACCATCCCATCGTTTCCTTCGGCCAAATAATCGATGGTTGCAATACGATATTTCCGCTTTTCATTGATGATTTCACCGTTAATCTTAGCCAAGAGCACCTTACCGGTGGGAGATATCACCATACGAACATTACCACTCACCGCCTCGCCGCCGTTTTTAGCCATCTCTTGGAAGAGAGTGACAAGGTCGGCACCACGGAGTGTTACCACGCAATAGTGATTGTTGAAGGGAGAGATATCCTGCACATCCCCATAGGTAACATCGCCCTTTGGCATGGCATTGCGTATGCCTCCCATATTAAGGATGGCCAGATCTACTTTTTTAAGTTTGTATTTGGATGCTTGTGCCAAATAGAGGTCGGCAAGGAAGTTGGAGAGCGGACTCTCCGGTCTTTCTGCTTCCATATACACTTCGCTTACCCCCAAGACCGGTTTGCGTACACTATCCACCTTGCTACGGAAGGGTTGTAGCACTTCATGGGCACGTGCCATGGCCGGCAAAGTGTCCATGGAGGCGTCCATCTCCGTACGATAGGCATTTTGGATGCGCACCCCTACCCTGCTCTGTGCGTAGGTCGACAGACTTCCGGCAGAGAGAAGGAGACATATCAGCGTTATCAATCCCTGTTTATTTCCCCTCTTCATGGCGCAATATATTCTTTATGAAATGACACATCAACCGGATGGCCTTATGGTTGTTACCGCCCTGAGGGATAATTACATCGGCATAGCGTTTGGTGGGTTCGATAAACTCGTTGTGCATAGGTTTCAACACCTGTTCATAACGTTCAATAACCATCTCTACCGTACGTCCACGTTCCACCGTATCGCGCTGTATTACGCGAATCAAGCGGTCGTCGGCATCGGCATCTACATACACCTTCAGGTCCATCAGGTCTCGCAACTGTTTTTTACAGAGGGTTAGGATACCCTCTATAATAACCACCTTGCGTGGCTCCACATGTACCGTAGCAGCCATACGATTGCTGGTGATGTAATCGTAGGTAGGCTGTTCAACCGCTTCTCCGGCACGCAACTGGGCTATTTGCTTGGATAGCAAATCCCAATCGAAGGCGTCGGGGTGGTCAAAGTTTATCTTTGCACGTTCCTCCAAGGTAAGATGGTCGTTGCAGTTGTAATAAGAATCCAACGGAATGAGTGCTACTTCTCCCGATGGAAACATCTCCATAATTTTTCGAACCACGGTGGTTTTACCGCTTCCGGTACCGCCGGCTATACCTATAATAATCATAGTCGTATATATTATTGTTCGTCGATAGCCTCTCCTATCAGTGTTGCCGATGAGGAGGCGTTAACTTTTACTCGTACAAATTCGCCGATACGATGGTTGCCTTTGTTGAACACTACCACCTTGTTTTGCTCCGTACGACCAAAGAGTTGTTCGCGGCTGCGCTTACTGAAGCCCTCTACCAGCACCTCGTACTCCTTACCCACGCACTTGGCATTGCTCTGCGCGGAAAGCTCGTTTTGCACGGCAATCATCTCGTTGAGTCTGCGAATCTTCTCCTCTTCGGATACATCATCGGGGAGATGCTTGGAGGCATAGGTTCCGGGGCGTTCGCTGTACTTAAACATAAAGGCGGAGTCGTAACCGCACGTACGCATAAGCTCCAAAGACTGCTGATGGTCCTCTTCGGTTTCGCTGCAATATCCCACAAAGATATCGGTACTGAGGCCGCAATCGGGAACGATTCTGCGGATGGCATCCACACGGTCCAGGTACCATTCTTTGGTATATTTACGATTCATAAGCTTCAAAATACGGTTGCTACCGCTCTGTACCGGCAGGTGAATATGCTTGCACACATTGGGTTCCTCGGCGATAACACGCAGCGTCTCATCGCTCATATCCTTGGGGTGCGAGGTGGTAAAGCGGATTCTCATGCCCGGTACGGCTTGTGCTACGGTACGGAGCAGTTTGGGGAAGTCGTATACTTCGGCATCGTCGGCTTGGGTATTTTCGCTGTTCACTTGTTCCTCTTTCTGTCCCACCTTCCAACGATAGCTATTTACATTTTGTCCCAACAGAGTTACCTCTTTGTATCCTTTCTGCTGCAGGTCGCGCACCTCGCGCAGGATGCTCTCCACGTCACGACTGCGCTCGCGGCCACGAGTGTAGGGAACGATGCAGTAATGACAGAAGTTGTTGCAACCACGCATGATGCTTACAAATCCGGAGATGTGGTTACCACAGATGCGTTCGGGAACGATATCGCGATAGGTCTCGGTTACAGAGAGCTCTACATCGATAGCCTTACCACCTACTTCAACCTGGCTGATGAGGTCGGGAAGAGAAAGATAGGCATCGGGACCTGCCACCAAGTCCACGCCATGTTCTTGGATCAACGACTCCTTGACACGCTCAGCCATACAGCCCAACACGCCAACAATCAGTTTCTTTCCCTTTCTCCGCATGGCATTGAAATATTCCAAGCGACTTATAATCTTCTGTTCTGCATTGTCGCGAACGCTGCAGGTATTGAGGAATACGGCATCGGCGTCTTCCAAACGCTCGCATGTATCGTATCCGGCCATTTTCATAACAGAGGCTACTACCTCACTATCGGCAACATTCATTTGACACCCATAGGTCTCTATCAGTAATTTCTTCATCTTATATTTTGCGATTTTGATGCAAAACTACGAATAATTATCGATATAACAGGGAAATGTGTGGAGTTTTTTACCTCCTACCCGAGTACTTTTTAGGGTAATTTTGATTATTCTCGAACTTTTTATTGATTCGTAATCTTTTAACCGCTCGAACGGGCGGAAAAGGAGGCTTTACAATGCACAAAAAATCGCGTGGATACACATTCCTGAATATCCACGCGATGCTTACTATTTAATCAAAGTCTTTCCTTATCTGGAAACGCAACTACCGCTTACCTTAGTCTTTATCCACTCCAAGTCTTCGGCATTGGCACTCCATTTCGGGAAGTCCGGATAAGCTGCATCTATACGAGTTCTTTCCACAGGCCACTCCCAATCGCCTCTCAAGACGATAACTTGAGGTGCGGAGCCGGCGGTCAAATATTTGCTTATCTCGTTCTGTACCAACGATCCATCGGCTGTAACATAACCGGTATTGACACTCACTTTAAAGTCGCCCAAATGGTCGGCGAGTGACCAGTTGTCCTCCAAAACCGGGAGCAAATAACCTTCATCTACATTCGTAACTTCGTTTGTATTCAGCATAACGTATCCACTCGCGCCAAGTCTCTTGTGTACTTCTCCTATGGCTACATTACGCGTATCGGTTTTATAACTGAGGTTGGCTTCCAACACACCACCTGCAGCCAGCACCTTTACAACCGCATTTTCTTGTCCCTGGATGTAACTTACGCTAAAGACAATGTCGTTGAAGTCATAATCGTCGGTAGAGCCAAGGTCCTCGCATGCAAAGATGTACGATACAGCCTCTGCCGTAGGTTCGCTTACCGTGGTACTATTATAACCCGGATTACAAGCGGACTTCTGTATAGAGATAGGAGCATTGGTTTCTCCCGTCATCTTCGCTCCATCTATGTAGATATAAGGATACTGACCGGACCAACCATTCGCGAAGTGATCATTACAAGCCACATAAAGATTGTTGTGATAGCATATAGAATATCCTTGTTCTGCAGTTATTGGCGTTGCCTTCTTCATCTGCAGTACCGCATAGCCTGTCGTAGGGCCAATAATACCTGTATTGCTGTGGAAGGATCCGAATTTTGCTTCCTCGGTCACTTTTATCAAGGAGTTTGCACCTTCATAGATGGTACCATGTTCAAAATCAAGAATCTTCGTCACAATAGACGCACCTCCATCCACTTTCAGATTGGCTGTTTCCGGGGAACCATCTCCCAAATCCACAGACAAAGTACCATTCACTGCTAAATGACAACCGTTAATCCAAGCACTGGATGCAGAAGTAATACTCATATCCTGTGTCGTCCAAGATCCATCGTTTACCCATTGTGTAGTTGTGGAATTTATTATTGTTTTACCACTTACTGTTACAGAGCCGCCATCATCGTTTACAAAAGCAGATGTTCCTATCAAGGAAAGGTTTCCGCTTACGGTTGTTGTACCTTGATTCCAAATAAACACATTTGTCAAATCTTTGCCACCGGCGATTTCAAGTTCAGCTCCCGGAGCAACGTATATTACAGCCCCTCTAGGGAATTCCGTATTACTTTTTATTGTCAGTTTGGCATCCGGCAATATATATATAGGAGGATAAACCGTACGACCTGCACTTTGATCCCATGATGACTGAGCATCAAATTTCGACATGGTAACATTTTCGCCCTTAATATAAAAAGTAAGTCCCGCCGTCGGTATCCACTCTTGATAATCAGATGAAATGTAATAAGAAGAGACATCGTAGGAATTGCTATTCCATTTCTCCGTCACATCCTCAATATCCTTTATATCATCCGGAATCGTAACCTCGCCATTAGCGATAGTAGCTTTCAGTTCATCCGTCAACCAAGAATAAGTCACATCGGTTCTACTAACCGACGCGGCCTTCTTTGCGGAGTTCTTTGCAGCAGAACTACGCACAAAACTTGCGGTTACACTTCCATCTTCAACAAGTGCAGGAATAACTCGCAGGTATCCCGCCTCATTGTACAGAGCCACATAGACACAATCAAGTTCTTTGTCAATGTCTATCACGGTATTGATGGTCGCAGTACCATCCGTAGCCATCTTCAGCATACACTTAGGTGTATTTACTTTCGACAGCGGATCGGAATCGTACACGTAAACAGTTCCGGCCTCATCGGGCGTAATGCTTACTGTCGCCTTTGTCACCATACTCCAATCTTGCTTGGAGTCTATTTCACCAAATGTATTCTCCCAACTTTTTTCATACTGTTGCTTTACGTAATCGGGATTATAGTAATCGAAATCCCGCTGGCATGAGGTTAGAATGTTCGTTACAAGCACCAAGCTTAGCGCAACAGCCGTTTTCATTTCAGTTTTCCTATTCATATTATCCTTAATATCTAAATACAATTTGATTTTGTTGTATTAAGATAAGCTCAAACGTCAACGTCTAGAGACTTACCCAATCGAGAGTCGTACAAGTGCAAGCATTACCTTGGCACTTCTAGAGGAAAAGAAAGGGGCGATGGGGCTGAGCTTAACCCCACCGCCTCTATAACATTATTTTACT
The DNA here is from genome assembly GCA_964623295.1 of uncultured Bacteroidaceae bacterium. Classification (GTDB taxonomy): domain Bacteria; phylum Bacteroidota; class Bacteroidia; order Bacteroidales; family Bacteroidaceae; genus CAZUTW01. The sequence continues at coordinate 6,550 of CAZUTW010000008.1, read as the reverse complement.
TCTTCGTCGCTAAAGTTCTTATCCTGAATCTTGCGACCCAATACCAAGTAGGCTGTAGGAGCTGCAACAAACAAGGAAGAACATGTACCGATAACAACACCGAGAATCATAGCGAAGGCGAAGCTACGTATGCTATCACCACCAAGGATGAAGATACACAACAACACGATCAACGTAGATACGGAAGTATTGATGGTACGTGCCAACGTAGAGTTCAAAGAGTCGTTGAACAAACGCTGACGTTCACGATTCGGATACAGACCGATGTACTCACGAATACGGTCAAAGATAACCACCTTATCGTTGATAGAATATCCGATTGCCGTAAGGATAGCACCTATGAAGGTCTGGTCAATCTCCAAAGAGAAGGGCATCCAGCCCCAGCAAAGTGAATATATACCTATAATTAATAAGGTATCGATAGCCAGCGCCACTACCGCACCGGTAGAGAAGGCTGCACTACGGAATCGTATCATGATGTAAATAAAGATGGCAACCAATGCCAAGAGCACACTCCAAATAGCTCCATAAGTTATATCCTCTGCAATGGAAGGACCTACCTTCTGAGAACTGATGATGGAACCGCCATCCTGAACATCACGATTGATAAACTTAGCAAGAGATACATCTTCCTTCAAGAAACCGCCCTTCTTCAAGTTATCGTAGAGGATGGTCTCAATCTTGGTATCAACATCACTTGAGTTATCTTCAATCATATAGTTGGTGGAGACACGTACACGCGTACCGTCGCCCAAAGAAATAGCACTCACATTAGAACCCTCGAACGCCTTGCTCAAGCAAGCATCGATATCCTCCTTCTGAACTTTCTCGTCGAACTGAACCACAAAGTTACGTCCACCGGTGAAATCGATACTACGACTCAAACCACGTATGACAAAAGAACCGATGCAGATGAGTGCAAAGATTCCGAATACACTGAAAGACTTCTTAAATACACCCATGAAGTGATAGTTCGTATTCTTCATCAAGTTCTTGGAGAGAGAAGTCGTAAAGGAAAGATTCAACCACTTATCCTTAGCCATCATGTACTCGAATACCAAACGAGTTAAGAACACTGCGGTACAGAAGGACACAACGATACCGATAATCAAGGTGGTAGCAAAACCACGGATAGGACCTGTACCGAAGTTGAACAGGATGATACCGGTAATGATAGACGTCAAGTTGGAGTCGGCAATGGCAGAGAAAGCATTGCTATAACCTGCAGCCAACGCATTCTTAACGTTCTTACCCGCACGCAACTCCTCCTTGGTACGCTCGTAAATAAGCACGTTGGCATCGACAGCCATACCCAAAGAAAGAACCAAACCGGCAATACCACTCATGGTGAGGGCAGCCTTGAAGGATGCCAAAACACCCAGTGTAAGGAAGAGGTTGATAACCAACGCTCCGTTGGCAACCATACCGGCACGCATGCCATACATGGCGCACATATAGATAATCAAGAGTACAAAGGCAACCACGAAGGACCACATACCCTGATTAATAGACTGCTGACCGAGAGACGGACCAACGATGTCCTCTTGTACGATGCGAGCGGGAGCCGGCATCTTACCGGACTTCAACACATTGGCCAAGTCCTTGGTATCCTCCAGAGTGAAGTTACCGGTAATCTGTGAATTACCACCGGTAATCTCGCTGTTTACATTCGGTGCACTATATACATAACCATCGAGGACAATAGCAATTGCACGACCCACATTGGCCTTGGTCAACGCAGCCCAACGGCGAGCACCGTCGCTGTTCATGCTCATGCTTACGCACGGACGATTGGTTTGCTGATCGAATTCATCCTTAGCATCAACGATAACATCACCCTCGATAGGAGCACGACCGTTGCGCTCGGTAACCTTGATGGCGTAGAGTTCGAACACATCCGAAGACTCACCCGTACCCTTTACGCCCCACTTCAAGTCGAGGTCGCTCGGCAAAATCTGCTTAGCGGCAGCAGAACGCAACATAGCGTTAATGGCAGCCGTATCGCGATGAACGGCAAAACCGACCACGCAACCGTAATCACCCTGAACAGGCTGCAAACGTGCAAACAACGGATTGCTCTTACGCAACTGCTCTACATCCACACTCTCGTCGCTCTCGCTCTTCTTTTGCTTGAGTTCCTGTGCGAGTGCGCTTTCTTTGACCTGTGCGGTATCGGCAGGCTCAGCAGCTGCTACGGCAGCAGAATCGGTCGGTTCTTCGACCTTCTTCTTTGAGCTCTCATTGCCTTCGGCAGCCAAACGAGTATTCAACTGAGACAAATACGGAGTAATCTCTGAAGAGTTATAAGTCTCCCAGAACTCCAAGTTGGCACTACCCTGCAACAGAGAACGTACACGATCCGGTTCTTTTACACCCGGCATTTCAACCATGATACGTCCCATCTGTCCCTCCAGTGTCTGGATGTTAGGCTGAGCCACACCAAAACGGTCGATACGGCTACGGAGCACATTGTAGGAGTTATCGATAGCAGCCTTCACCTCGTCGCGGAGCACCTGCTCCACTTCGGAATCGCTACTGTTGGTATTAACCTTACCACGCAACTGCTGGGTTGCAAAGATTTGAGCCAACTTGCCGGAACCTGCCTCCTGCTTGTAGTACTTAACGAACAGGCTGATAAAGTCGCTCTGACTCTTTGCAGACTCATCGGAAGCCAACTTGATAGCCTTGTTAAAGGCCGCATCAGACTTGTGGTCTGCCAAAATTTTCACCACGTCGGGAACGGAAACCTCAAGGATGACGTTCATACCTCCTTGCAAGTCCAATCCGTAGCCCACCTCCATTTCGCGACACTCTTTCAGTGTGTAGCCACCGCCCATGAAAGTCATGTAAACAGGGTGGCTCATCAAAGAATCACGGTAACGCGCACCGGCCTCTTCGCCCTGAGTTTCCGTAACTCGGGCTATCTCTTTTTCGCAACGACTTGTTACGAAAGAGAAGGAGAGGTAAAAGCCGCAAACCGCAATCATAAGAATCGCGATGAAGCTAACTAACCATTTGTTTTGCATCGTCAATTTGATATTTTAATTATTAGTATTATCTAACTTATGGTATACTGCCTGCAAATATAGTTATTTTTTCACATTTTACACGCTTAAAAACGCAAAAAAGTTACTTATTGAGCCTTTTTTACTCTTTTTAGATGGGTTATTATAGGAGAATGGTCGGACAAATTGACTTTTTGGTCGACATACGTCCCGTAACTTTCCCAATCGTCGGAGTGGAAAATATGGTCTATTCGCACCCATATAGCATAGTGCTTATAGGACCACCCCAATCCGTTTCCGGACTCCACATAGGAATCGGTAAGCAAACCGGACAGACGGTTTACGGCATACGATAACGGGGGCTCGTTGAAATCACCACATACAATCATGGGGTATTGCTCGTGGTCGCGGACATAAGCGGCCAACGCATCTATTTGTGTTGCTCGCACGGCTGCGGTTCGCCGTACTTTCCCAAAGATCTTCCTTAGATTCACCACATCCTTCTTGACATCTTTTTTCTTGACATCTTTCTTGATGTCCTTAAAGACACCGCGGTAGTCGGCTTTGTCGTCATCGGTCAACTTAATGGACTCCATGTGATTGTTTATCACCATAACGGTATCATCGTCTACCTTAAGGAGATATGCCGTAGAACCATTACTCATGCTTTCATAGGGAACAGCTTCCACCGAGAGAATAGGATATTTGGATAGAAACACCTGTACCGTGCGATGTTTTCCCACATACGACACCCACTGATGGGGATAGATTTTTTTTGCCTGCTCTTGAAAATAGATAATATTACAGCGGGGTGCCGCTTCCTGCATACAAACCACATCCGCATCCACATCTTTGAGATAAGCGAGCACACGTGAATCTTCGATAGATGTTGTATCGTGCGAAAAGCTACACACATTGTAAGACAACACCTTAAGACTCTCTTCCGGAGTTTCTTTCGGCAAGTTTACCGGATAAAAAGTATAGAGCGGTGCGGCACACAAGAGGAAACCCACAAGGGGCAACCACACAAAACGCGTTTGGAAGATGAGCCAAAAAACAACAAAGGCTATATTGGCAATCACAAAGACAGGGAAAGCCAGCCCAAGGCACGATGCCCAGGAGAAACGTGCCGGACTTACATGAGGACTATAAGCACAGAGCAACATCAGCACAATCGTCATAAGGTTCATACCCACAAATAGGTACGTCAAGAAGAGATAGGGCTTATTCATTCTCTTCTTATGCTTACGATTCCCGCGCCCAAAGGCCCAATTCACCATCCTTGTCGAGGCATTCATTCCTATTTCCACCTTATATATATTAACGCCCCCATCCTTTGAATCGAGGTCTACCGTCGCGATTGCGCCAATAGCGTATAAGGAAATAGGCAAAAATCATTCCGCCCAAGTGAGCAAAGTGCGCCGTGTTGTCACCGGAGTTATTGGCAAGGCCCAACAAGAGTTCGATAACCGCATACCCCATCACCAGATACTTCGCCTTTATAGGCACCGGAGGGAACATAAGGAACAAACGTTCGTCCGGAAAAGTCATACCAAAAGCCAACAAAATGCCATAGATAGCACCCGAAGCACCCACCGTATTCCACATGTTCAAATACTCGGACATAGCAACAATGCCCGTAGACAAATTGATATAATCGTATTTGCTATAATCGCCCACAATATAAGTGACATACTGCGTTATCTCCTGACAGATACCGGCACCGATGCCGCAAAAGAGATAAAAGATAATAAAACGCTTAGCGCCCCATACCGTCTCCATGATGCGTCCAAACATCCAAACGGCAAACATATTGAAGAAGATATGTTCCACACCGGCGTGCAAAAACATATAAGAGAAAAGCTGCCAAATTCTAAAATCGGGTGCCAAAAAGAAGTGCAAACCGAAGAGCGCATCCATATCCACCCCCCATCTGGCGGCGACCACAGAAGCAAAGTACAAGAGAACATTGATAATGATAATGTTCTTAGTAACAACAGGTATATTCATTTCCAAATCCTTTTTTGTATTAATACGCTGCAAAAATACGAATAAAATCCTTGCGAGAGCCCCTAAAAAGGCATTTCCTCACTTTTTTTTGCTATAAATTGCATTTTTTTCGGCAAAACATTTGTTATTTTCCATAGTTGTTCTACTTTTGCATATGAATAACAAATTTTTTAAAGGCAACTTTTTAATTTTTTAAAAGCATTATGAATAAAGCAGAACTCGTGGCAGCCATCGCAAATGGCTCCGGACTAACCAAGATTGATTCCAAGAAAGCATTGGACGCAACAATCGATGCAATCTCTGAGGCTCTGAAGAAGGGTGAAAAGATTGCTCTTGTAGGCTTCGGAACTTTTTCCGTAAGCGAGAGACCCGCTCGTACAGGTATTAACCCTGCTACCAAGGAGAACATCCAGATTCCGGCTAAGAACATCGTTAAATTTAAGGCCGGCGCTGAACTGAACGAAGGGGTAAACTAAGCATTCTTCCCCAGAGACTTCAAGAGACACTCATAAAAGTGTCTCTTTTTTTTGGCATTTCGCCAAACTTGCACTAAATTTGCACCTAAATATAAAATGAGTACAAAATGACTATCGAAGAGATTATCACCTCGGCGGTTATTGAAGGCGTAAAAAATCTTTACGGACAAGAGATAGCTCCGAACATGGTGCAGTTACAAAAGACAAAGAAAGAGTTTGAGGGACAACTTACCCTCGTGGTGTTCCCGTTCCTAAAAATGTCGCACAAAAAGCCGGAGGATACGGCTCGGGAGTTGGGAGAGTATCTCCAACAACACAGCGAGGTTGTAGAGCGTTTCAACGTGATTAAAGGTTTCTTGAACCTGGTGATTACCAATGCACACTGGGTGGAGGTTCTGAACGATATCGATCGTACGGAGAACTATGGTTTCACAAAGGCTACCGAGAATTCTCCTTTGGTTATGATTGAATATTCATCTCCGAACACCAACAAACCGCTTCACTTGGGACACGTACGCAACAACTTGTTGGGCTGGGCGCTGGCCAACATCATGGAGGCTAACGGCAATAAGGTGGTGAAGACCAACATCGTCAACGACCGTGGTATTCACATCTGCAAGAGCATGTTGGCTTGGTTGCGCTATGGCAACGGCGAAACGCCGGAGAGTTCCGGCAAGAAGGGCGACCACTTGATTGGCGATTACTACGTGGCTTTCGATAAGCACTATCGCGAGGAGGTGGCTCAGTTGGCAGCTCAATACAAGGCTGAAGGCATGGACGAAGAGGCTGCTACCGAGAAGGCGAAGGTAGAGGCTCCGCTGATAAAGGAGGCACACGAGATGCTGGTGAAGTGGGAGAACAACGACCCGGAGATTCGTGCTCTGTGGAAGAAGATGAACGATTGGGTATATGCCGGTTTCGACGAGACGTACAAGGCATTGGGCGTTGGCTTCGATAAGATATACTATGAGTCCGACACCTATCTCGAAGGTAAAGAGAAGGTTATGGAAGGCTTGGAGAAGGGTTTCTTCTTCCGCAAGGAGGATGGCAGCGTCTGGG
>CAZUTW010000007.1:0-37761 GCA_964623295.1 uncultured Bacteroidaceae bacterium | reverse complement strand
CCTGTATCGTCTATCTATGATTTTTGGATAGACACAGGTTTTTGCAGGTGAGCCCGGAAAGCTGCGCGCATCTCGGGACGAAAACAGGTCTGTTTCCCACTAAAAGCAGGTTGATTTTCCACTAAAAGTAGGTTGGTTTTTATCGTAAATGCGTGCAGTAATTTCGCGATTTGTGGAAGGTGCAAGCACGTTCCACTTTCACTAAGAATCAGAGAGTTAAATAGCACAATAAACTCGTATGATGAAACAGAATCACAACTACGATATCTGCTTCCACGGTTCCACGCTTCCACGCCTCTCCTCCACAAGCCTATCCACGCGTACATCCAGGAAATCTTTGCACACGCGCCGCTCCTTCCACAAGTGGAAGCAATCTGCCTATATAACTCACTGAGAATAAGCAAAAGTGGAAGCAGTGGAAGGTACTCTTCATATTCTATATTTCGCCTACTTCGGGGCCGCAAAACATCTCTTTTGATAGACGAATAGAATGAACGAAGAAAGACCTACAAATCGTCGACTTTTTCGTTAAATATGCACTATTTTTACAAAATATTTGGCTATATTAAAGTAAATCACTACCTTTGCAGTTGAACTAACACGTTTTGAAATATGAATATTAGAGGTAAAAGGCTATTATGTCTTTGCGCAATAATGCTATCGTGTAGCACATTTGCACAGAAACAAGAGGGGCACGCAACCTACTATTCGCATCGATTAACGGGTCGAAAGATGGCGAGTGGCGTTCGCTATCACAAGGATAGTCTGTTTTGTGCCCATCGTACCTATCCGTTTGGTACGTTGCTTAAAGTGACTCACTTGGAGGATGGGAAAAGCGTAATAGTAAAGGTGACCGATCGAGGACCTTTCAGCAAAAATTGCATCGTAGATATATCGTACGAGGCAGCACGTAAATTGGGCATCATCCACAAAGGACGTGCCATGGTGAGCGTGGAGCCTGTGAAAAACGATGATTAAAAAGCAATTCATTTGCTTTTTTTCGTAACTTTGCAGCATGATTACGAATTTGTATTGTGATTATGCGAATTACATGCGTGGGAAATTTCCGCTCTTTAAAGTTCAGAAAATTTCTATAAATGCGGGATTCTCTTGCCCCAACCGCGATGGTAGCGTAGGTTGGGGCGGTTGCACGTATTGCAACAACCAAACGTTTAATCCGGCGTACTGCCGCACGGAGCGGTCGGTAACGGAACAATTGGAAGAGGGCAAACGATTCTTTTCGCATAAGTACCCGGACATGAAATACCTGGCTTACTTCCAAGCATATACAAACACGTACGACACGGAGGAACGTTTACGATCACTCTACGAAGAGGCGCTACGCGTTCCCGATGTGGTAGGGTTGGTAATTGGCACACGTCCGGACTGTGTATCAAACGGACTACTAGACTACTTGGAAGAGCTGAATAAACAAACGTATGTCATGGTTGAATATGGTATAGAGAGTACTTTCGACAGCACCTTAATGCGTATCCATAGAGGGCACGATTTTGCTTGCGCAGAGGAGACCATACGGAAAACGGCAGCACGAGGTATCGACACGTGCGGGCACATTATCTTGGGACTTCCCGGAGAGACCGCACAAATGCAAACGAAGCAAGCAGAGATTCTATCGTCGTTACCGCTCACAACAATCAAACTTCATCAATTGCAACTTATTAAGGGTACTTCCATGGCCAAGGAATATGCGGAACATCCGGAAGATTTCAAGTTGTTCGAGGTAGAAGATTACATAGACTGCGTTATTCGTTTTCTGGAGCATCTTCGTCCCGACATGGTTGTAGAACGATTTACATCACAATCTCCCGCAGAACTCCTATTACTCCCTAAATGGGGACTTAAGAACCACGAATTTGTAGATAAGCTCAAGAAAGAAATGAAAAGACGCAACACATATCAAGGAAGGCTGTATGGAGTAAAGATGTGTTAAAAGGACAAAAAGAGAGAAAGCCTTCCCAACAAAACATTCTTTACCTTTTGCAGAAAACGATTATTTTTGTACTTTTGCAACAAAAATAAAAAAGCATTTAAATTATGAACATATCGATGGTTAAGCATGTCGTATGTGCACTTCTGATTTCGCTTTTCTCTGTCAAAGGAATAGCAGCAGATCTGAACTTAAAAGACATAACAAGCGGAAAGTACTATGCGAAAAGCATATACGGAGTTGTTCCCATGGCCAACGGCGAATCGTATACGCAGTTGAGTAGCGACAACAAACAGATTATACGTTACTCCTTTATCGACGGAAAGCAACAAGAAGTGGTCTTCGATGTTGCCACTGCCAAGAAGGTTCAGTTGGAAAGTATAGACGGATACATCATGTCTCCGGACGAAAGTCGTATCCTTATCCAAACGGCTACGGAGAAGCGCTATCGTCACTCCTTTACCGCTACCTATTATATATATAGTGTAAAAAACAAGACTTTGGAGCCACTGTCGGATGGCGGTAAGCAGGAAGCACCGCTTTTTTCTCCGGACGGAAACATGATTGCGTTCGTGCGCAAGAACAATCTGTACTTGGTAAAATTGCTGTTCAATAACAGCGAAAGTCAAATCACCAAGGATGGCGAATGGAACAAGATTATCAACGGTGTGCCCGATTGGGTCAACGAAGAGGAGTTCACCTACTATCGTGCTTTCGATTTTAGTGCCGACAGCAAAATGTTGGCTTGGATTCGCTACGATGAAACCAACGTGCCCGAATTTGCATTTCCTCTCTACAAGGGTAGCAATCCTGAAAACGAGGAGTACTCCATCTACCCGGGCGAGTACAGCTATAAGTATCCCATGGCAGGCGAAACCAATAGTACGGTTAAGGTTCTTACCTTCGATATAAAGAGCAAGGTAACTCGCACCATGCAAGTTCCTCTGACCGAGGAGGGATATATTCCACGCATACAGTTCACACAGGATCCCACCAAATTGGCCATCATCACTCTAAACCGTGACCAGAACAACATGGAGTTGTATTATGCAAACCCCTTGTCTACGGAGTGCAAACTCATTCTGCGCAACACGGATGAGAGATATGTCGGTGAATCGGCCTATGAGAACTTACTCTTCCTGAAGGATCACTTTGTGATGATGAGCGAGAAGAGTGGATACAACCATCTGTACTATTACACGTTGAACGGTCAGTTGGTGAAACAACTCACCTCCGGAAACTTCGTTGTGACCGACCTCTATGGAGCCAACGAACAAACGGGTGAATTCTACTATGCCAGCAACGAAGGCAGTCCCATGCGTCAACACATTTGGAAAGTAGATTCCAAAGGAAAGAAGACACGTCTGTCCAGCGAAGAAGGTACCCACAACGCCATCTTTAGTACCGGGTGTAAATACTACATGGATACTTATAGCAACATCAACACTCCTACCCTCGTTACACTGCACAACAACAGCGGTAAACAACTAAAGGTAATGGAGGATAACGCTGAACTGAAAGAGAAACTGAAAAAAGAGACGTTGGGCAAACGTGAGTTCTTCACCTTTACCACTAGTGAAGGTGTACAGTTGAACGGATGGATTCTAAAACCGGCCAACTTCGATGCTACAAAGAAGTATCCCGTACTCATGTTCCAATACAGTGGTCCGGGTTCACAACAGGTATTAGACCGTTGGAACATAGGTAACTGCGGCGGAGGAATGTACGAAGAATATTTGGCACAACAGGGCATCTTGTCTGTTTGCATAGACGGACGTGGAACCGGTGGACGCGGTGCCGACTTTGAAAAATGCACCTATCTTAATTTGGGCGACTTGGAGTCTAAAGACCAAGTAGAAGGTGCCATCTACTTAGCCACTCTCCCCTATGTAGACAAAGACCGCATAGCCATATGGGGTTGGAGCTACGGAGGTTTCAACACTCTGATGAGCATGAGCGAAGGACGCCCCGTCTTTAAGGCCGGTGTTGCAGTGGCACCTCCTACCAAATGGCGCTACTACGATACGGTTTACACCGAGCGATACATGCGTACCCCCAAGCAGAACCCAAGCGGTTACAGCGGTGGCCCTATCGCCAAAGCAAGTCAATTGCACGGAGCATTGCTCATTTGCCACGGATTGGCAGACGACAACGTACACTTCCGCAACACAGCAGAATACTCCGAAGCTCTGGTTCAAGCCGATAAGGACTTCAGTATGCAAGTGTACACCAACCGCAACCACAGCATCTATGGAGGCAACACGCGCAATCACTTGTACCGCAGACTGACAACCTTCATAAAGGAACAATTCGGAATGTAACAAACACAATTCCATTAATCTTACAAAAAAGAAATCGAAAGAAATTGGAAACAAATATAGTAGAATTTACGGAAGAACACGTAAGAGCGGAAATCCGTAGATTTGTGCCGGAAAGCGGCACGATAGAATACCATATTCTATTACATGTACAACCTAAGGGAGACTCCTTCTCCGCACAACAGCAAAGAATCTGTTGTGCGGAGAATAGACTCCTGCAGGACACACTCCGCGGGAGTACCGTACTTTTTAAGAGATATTTTCTAAGCGATATTACGAATCAACGTCCTCTTATGCTACAGGGTGAAACCTGCGCTGTATCCTACATAGGGCAACCCCCATTGGATGGTAGCAAGATAGCGTGCTGGATGTATTTGGTACAAGGAAAGGTAACTACAAGGAACCATGGAAACCTGTTTTGCATGGAACACAACGGATATCAACATCTGTGGCAGACAAGTATGCAAAGCACCGTGGGGACATCGGCAGAACAAGCCACAACTTTACTGCAACAATATACGAACGAATTGCAAGCAGAAGGTGCCTCACTTGCCGATAACTGCATCCGAACGTGGTTCTTTGTACGCGATGTTGACACACAATACGCCGGCTTGGTTCAAGCACGCAAAGCTTTCTTTACACAAGCGGGATTAACCGAGCAGACTCACTACATAACGAGTACGGGAATAGGAGGTTCGCCGGCAGAAACACGTGCCTTACTGCAATTGGACACGTATGCAATAAAAGGGCTACGCCCCCAACAACAGCAGTATCTCTATGCACCTACTCACCTAAACCCCACCTATGAATATGGCGTGACCTTTGAACGGGGCACCGTGGTACACTACGGCGACCGCGACCACATATTCATCAGTGGAACTGCCAGCATCAACAACCGAGGCGAGGTAATGCACGTAGGCAATATCGAAGCACAAATCCTGCGCATGTGGGAGAATGTGGGACAATTACTACAAGAGGCAAACGCCGGTCACGAAGATATAGCACAGATTTTGGTATACCTGCGCGACCCCGCCGATTATGAACGCACACGCAGTAGATTTACACAATTGGCACCCAACACTCCTTTGGTAATAACATGGGCTCCGGTTTGCCGCCCCACATGGCTCATAGAGATGGAATGCATCGCTATAAAAGCAACACATCGTCCGGAATACGAAGGATTTTGACGCCTATTTATAAATAAGGAAGATGGTAGGAATCTTACTCAAGTCGGGTTTCTGAACTTTGCGCCACTCTTGAATCGTGAGCGTTTTAATCCACTCCTGTTCGGTAGTGATGCCGGAGGCAATACACAACTTCGTCTGCGGTTTAAGCGTACGCGTAAGTTCATCAATCATGGCCGCATTACGATAGGGCGTTTCTATGAAAATCTGCGTCTGGTGCTCGTTGTAGATTCGCTGTTCCAACTGTTTGATACGTTTGGTACGCTCCGCACCCTGAATGGGGAGATACCCATGAAAGGCAAAGCTCTGCCCGTTGAATCCCGATGCCATAACCGACAAGATAATGGAGGAAGGACCTACCAATGGCACCACTCTGTATCCGCGACGTTGGGCTATGGCCACCACATTAGAGCCCGGATCGGCTACAGCCGGACATCCGGCTTCGGAGATAACACCTACCGATTCTCCTTTCTTCATCGGTTCCAGGTAGCGCGAAAAATCCTCCCCTTCGGAATGCTTGCCCATGGGGTAAAACGTCAGTTCATCTATATTGATGCTCTTATCTACCTTTTTTAGGAAACGACGAGCGGAACGTACATCCTCCACCACAAAGTGGCGGATGCTCATAATGATATCGTGATTGTAAGAAGGTAACACTTGTGATACCTCGGTATCGCCCAAGGTTACGGGAATTAAATACAGTGCACATGCAGTGCCCGGCTCTTTCTTTTCTTGCATATTCTATTTTTTCTTCGTTTTGCGGCTGCAAACTTACAAAGAAATATCGAGTATATCAAAATTTTGTGTAACTTTGCACCAATAAATAACAAAATTCAATAAAAGACAGAACCATGAGAAGATTCTTATACGCTACAGCAGTAGCTTTTCTGGCGGTAGGATTGCCCCTACATGCCGAGGAGAAACAGGTTACCGTAACGCTGACCAACCCCTTGAACGAAGTTCGCACCGATGCACCAATCTCTTTTAAACTAAAAGACTTACACCCCTCTTTTCAAGTTCGTTCGGTCGTAGTAACGTGCAACGGACAGGAGATACCGAGTCAGATTGACGACTTAAACCGCGATGGCAAGGCCGAGGAACTGGCATTCGTCATCGACATGAAGGCAAAAGAGAGCAAAGAGGTGACGGTGACTCTGTCTTCAGAGCGCTCCGACAAAACCTACACCCCTCGTGTATTCGCAGAACTTCTGCTCAAGAACCCCAAGCACCCTGCCGACACTATTCACCAAACCATGGAGATTGAATCGCTTACCGTACTGAACGACGATGACCCCTACAATTATGTACACCACCATGGTCCGGCTTTTGAATCGGAGCTGGTGGGTATGCGTCTATACTTCGACCACAGACAGACGGTTGACCAATACGGAAAGTATCGTAAGGGATTGGAGATTAAAGATACTCAGTTCTACACATCGAAAGAGCAATTGGCTGCCGGTTACGGAGACGATGTCCTGTGGGCCGGCAACACGGTATCCGTAGGAACTTTCCGTGGATGGAACGGGAAGGAGCAAGAGATGATTACACCCGTTGCACGCCGCACGGAGAGTGTACTGGCCAAAGGACCTATCCGTACGGTTGTAGAGATAAAGGATGCCGATTGGTTGTATCATGGTAAGTACATCACCATGACCCAACGCTACACGCTTTATGCCGGTCATCGCGATGTGGAAGTTTCCGTTCGTTTCGATGAGCCCATGCAAGAGGAGACATTCTGTACGGGTACCATCAATGTGAAGGGATCGACCGAATACACCGATAAAGCCGGACTTCGCGGATGTTGGGGGTCCGATTGGGCTGTTGGCGGTGCCGACACACTGACACACCACAAGGAGGCGGTTGGTTTGGCGGTACTTATCCCGGAGAAATACATCCGCAGCGAAGAACCGGAAACGGCAGAGAACCGCATACACACCATAGGTACGACAAAGAAGAATCCGTATAAATTGCACTATCGTTTTGCCATGGCTTCGGGCAATGAGACTTTTGGAATACGTTCTCAAAAAGAGTGGTTTGCTTACCTAAAACAATGGAAGAAGGAGGTAAACAACCCCATTACGACAAGTCTGAAGAGCTCACACAAAGGTAAGAAAGCCAATGGGAAACAACATAAGAAAAAGTAAAAACGCACAACGAGGAGGATTTATTCCTCCTCGTATGCTTCTATAGCTTGTTTACATTCCTCCATCAACCAACCCGGCGTGGAGGTAGCACCGCAAATACCTACCGATGCAGCCTCCTTCACCAAGGAGAAATCAATCTCGGAAGGGTCTTCTATCAAATGAGAATTACGGTTCACACTCTTGCACTCATGAAAGAGTACCTTACCGTTGGAACTCTTCTTTCCACAGACAAATAATACCAAATCGTGGCATTGTGCAAAAGTTCGAATATCTGCCATACGATTGGCTACCTGTCGACAAATCGTATCAAAATAGCGGAACGTAGCATTGGGGGATATATGCGCTTCTATGTAGGCTACAATCTCACGAAAATCGTCGAGCGACTTGGTCGTTTGGGAATAAAGACGAATATCCTTTGAGAAGTCCAAACGTTGACGAACGTCCTCCAAATTCTCCACCACGATGGCCAATCCTTCGGTCTGCCCCACCAGTCCCAACACCTCGGCATGGCCCGGCTTTCCGAAGATCACAATCTGCTTGTTCTCCATAGGTCCATCGTTGAACTCCTTTTTGATGCGTTCCTGCAAATGCAATACCACAGGACAAGTTGCATCGATAAGTTCTATGTTTTGTTCACGAGCTTGTTCATACGTAGAAGGCGGTTCACCGTGTGCTCGGAGCAACACCTTGCGATGGGGCAGTTTATCCAAATCGGAATGTTCTATCGTGATTAAGCCCAACGAACGCAAGCGTTCACACTCCCGTCCATTGTGCACGATATCACCCAAGCAATAGAGCGGAACATCCTTACGTTGCAATTCTTCCTCGGCCTTTTTTATGGCACGCGTCACTCCGAAACAAAAGCCCGACCCTTTATCTATCTCTACCGGTATCTTCATACGATTCCGCTATTTTCCGGCAACTTCTTGATAACGAGCCAACAGCCATGCATTCTGCTCCTCGCGCGTCATATTACTATTGTCCAGTTCCAAAGCATCTTCGGCCTTACGCAGCGGACTTACAGAACGTGTCATATCTATGTGGTCACGCTCCTTTACGTTCTTCAAGATAGCCTCGAAATCGGCAGCCATTCCCTTCTCCTGCAATTCTTTGAATCTACGCTCCGCACGTATCTCGGCCGATGCCGTAACGTAGATTTTCAGTTCGGCATTCGGGAATACTGTGGTACCTATGTCACGACCATCCATCACGATACCGCCTGTCTTACCCATCTCCTGCTGCAAACGCACCAAGGCCTCGCGCACAAAGTCGAGTGCGGCCACCGGACTCACCAAAGAAGACACCTCCATGGAGCGAATGCGACTCTCCACATTCTCTCCGTTCAAATAGGTCTCCGGGAATCCCGTTTCCGAATTCAGTACAAAAGAGATACGAATATCGTCTATAGCGGCACGCAAAGCCTCGGCATCTACTATACCTACTCCCGTCATTCCGTGTTGAATGGCATACAGCGTCACCGCACGATACATAGCACCGCTGTCCACATATATATAATCTATCGCCTTAGCCAACTGCTTGGCCATGGTACTTTTTCCGCAAGAGGAAAAGCCATCGATTGCAATGGTTATCTTTTTCATTCTTTCTCAATTTATCTGTTCAATACTCTGTTTATGTACTTAAAAATTATATGCAACGTTGTACAAAAGCGAGGAGGACGACACGTGCAACTTGGCATAAGAGATGCCCAGTTTGAAACGTTTTATAAGAAGTCCCCCTCCGAAGCTCCATCCGGCGCCATGACTCTTACCCAAGACCTTCATCTCGTAAGCCCTACGGAAATTGTATCCCGCTGCTATCCATATATTTTCGCCGGGCAAAAACTCCACACCGACATTAAAGTGGTTGATAAAGCGCTTAGCTAAACTCACCTTGCTATCTTCGGCATCTTCTTCGCCCTCGGACACATTCGGGACATAGTAATAATAGGAACTCTTCCAGTGGAACAAGTCCGTCATCGTGACCGAAAAGCGGATGGGGGCCATCTCCAATCTTTTGGTAAAACCAATCTGGAAATCCGTAGGCAATTTATAGTGCTTATCAACAAATGTTTTCAGTTGACCACCAAGGTTTTGCGCCACCAGTGAAAGAGATAAATCCCGATCGCCATCGTAGTAATTGAGGCCCAAATCCACTCCAACGGCGAAAGCAAAATAGTCGGCATACTTAGAGTAGATACCCCTAAGAGTAACACCACCTAAAAAACAGTCACTTAACTCATAGCTATAAGTACCCGAAAGCACTATATCTTTGGCCGAAAACGTACCCGAAACGATTCCCGAAGCATCGGCCTCCGTCATGCTACCATAGTCCAACAATTGTCCCGCCACCGCCACCGATGAACGAGCACCGGAGAAGAAAGAATAGGACGCACTCGCCACCTTGCAATCACCCGGGTAAGTCATGTAGTTAAGCCCCAATGTCCGGTTAGAAACATTACCAAGCAAAGCGGGATTCTGAAACACCAACGTAGGGTCGTCCTCCGCCAGCGATATATTCTTCCCGCCCAAAGCCATAGCATGAGCGGAAACGGGCAGTTTTAGTATGTTATAAAGCGACTGAGACTCCTGCGCTCCAAGGTAGGAAACACAAGCAAAAAAAGCCGCCACAAGAAGGGTCTTTTTCATCCTTATTCAATTTATTCGCCATTCATAGCCCAAAGTTACACTAAATTTTATTGTCACGCACTATATTAACGCATAATTATGTCACTTTCGCTTATAAAAACGGAACAAAAACAAAAAAAAGTGGCGAAACAACAAAAAAAAGCGCATTTAAGTGGGTCATCTAAAAAAAATGTACTACATTTGCGGAAAAGAATAAATAAAAATAAAATAGTACATACTATGGAAGTAAAGAAAACTGTAGCAGCAGACCTCGAAGGCACCAGATCTACGAGTATGCTTATCGGTCTCGTTCTGATACTTGCCGCCATGTATGTGGCGTTCGAGTGGGGTAACCGAGACATCAAGAAAATCGAGACCGACGTGGTCTACGAAATCGCGTTTGAGCAGGAGGTCGACATTCCTCTTACCAAGCAGCAGCAAGTAATGGCTCCTCCTCCCGCAGCAGCACCGCAGGTAGCCGAGATTCTGAACATCGTGGACGATAAGACAGAATTGCAAGAGGAGACCATCGAAACCTCCGAGGAGACCAACCAGGTGGTTGCAGCGAGCACCGGTACCGGTAGCCCGTCTTCTGTAGCAACCGGTCCTGTAGGTTTGGCTTCCGTCGATACCGATGAGGATGAAATCTTCGCCGTTGCCGAGCAACAGCCGGAGTTCCCGGGTGACCTTATGAAGTACTTGCACGACAACATCAAGTATCCGTCTATCGCTCAGGAGAACGGTATCCAGGGTCGTGTAATCTGTACCTTCGTGGTAAACAAGGATGGTTCCATCGTTGATATCAAGGTTGTAAGAAGCGTAGATGCCGCTTTGGATAAGGAGGCTATCCGCGTTATCGAGAAGATGCCTAAGTGGCGTCCGGGTAAGCAGGCCGGTAAGGCTGTACGTGTTAAGTACACTCTGCCTGTGGTATTCCGCCTTGCAAACTAATCGGAATTTCATAATAGTTTAGAATAGGGAGGTCGGCGCTATAGTACGCCGCCTCTTTTTTCGTTTTTACTCCTATTATATATATAATATGAAGACTACGGATGAATTGGCTGCGTGTGTAGAAGAGGGTATTGCTCATCTACCGCTCGAAATAGAACCTATCGGTTTGTATAAGCCTATTCGATATACACTCACGGAGGGAGGCAAACGTTTGCGTCCACTCCTTATGCTCATGGCTTACAATCTCTATAAGGAAGATACACAACGTATCCTGCCACAGGCCATGGCCATTGAAATGTACCACAACTTTACACTCCTCCACGACGACGTAATGGATCGCGCCGATATGCGTCGCGGCAAACCCACGGTACATAAGGTTTGGAACGAAAACACAGCTATCCTGTCGGGCGATACCATGTTGCTGTTGGCTTGCAAACTCATGCAACAACAAACAGACTTAGACAAAAGAGCACAAGTGATGGATTTATTCATAAAGACAGCACTCGAAATAGACGAAGGACAACAGTACGATGTAGACTTCGAAACACGCAACGATGTAAGCGAAGAGGAGTACATAGAGATGATTCGCCTGAAGACCTCCGTCCTTTTGGCTTGCGCCCTCAAGATAGGCGCCATACTCGGTGGTGCCACTCCCGAAGATGCCGATGCGCTCTATGCTTTCGGTGAGAAAACCGGATTGGCCTTCCAGTTACAAGACGATTATTTGGATGTGTACGGCGACCCAAAAGTCTTTGGGAAAAAGATTGGTGGAGACATACTCTGCAACAAGAAAACCTACATGCTCATCAACGCACTGCGCTTGGCAGATGCCGGAACACGCAAAGAGCTGGAAGGATGGTTGCAAAAGACAGACTTTGAACCGGAAGAAAAGGTTAAAGCAGTGACAGAAATCTATACACGTACCGGAGTGAAAGAACTCTGCCAACAGCGCATGGAAGCCTACCACCGCGAGGCGCTTACCTATTTAGATGAGGTTGCACTCGATGCAACGGTAAAGGCCCCCCTCCGCACCTACGTCACCAAACTGATGAATCGCAACAAATAAGCACTGAGAGAATGGGATTTATAGACACGCACACCCACCTATACACCGAGGAGTTTAACACCGACCGCGCAGCCGTAGTGGAGCGCGCTCGCCAAGCCGGTGCCGAAGCCCTCTTGTTGCCCAACATAGACCGCACCTCCTTGCCATCTATGATGGAGATGGTAGCACACTATCCGGGATACATCTTCCCCATGATAGGACTGCACCCCACCGAAATAGGCGACAATTACCGACAGGATTTGGTCGATATGGAAGCCATGCTCACTCCCGACCATCCTTTTGTAGCCATAGGCGAAGTGGGTATGGATCTCTATTGGGAACAAGACAAAGAACAAGTACAACGAGAAGTATTCGACACACAAATACAGTGGGCAGTACGTCACCGACTCCCCCTCATGATACACTGTCGAAACGCACAGAAGCAGTTGCTGGAAGTAATGTACCCCTACCGCGACGAACACATCACCGGTGTGTTTCACTGTTTCGGAGGCACCCCCGAAGAAGCACAAGAGCTCCTGGAGTGGGACGGATTTGTGCTGGGCATAGGAGGCACGCTCACCTATAAGAAGTCGCCCCTTCCCACCACATTGGCCGAAGTGGTACCCATAGAACGAATTGTCTTGGAAACCGACTCCCCCTATCTCGCCCCCATGCCCAACAGGGGCAAAAGAAACGAGAGTGCCTATGCCCGCTTTGTACTCTATCGACTCGCCGAAATCTATCAGATTCCGGTAGAAGAAATGGAGCATCAACTCCGGCAAAACGCCCTCCGAATCTTTCCCCGTTGTACATTAAACCGCAGTACACAAAATTCAGAAAAATGCAATTCTTTTAGTTAAAATAGTACTTTTCGAAGAAATTTTCGTATTTTTCTGCTCGGAATAAGGGCGTAAGTCATTTTTTTTTTGTAATTTGCACCCGATTTTCGATGTACACAGGCGAAAGCCGTGTTTTCGGACACCGACCCTGAAGCGTCAGGGGACCGCCGAGACGGCGTTAAGTTATTGAGAATAAATAAATTGAAAATATAACAAATTAATTAATCTTAAAAAATTTAGACACACAATGAAGAAGTTATTTGCAATTATTGCAGTGTTTGGAGCAATGACCTTCGGTCTTTCACAGTCAGCAATGGCACAAGACGAGGTCGAGACCGCAGCAGCGGCTGATACTACAGCAGTATCACAAGATTCTACGGAAGTTGACAGCGCAGCTGTTGACGCAGCAGCAGTAACCGATGCTGTAGCTGAGGATTCCGTAGTGGAGGGTAGCCTTCACAAAGAATTGAAGACAAAGTTCATCGAGGGTGGTGCAGACTTCATGTCTCTCGTTGCCATCGCATTGGTACTTGGTCTTGCATTCTGTATCGAGCGTATCGTTTACCTGAGCTTGGCAGAGGTTAACACCAAGAAGTTGTTGGAGTCTCTCGAGGAGAAGCTGAACGCAGGTGATGTAGAAGGCGCTAAGGATATCGCACGTAACACTCGTGGTCCTGTTGCTTCTATCTGCTACCAGGGTCTTCTTCGTATCAACGAGGATTTGGATGCTATCGAGCGTTCTATCACCTCTTACGGAGCAGTACAGGCAACTTACCTGGAGAAGGGTTGCTCTTGGATTACCTTGTTTATCGCAATGGCACCGTCACTCGGATTCTTGGGAACTGTGATTGGTATGGTCATGGCGTTCGACCAGATTCAGCAGGCAGGTGATATCTCCCCGACCGTCGTTGCAGGAGGTATGAAAGTGGCATTGATTACCACCATCTTCGGTATCGTCGTAGCCTTGATTCTGCAGGTATTCTACAACTATATTCTTTCTAAGATCGAAGCTATCACTTCACAGATGGAGGATGCATCTATCACTTTGATGGATATGATCATGAAGGCTAAGTTGAAGAAATAATAATCTACAAATCATTATTCATTTAAGAAAATGGCAAAATTAAGTTATAAAGTTTCATACTATGCGTTGTATGCATGCTTTGCACTGATTATCATCGTGTTCGGAGCATTCTACACCATCGGATGGAACGATTCATACACAGAAGACGGAAACTACAACATTCCGCTTCTTACCGACTTGGTGCTGTACTTCATGTACGCGCTGGTATTGGTGGGCATTATACTCACCATATGGGGCGTCATCAACAGTATTAAGTGCGGTGGTTCCGGCAGCGAAGGCGGCGTGAACGATAAGCTCGTTTCCGGTATCGCTATCGGTTCTCTCGTTGTTTCACTTGTTGTCGGTTTGGTTCTTGGCTTAGGCGAGACAGACTTCGTTGCTATGGACGGAACCGTTACCACTGCAGGCTGGGTAACTACAGTAGATGTATTCATTACCTCTATCTATATTCTTACCGCAGTAGCCGTAGTAGGAGTTATTGTAAACTTGAGTGGAATACTCAAGAAGTAGTAGAATCAATAAAAAACAAGTAAAAGAATGGGCAAGAAAAGAAAAATGCCGGGACTGAACACCAGTTCTACAGCGGACATTTCTTTCATGTTGCTGATCTTCTTCTTGGTGACCACCTCCATGGATACGGATATGGGTTTGGCGCGTCGTTTGCCGAATCCGCCCGATCCCAATCAGGAGAACGCCCAGATTGATGTGAAGGAACGCAATGTGATGAACGTTCGTCTTACGGCGGCCGGACAGTTGTTCTGCCAGATGGGTGGTACTTCCGGTGACTACATTGCAATCAATGCGCTGCGAGGACTTGCCAAAACATTCATAAAGAATGAAACCATGGATCCACACCTCCCGGAAATCCGCGAGAAGGATATCGATGGTTTGGGCAAATGCCACGTTACGGTAAACCACGTCATCTCACTGCAGTGTGATGCCGGTACGGATTACGAAGCTTACTTCATGGTTCAGAACGAACTTGTTGCTGCTTACAATGAGCTGCGCGATGAGTTGGCAAAGAGCAAATTCCACCGCCTCTATAACGAGTTGCCGGAGGAGCAGAAGAAGGCTATACGCGACTATTATCCTCAGAAGATTTCCGAGGCAGAACCGAAACATTCAAACGTAAAGTAATATGGGAAAATTCAATAAAGACGGTGGGCGCGAAATGCCCGAGATGAATACTTCATCATTGCCTGACTTGATCTTTACCATTTTGTTCTTCTTCATGATTGTAACAACCATGCGAGAGGTTACGTTGAAGGTTAAGTTCACGGTGCCACAGGGTACCGAGTTGGAGAAGTTGGAGAAGAAATCTTTGGTTTCCTTCATCTACGTAGGTCCTCCTACCGACCAGCTCCGTGCCACTATGGGTAGCGGTACACGTATTCAGTTGAACGATAAGTACGCAGAGGCTCCTCAAGTAGCCGACTTTATCACAGCTGAGCGTGCCAAGATGAGCAATCCGCTCCAGATGACGGTTTCCATCAAGGCCGATAGAAAGACCAAGATGGGTGTCATCACCGATATCAAACAGGTATTGCGTAAGAACTATGCACTTAAGATTAACTACTCCGCTGCAAAACGCGAATAGTATTTTTAAGATACAGCTAGACAAGGAGTGTTACACATGAATGTAACACTCCTTTTTTTATACTATTTTAATCGGTACACTATTTGTCTGTTCGAGTTATTATTTATAACTTTGCAGCCGTATTAAAAAACGAATTGTTATGGCACAACAAATAGATGCACTGGATGAGAAAATTTTGACAATGATAGCCGGTAATGCGCGCATAGCTTTCTTGGAAGTAGCAAGAGCTTGCAACGTATCGGGAGCGGCTATACACCAACGTATACAGAAGCTCACGAATATGGGCATTATCAAAGGATCCGAGTTTATACTGGAACCGGAGAAGATAGGTTACGAAACTTGTGCCTTCATAGGGCTCTTTCTAAAAGACCCGGAGCACTTCGACCAGGTTGTTCATGAATTGGAGAAGATTCCCGAGGTAGTGGAGTGCCACTATACCACGGGAGAATACGACATGTTCATAAAGATCTACGCTCGCAACAATCATCATCTATTAAGCATCATACACGACAAGTTGCAACCCTTGGGCCTCTCTCGTTCGGAGACCATCATCTCATTTCGCGAAGCCATAAGTAGACAGGTTGCACTACCCAAAGAAATCGTAAGAGAAGGAGGAGATATTGTTGAACAGCCGGAAACGGAGGAAGGAGAAAACTAAACTTTTAATATAGAAAACGTACATGAAACAATATCTAGACCTTCTGAACAAGATTATGACAGAGGGCGTAAAGAAAGAAGACCGCACGGGTACGGGCACCATCAGTGTGTTCGGACACCAAATGCGTTTTAATTTGGAAGAGGGCTTTCCACTGCTTACTACCAAAAAGTGTCACCTCAAATCCATTATCTACGAACTATTATGGTTCCTCCAGGGCGATACCAACGTAAAGTATTTGCAGGAACATGGAGTGCGTATATGGAATGAGTGGGCCGATGAGAATGGTGACCTTGGTCCCGTCTACGGCAAACAGTGGCGCAACTTCACCACTCTCGATAAGGACGGAAACAAAGTGGCCGTAGACCAAATCAAGGATGTCGTTCGCCAAATCAAAGAGAATCCCAATAGTCGACGCCTGATTGTGTGCGCATGGCACCCGGGACAAACCGACTATATGGCGCTGCCACCATGTCACACGCTATTCCAGTTCTACGTGGCCGATGGGAAACTGAGTCTGCAACTCTATCAACGCAGTGCCGACACTTTCTTGGGAGTACCCTTTAACATAGCTTCCTATGCTCTACTCCTCATGATGGTCGCACAGGTAACGGGGCTGAAACCGGGAGAGTATATCCACACTACCGGTGACACACACTTATACCTAAACCACTTGGAACAGGTGAAATTGCAGTTATCACGCGAACCACGCCCACTGCCGCGCATGATTCTCAACCCGGAGGTAAAGGACATCTTCGACTTTAAGTACGAAGACTTCACCTTGGAGGGCTACGATCCGTGGCCCGCTATAAAGGCACAAGTTTCCGTTTAATCACTTTTCGAATATACAAACCGACAGATGAACATATCTATCATCGTTGCCATCGCCAAAAATGGGGCCATCGGCAACGAAAACAAACTTCTATATTGGTTGCCCAACGACCTGAAACGATTCAAGGCTCTCACCACCGGCAACACCATCATCATGGGGCGCAAAACGTTTGAGTCTCTGCCCAAGGGGGCTCTTCCCAACCGCCGCAACATAGTTCTGTCTCGCACCGAAGGAGCCGAGTTCCCCGGAGCGGAGCACTTCACCTCGCTCGATGCTGCGCTGAATGCATGTCGCGAGGATGAGAACGTGTTTATAATAGGGGGCGAAACACTCTATCGTGAAGCATTGTCACGTGCCGGGTATCTCTACCTGACAACAATTAACGATACTCCCCAAAAGGCAGACGCTTTCTTCCCGGAGATTGATTACAACGAATGGGACACAATCCTCGACGAACCACACGGGACAGACGAAAAACACGCCCAGAGCTATCGTTTCCTGGACCTGAAGCGTAAACAAAAATAAGAGAGACAATATGCCACTACCTGTAGACTTTGAACAATACACACGCCATCTCCTGGGCGAAGAACGCTACGAGAGACTAAAGGCGGGACTTCAAGCCCCTCCTTCTGTCACTGTACGACTCCATCCCGGCAAGACGACCGCCCCTCTAAAGGTATCTCACGAAGAGGTTCCATGGGCTTCGCGTGCCTACTATCTACAGGAACGTCCCACATTCACCTACGACCCACTCTTCCATGCAGGCTGCTACTACGTACAGGATGCTTCTTCCATGTTCTTGGAACAAGCGGTAAAGGTAGTGCAAGCACACGGAAGCATAGAGACGGCATTGGATCTCTGTGCTGCGCCGGGAGGCAAGTCTACCCTACTGCGTTCTCTCCTCCCTCACGAGGCACTGCTCATCGCCAATGAGCCCATGCATCCACGCGATAAAATTCTGCAGGAGAACCTCACTAAATGGGGATATGCAAACACGGTGGTGACCAACAACTATCCATCTGCATTTCGCCCTTTACGCAACTTTTTCGATTTGGTGGTTGCCGATGTTCCTTGTTCGGGCGAAGGCATGTTTCGCAAAGACGAACAGGCTATAGCGGAATGGAGCAGGGAGAATGTGGTACTCTGTAAAGAACGCCAACAAGAGATTATCCGAGAGATATGGGACAGCATCAAATCCAACGGATTCCTTATTTATAGCACATGCACCTTCAACCGTTCCGAAAACGAAGAAAATGTGGATTGGATGGTACGAGAACTGGGGGCACATGTTTTAGAGATTCCCACCCAACCGGAGTGGCATATAGCCGCCGGCACGCATCCCAATGATGCTCCGGTATACCACTTTTTTCCGGGCAGTACGCGTGGGGAGGGTATTTTCTTTGCACTTCTCCAAAAGCCGGAAACCGACGATGCGCCTTTTGTTTGGAGCAACACAAAGCGTAATGATAAAGCGAAAAAGGGGGGACGTAATAACAAAGCGAAAACTACGGTCAACGATTTCGAAGTGTGTCAATCATGGATAAAGGATTCGGAAAACTTCTGTTGGGAAGTAAAAGGAGATACGCTCCGGGCTCTTCCCAACCTACAGCTCACCAATATGCAGGCAGTAAGTGCGCTTTTAAACGTTCTGAGCGTGGGGGTGGAAGTAGCTGTTCGCTCCCCTAAAGGATGGCAACCGTCGCATGCTCTCGCCATGAGCGAAGCGCTCCATCCGGAGGTTTTTACTCGGATAGATACGACATACGAGCAAGCTCTCTCTTACCTGCGTCACGAGTCCTTGACGGTTGATGCCCAAGTACCTCGCGGCTTTGTGCTTGTTTGTTACAAGAACCATCCATTGGGATTTGGAAAGTGTGTAGGGGGGCGCATCAACAACCTCTACCCACAAGAGTGGCGCATCCGCAGTGGATACACCACCCCATTCGAATTACTGGAATAATTACTCTTTCTTTGTTGCCGCCTTTGTCGGATGGTCGAATAGGCCGTACGTGGTACGAAGCACCTTAAACTCCGTACGACGGTTGTAGGCGTTGCAGATTTCTTGTTGCTCTTCCGGAAGTTTCTTTATGTATGCCTCCGTAAGTGTATCTCCCTCGTGCAGGAAAGAGTGCTGTTCCGCCATCTTACGTTTTACCACTTTTGGCATCTTCTCACCATAGCCGCATGGTGTAAGTCGGTCGGCCGCTATCCCTTTGGCGCGCAGGTAACGTACACACGATTCGGCTCGTCGCTGCGAAAGGTTCATGTTGTACGCATCGTTGCCACGATAGTCGCAATGCGCACTCAACTCAATCGTGATGTTGGTATTGGTATTCAAAAGTTTCACCAAACCATCCAACTCCTGCGTAGAGGCCTCTGTCAAATCGGCTTTATCAAATTCGTAGAACACGTTCTGCAACAATACCGGTGCTGTTATAGAGGCCAATGGGAACTGAAGGACATACTCCTCGCTCTCCGATACCGGTTCCACACACAATTCCTGTTTCTGGTTTAAATAACCGTTACAAGTTCCCAAGAACACATAAGATACGCCCGGTTTTATCACCTTCGTGAACGATCCATCGGTGCGCACACTTACCTTCTCGTTGGTACCATCGTTGCCCACCATGTAGACCAATGCATCGGGCAGTTCGTAACCATCCTTCTCGTATACCCACCCCTTCACCGTTTGGATAATCTCGGGGCAGTAGAAACTGTAGATATGATCCCACCCCTTACCATCGTTGCGGTTCGAAGCAAAAAAACCACGATTATGCACTCCCTCGAAAGTCATGCCGAAATCGTCTGCCGAGGAATTCATGGGGTACCGAAGATTCTCTATCTCCCAATGGTTTCCGAAGATTGTATCTTCCGTAGCCTTAAAGATATCCAATCCGCCCATACCACCATGACCGTCCGAAGAGAAATAGAATTCTCCGTTGCCACGGAACGAAGGAAACATCTCGTTGCCCTCTGTATTGATGTCCGGTCCCAAGTTCTCCACCCCGGCCGTACCCGAAGCGGTAATCATGGTACGCCAGATATCCAATCCACCGTATCCTCCCGGCATATCCGATACGAAATACAACCACTTACCATCGGGAGAAACTGCCGGATGAGCAAAAGAAGACAACGTATCCTTGGTTATTTCCAACAACTTAGGAGTTCCCCACGCCGCATCGGAACGTGTAGAAGTATATATCTGAGCGTAACGAGGATAGGAAGCATCCATCTCGCAACGCGTAAAGTACATGGTCTTCATATCGGGAGAAAACGAGCAAGCTCCGTCGTCGTAATCACTATTGATATCGCTCTCCATTTCCTCCGGTTGCTTCCACACGCCCTTATCGTCCTTCTTGGCCACGAAGATATCGGTATACTTGGTTCCGGTGATGCCATTGAGTTCATCACCACGCGCTTGCGGACGAGAAGAGGTGATGTATAGAGAAGTATATTCATCTCCATCCCCCCAAAGAGCCGGAGCGAAATCGGCACGTCGAGAGTTGAATACATCCATCTTTTTCACCGTATAACTATTGGGATTTGCTTTCCACTCCGGAGCATCGTCGCAACTCTCCAAACCTAAGCGCGCCAATCGGTGACCGGGAGTGGTTTCCAAAAATGCCCGATAGTTCTCCTTTGCCTGTTTGTAATTGCCTTCGCGACGCTGCATCTCGGCAAGGTAAAAAAGCGAAAGGCTATCCGCTGCCTTGTAACGGATGGCATTGTTCAACGAACCCACCGCCTTGCCGGATAAATTGATACGTCGATAACAATCGGCCATCTTTATGGCCTTCTTACCACGCTTTAATCGTTCCTTGGGAGGCGTAGACGTATAGGCCTTCTTATACATCTCGGCTGCTTCGTAGTATTCCCCCAAAGCGTAGTACTTATCCCCCTTCTTCTCTAAACGCTCCACATTGTTGCAAGAGAAGAATGTAAGGACCAGCATACACCCTACGGCTACGCGCGAACCTATTTTATATATAGTATTCTTTTCGCTCATTATTATATAGAACGAGAGAAAATCCTTTTTATTGCTATTCCGAACAAGTTTCCCTATGCTGTTTATACACGAGAAATCACAATTTTATCTCATTCTCTCCCACGGATTCACATTTTTTCCTTATCTTTGCATATCCTAAAAGAAAAAAACGATGCAAAAAATTCATTTTATTATAATACTCTGCACTGTAGGAGC
This sequence comes from uncultured Bacteroidaceae bacterium, assembly GCA_964623295.1. Lineage (GTDB taxonomy): Bacteria > Bacteroidota > Bacteroidia > Bacteroidales > Bacteroidaceae > CAZUTW01. Next base: position 16,339 of record CAZUTW010000007.1, on the reverse strand, counting down.
CCTCTTCTCTTGTACTCCCAACAAGGATAACAACGATGAAGCAGCCGGCATGTCCGCACTCCAACGTGCCCGTCGCGCCATGGAAAACGGAGACTATTCCGGAGCCAAGGAACGCATACTCAACCTACGCACCATGTATCCCAAAGCCTTTCAAGCTCGCAGAGAAGCCATTCTCACACTCGATTCCGCAGAGATGTTCCTCGCCATCGACTCCATGCAAGCCGCCGGTCAACGCATGTATGACGAACAACGTGCCCTCAAAGAACTGGAAGCAAACTATACGGACCACTACATGGAATACCGCAAACAAGAGAAAAGATTCAACGAGGCTCAAACGCTCTTCAACGATATGGAAACTAAGGTTCGGTTTTTCAGGAAGAAATTAGAGGTCGATAAGGAGAAACTCCTTAACCAAGCCGGAGAGTAGGGTTAATCCCCTTCTATCTGGCTTAGTAACTCTTCACAAACACGGCATATCACACGGACATTGGCCGACAAGTGACTTACATTTCCGGTAGTCATTCTAGCACACAAAGAATCTATCTGTTGAAATCCAATCTTCATGGACTCAAAATCATTGTCTTCTATCTGTTTCATACCTACTGTTTTTTCAGTTTAGAATAATCCTTAACTTTTACAATACAAAGATACGGCTTTTAAAAAATATTACAAAAGATTTATCAGCAAAAATTACAAATTCACAGAATTTCCTTGAGAAATGGGAATGTAGAACGTACAAAATGATAAAAAAAGGGAGTAGTTTGCTGATTTTTTCGTACTTTTGCATCGTCTCAATATAATACAGCTTAAAACTATGGAACATAGAAGACTCGGTTTGCTCGCCGTAAGCCCGCTTTTCGTCTTTCTGGTAACCTATCTCGTTACCAGTATTCTACTCAACGACTTCTACAAAATGCCCATTACGGTAGCTTTCCTCATCTCCTCCATCTACGCCATTGCCACCACATGGGGCATCCCGGTAGAGGAACGTATCTCACACTTCTCTGCCGGAGCCGGCAACAGCAATATCATGCTGATGATTTGGATTTTTATTCTGGCGGGTGCGTTCGCTAAATCGGCCAAGGCGATGGGCTCGGTCGATGCCACGGTGAATCTCACCTTGCAGATATTACCGGAATCCATGTTGCTGCCGGGATTGTTCTTGGCGGCATGCTTCATCTCCATCTCTATAGGAACCTCCGTAGGTACTATCGTGGCACTTACCCCCATGGCGGTGGGTGTGGCTACACAGACCGAAAGTAGCGTTCCGTTGATTGTGGGATGTATCGTGGGAGGTGCATTCTTTGGAGATAACCTCTCCTTTATCTCGGATACGACCATCGTAGCTACGCGAACACAAGGGTGTCGCATGAAGGATAAGTTCTTGACCAACATACGAATCGTGGCTCCTGCTGCGGTTCTCATCTTTATATTGTACATGATTTTGGGTACCGATATCCACACGCCGCAGGAACAAGCTCCGATTGATTGGATAAAAGTTATTCCCTACGTAGCGGTATTGGTAATGGCAACCTGCGGTGTCAATGTCATGACGGTACTCATCATAGGTTGTATGCTTACCGGAATTCTGGGCATGGCAACCGATACCTACGACCTCTTCGGGTGGGCGGCATCCCTCTCGGAGGGTATTCTCTCCATGAGCGAACTGATTATCGTCACCCTCCTGGCCGGTGGTATGCTAGAGTTGATTAAGTTCAATGGTGGTATCGACTACCTGACTGAGATACTTACTCGAAAGATACATGGCAAACGAGGTGCCGAACTGAGCATTGCCACTTTGGTAACACTGGCCAACGCCTGTACGGCCAACAACACCATCGCCATCATTACCGTAGGACCGATTGCACACGAGATATCACAACACTACGGAGTAGATAATCGCAAGAGTGCCAGCATTCTGGACACTTTTAGTTGCTTTGCACAAGGTATCATCCCCTACGGAGCACAATTACTCATGGCTTCCGGATTGTCATCGCTTGCGCCCAACGAGATTCTCGGATACCTCTACTATCCCTTTGCCCTGGGACTCTTCGCTCTGCTCAGCATTCTATTCCGATACCCAAAGAAATATAGTTAAACCATTAATACAGAACTACTATGTCAGATCAACTCAACGAACTTGTAAAGCTCATCAACAGTTATCTCTGGGGTATCCCCATGATCGTAGCTCTTATGGGCACACACATCTATCTTACGTTCCGTCTGCGTTTTCCGCAGCGCCACATCTTCAAGGCCATCAAGTTGTCCGTGCAGAAGGATAAGGAAAGTACCGGCGACGTGAGTCAGTTCAGCGCTTTGGCCACCACTCTAGCGGGAACCATCGGTACAGGTAACATTGTAGGCGTAGCTACCGCCATCACCCTCGGCGGACCGGGAGCCGTATTCTGGTGTTGGACCACCGGACTACTGGGTATCTCCACCAAATACGCCGAAGGACTCTTGGCAGTGAAATACCGTGTACAAACACGCGACGGCAAGATGTTGGGAGGCCCCATGTACGCTATAGAACGTGGTATGAAGTGTAAATGGTTGGCTTGCGTCTTTGCAGCCCTTACGGCTATCACATCGTTCTTCATCGGCAACACCATTCAGTGCAATTCTATCTCCACCATTTTGGAAAAGAGTTACGGCATAGATACGTTCTATACCGGCATTGTATTGGCACTGCTTACCCTTGCGGTCATCGTTTTCGGTGTTAAAGGTATCGCGCGCGTGTGCGAAAGTTTGGTTCCCTTCATGGCTCTTATCTATGTGTTGGGATGTTTCTGGTTGCTCTGCATCAACCATGCCTATATCCTTCCGGCACTGGAAGCCATTTTTAAAGGTGCCTTCACTACACAGGCTGCCGGAGGTGGATTTGTGGGTAGTACCATCATGATATCTATGCGCTACGGTATAGCGCGCGGACTCTTCTCCAACGAATCGGGTATGGGTTCCGCTCCTATTGTGGCAGCAGCTGCACGGACCAAGAATCCCGTGCGTCAGGCCTTGGTAAGTTCCACTTCTACTTTTTGGGATACGGTGGTCATTTGCGCCATCACGGGTATTGTATTGGTTAGTTCCATCATAGCTCACCCACATATCGACTCCACAGCCGGTGCTACACTTACCGAGGTGGCGTTCCGCGAGATACCCTACGTAGGGTCTTTGGTGCTCACCATAGGTATAGTTACCTTTGCTTTCTCCACCATCTTAGGATGGAGCTACATCGGTGAAAAAGCATTGGAGTATCTCATGGGTAGAAAAGCACGCGTCTGCTACCGCATATTGTGGGTGATTGCCACGTACGTTGGTTCGGTCACCGCAATTGAACTAGTGTGGAATTTCGGCGATCTAACCAATGCACTTATGGCGATTCCCAACATTATTGTGATTCTCGTACTCACTCACGTTGTGGTGAAGGAAACTCGCAAATATCTGTGGGAAAATAAACTTGACGAAGAATCTAACGACGAGACTCCCGTAGTGTAACAACGGCACTGCGAAGCTGACCGAGGGCTTGCTCTAGCATGGTACGGGGCAAGCCCACGTTCATGCGCATATATCCTGCTCCTTCTTTACCGAACATCTCCCCATCGTTCAGGGCGAGATGCGCGTCTTCCACAAAGAGTTTATTGAGTTCTTTGTGGTTTAAGTGTAGTGCCTTGCAGTTGAGCCATACGAGATAGGATGCTTGCGGACGCAGAGGTACGATTTCGGGAATGTACTGTTTGCAGAACTCCTCCACAAAAAGGATGTTTTGCTCCACGTAGTGCACCATCTGCTTGCGCCATTCTTCGCCCTTGCGATAGGCGGCAACAGTGGCTATGGGCGCAAAGATATCGGCCTCGTTCAACTCGTTGGCAGCCAACCATCCAAAGAATCTTGCACGTATTTTCTCATTGGGTACTATGGCATAAGAACTCACCAATCCGGGTATATTGAACACCTTGGAAGGAGCACCGAAGGTGATGCTTATCTCAGCGGCTTCGGGAGATACGGTAGCAAAGGGGGTGTGCTTGGCTCCCCAAAGCGGCATGTCGCAATGTATCTCGTCGGAGATGACAAGGATGTTGTGTTCCTTACAGAAGTGTGCCAGACGCAACAGCGTCTCCTTGGGCCACAGCAGTCCTGCCGGATTGTGGGGGTTGGCAAGAATCAGTACGCGACACTTGTCGTCTACCACTTGGGCCAAGTGGTCAAAGTCAATTTCGTAGCTTCCATCGGCCGTTTGTTTCAACGGGTTGTACACCACTTCACGTTTGTTGCCTATGGCAGTTAAGCGGAAGGGATGGTAAACGGGCGGTTGAACAATCACCTTCTCATCCTCCTTTACAAACACGTTGATTACAAAACCGATACCTTTCACAATACCGGGGATGTAGCTCAACCATTCCGGACGTATATCCCAATCGTGATGCTCTTTTATCCAATCTACGATAGCGGGACGATAATCCTCGGGTTCCTGAGTGTATCCGAAGAACGGATGTTCCATACGCTCCTTCAGAGCATCGGTTATAAAGTCGGCCACTTCAAAATCCATATCGGCCACCCACAACGGCAGCAGATTAGCATCGCCGTAACGGGCTTCCAACGCATCGTACTTCAATGCGCCGGAACCACGTCGGTTTGTTACTTTATCAAAATCGTACTTCTTCATTACATTATATATTTATTAAGCCTCTTTCGAGACTGCCTGTTTGATGTCTTCGAACAGTTCGTCTACATCCTCCAAGCCGATGGACAGACGAATGGTCGTGTCCTTTACATCCATCTTGGCTTTGTCTTGCGGAGTGAAGTTGCCGAAGATGGTACTGGAAGGATGTATGGCGAGTGACTTGTTGTCGAACAGATTGGTGGCACGACGAATCAACTTCAATCGGTTAATGAAACGATAGCATGCCTCCTCGCTCTCCAAGTCGATGGTAAGCATGGCACCTGCGGTTTCACCAAATTGTTTGCGAGCTAGTTCGTGATAAGGATTGTCCTTGAGTCCTACATAATTGACATAGGTAATTTCGGGGAGAGTACGCAATTTTTCTGCCAGTTCCAACGTATTCTTGGACTGTACGGCATAACGTGCGCAAAGAGTCTCCACACCAATACTCTGCATATAAGCAACATGTGGTGTCATGTAAGCACCGAAGTTGTAGAGCATCTCAAAACGCATACGTTTGCTAAAGTATGCTACCGTTCCATAGTCCACCACCAATCCGCCGATGCTGGTTGCACCACCGGAAAGGTACTTGGTACTGGAAAGGATCTCTATATCCACGCCCAGTTCCTTGGCCGAAAACTCCGTAAACGGAATAACGGTAGTGTCAGCAATCAATGGAATCTTGTGTTCGTGTGCAATCTCTGCCAAGCCCTTAAGGTCGGCCACCTCCAACTGCGGATTTGTAATTATCTCCAAGAAGATGCATGCAGTCTTATCGTCTACCGCATTGCGAACCTCCTCCAGGTTGCACAAATCGCAAAACTTCGCCTTTATGCCGAAACGCATAAAGGAACCTGCAATCAAGGCATACGTATTGCCAAAGAGGTGACGGGAAGTCACTATATTTTTACCCGTAGATGCCACCGCCATCAAAGTGTTGCTTATGGCAGCCATGCCGGACGAAAAGGCTATAACGTCCTTTGCGTCGGTCAGATCCTTCACCTTGTTCTCAAAGAAGGTGACAGTGGGGTTGGTTACTCTCGAATAATCGGGAACGTCGGTTATGCCGCGAAATGCGTTAGACATGTCTTGTGCTGTTTCAAATTCATAAGCTGCGGTATGGTATACCGGCATGCTGATGGCTCCATATGCATCAGGCATCTGGAAACGTGTGTTTATGGCTTTTGTCTGCTTCTTCATAATATAACTTTACTTATTCGGATTGCAAAATTACAGAAAAAGTTACATTATCACAAGGTTTTGCCGAAAAACAGAATAAACACACTGTTTTTAATTATAAAATAGAATTTTATTACAACAAGAAAAGCGAATTACATTGTATTTTTCCATCATAATCTTTGTTTATAAACAATGGTTTTAGATAGGCAAACTTCCCCGTCTTCATTCCCCGACACAGAAGGGCAAAAAAAATCTCTCAACCGAAGTTGAGAGATTTCTGAGGTGCCTGGCGGATTCGAACCGCCGTAGACGGTTTTGCAGACCGTTGACTAAGCCACTCATCCAAGGCACCGTTATTGCCTGTTTGCGGATGCAAAGGTACAACCTTTTTTCAATCTGACAAAACTTTTGACCGCTTTTTTACACTTCATTCCCTATTTTTACTGCATTTAGCGGTTTTCTTATCTACGGTTTCGTGAATACACCTTATTATATATAAGACCCTTTATTGGTAAATCTCCGCCTTATCGAACTGCATATTACCGAAAGACTCTGTATAGGTTACCTGGTAGAAACCTACTTTGAGCGTAGCATCGTGCAAATCGGGACGCGTAACGGGTGTCCCGGGCACCTCATTCCAGATAGCACCATCAGCAGACGTACGGACATAGAAGGTATCCCCCCGACGTTCTATCTGCATCCACGGATCAAAATCCCAGCCTTTGTTGTTGCTGCTCTGCATGCGTCCACGATATAAGTGGGTAAAGATATTCCCTTGGTTATAATGCGGGAACACACCTACGTGCAAACCGGTCTGCGCCTTACCGCGGTTCTGCGGGGTGGATACCAACACCATGACGCCTCCTTCATTGTAGGCCGGTGTAGTGCGGTCGGATCGTCCCACGAAATCCTTCACGTGAGCCTGCGCCACAAAATCACCGTTCAACTCCTTATAGATAAACGGCCCGTTCTGTACACCATCTATGGCAAAGTTGCACCCGGCCGAGGAAAGGGTCAATATGCCATTGTTTATATCGATATTCATAGGCGTCTCTTCGTCCTTACGGAGTGTGGTCCCGGTAAAGGCAGACAAACCGTCAGCAATAGTGGTCACTCGAAACTTCTGCTTGGACAATAGCTCCTTAACATTGTATTCCTGCGTAGCAACAACACGTCCGGAGGCATCCCGGACCTCTATGCTTGCCGTCTTGGCACCATCGGTAACAGGCAATATATATTCCGCATCTTGTATCCAATCGGTCTTCGTGCTTCCTACACTATAACGATAGAGCAAAGGTGTCGCAGATGTGACCTTGGCCGAAAGCGACAATAAAGTGGGGGTAACAACACGTGCTTCGCATGCTACAGACACCTCCAAAGGTGAAGTCCGTTGTTCGTAATGCGTACGAATGTCCTCGTCGGTTGCATTCTTGGAACGAACGATGCAGGAGGAAACACCCACCTTTTGGCTCCCTCCTGGCAACAATTGTATACTTGTAGCCCCATCCCATGCAGGCCAGAGGAGGTCTGTCACTGCGCTCTTAACGCCATCAATCCATACTTCGGCATTCCGCTGATTGCGTTTCAACACCACCTCGTGATAGCCTACACCCAAAGGTTGTTCCACCGGACATGCCATATTGTTTACCATAACAACACCCTTATTCAGAGCGATGGTCAAAAGCGAAGGAACCTTCAAAAGCACCTGCGATACCTTTGCCTTCTCGGTAACAAACTCCAAATCTATCTCCTCGGCTGCGGATGCTTTCATGGAAGACACCTCCACGGGAGAAGTTGTAACAAGTCTTCCCTGCAAGATGTTCTCGCTAATCGTACCGGAAGCGGTACCGCCCCATAAACCTTCGTTTCGGGTATAGTGATTGGCACCGTTCGCTGCATCAAAAAAGAAAAGAACATCCGTCGACTCCGCTTTGTCGGCTTCTCGTTGTATTTGTTCGGCATTCATCGCCGTATCGTAGAGAGAGAGACGACGGATATAGCCGGAGAAGGGCCAATCGCCGGTAGCACGATTGCCCAACGTCACGTAGGGAGACGGCTGCAGCAACATCACGATATCTTTCTTGCTTACCCGTTTACCATTGACATAGACAGACTCCATATAGCCATCGAACGTAACCGCCCAGAAGCTCCATTTTCCTTCGTTCTCCTTCACCGCTTTTTCACCGCGGTCCTCAAAGCTACCACAGTGAGATACCACACCGTTGCTCGGTGACGATCCGTTACCGAAACTTATCGTTGCATTCTCCTCCTGTGTAGGAACCAGGTTCAAGATGCACTCGTTGGCATCCGCCTGCGGATTGTACACCCATGCCGTAATGGTATAGGGGGCATTGCCCACCATAGTGGTAGGAAGGCCTTTTTCGGAAACAAAATGTTGCAATCCGGTAAACTCAAAGGCTTGTTGTCCCTCCTTAAGTACTACTCCCAGGGGTGCTCCCTGCGCAGTCATATTGCCCACCGTTTCCTTTCCATCGGCACGATTAACGAGCGTGGAGAGTTGGTCTCCTACCCTATAATCGGATGCATCCAGAGTAAGGAGGGCTCCGGAACGTGAAACGGTTTTCTGATACTCCGTCGGTTCCTTGTGTTCCATGGAGTGTTCGGCATCGTATTGCAGTTCGGCAGGTTCTTGCGCCCAACTATACATACGTAAATCGTCAAATGCCAAATCACTGCCTCCGGCCACCAATTGGAGCGGTTTACCGGGAGCCACAACGATTGTTTTGGGGAGTGCGCTCACCAATGCGTTATCCACATAGTTCTTCAACTTTCCCCCCTTACATACTTGTGCTACCCTGTGCCAGGCATTGTTGTAGTAACAACGAAAACTTACGGTATACTCCGGCAACACTTTCTTCTTGTTCTGTACCATAGCGGGGAGCATCACCGAAGTAGCGGCCGTATTGCCGGCTGCAAGGAGAAGCGCCTCACGTCCTCCTACGGTAGCCAACTTCAACGTGCCATCACTCATGGCGCTAAAGGTTCCACCCAACATACCCAAATTATTGTTGCAACCATTATCGGTATAGTTCCGGGTATCTACCCCAATCCACTGTTGGGGCGGCAATGCATGTATACCACCATACACCTTTACGTTCCAGATAGCTCCCGCCATACCATTGTTTTCTTGGTGATGGAACAAGATGCGGAGGTACCGGAAATCGGCGTTCACATAATCCACCATCGGACTACCCGCCAAGCGATTTTGCGAACGATCCACCAACGTCTTCCAAACGCGTCCGTCCGTAGAGGTTTCTATCGTGTAGCAGTAGTACGATGTTCCATACTCCCACTGTATTTCAATCTGTTCCACATGTTTCACCGATTCCAAATCAATTTGCAACCACTCGAAATTCGTTGTCATAGGGCGCCAAAGGGTTGCATTGTTGTTATCCACGGCATACTGCGGATGGAAGGAATTGTTGTAATACGAAGAAGCAATGACCGGTTTTCCGAAAGCCAAATCAGCATAGGTAGAGTTGCGACGGTTGAAACGAATACCCGCATGCGTAGGTTCCACCTTCAGAATGCTGCCATCTGCACCGAAGCGCAATTCATCCAGACACAACTGACGGTGCATGCCACGCGTAGAGTGCGGATTGTCGTGGCGATGGTAAAGAATATAGTACTTACCATTCTCCTCAAGTATACTATGATGTCCGGGACCATCCACCGTGCGGTCTTCGTTGGACTCCAAGATACACCCTTTATACGTAAAAGGTCCCATCGGTCCCACGGTGCTCGTAGCATACTGTACACGATATGTATGGTCGTGACACGAACCCGAGGAGTAGGTAAAATAGTAGATACCATCCTTTTTAAACACATAGGGAGCCTCAAAGAAATCGGTTATCTCGGTATTTTCAATCAACTTTTTATCCGAAAAGCTCTTCATATCGGGATTCAGTTTGGCCACGCCGCAACCAAACCCCTTGTAGATACCCCACGTACCGAAATAGAAGTAGATGGAGCCATCGTCGTCGCGGAAGTGTTGTCCATCGAGTGTTATGGCATTGTGCACAAAACGGTCGGGCACCAACACCGCATCCTCCTCTCCCATCACATTGGTCCACGGGCCACGCGGCGTCTCCGCCTCACCCATGTGCAATGTACAAGGCTGACAGTAAAGGAAATAATACGTATCATCCTGCTTAAACACATCAGGCGCCCAAATCCAGTGACTGGTAGGCCAGTTCATCGGCATGATGGTCCAATCCTCCAAATCCCGGGACACCCATACCTGCGATGGACCGAATCCACCACCGTTACCATCGGTCGTAGCATAGATGTAATACGTATCACCAAACTTACGGATGGTCGGATCGGCAAAATACCCGGGCAAAATCGGATTGGCTGCATTGGGCGCATTCCAATCCAACGCCTCTCCGGCAAGCGCAATAGGAGTACTGACAGCGATAAATGTCGTTGCCAAAAGTTCTTTCATCTGTCTTCTCATACTTTTATGTAGTTATTGTTTCTTACCTGAATGATACACCCGTGCAGCCCCCACATAGATACTCTGCAGACGCTGAAAAAAGCGGAAGCCTCCGCTGGGTTTGTCTATCCAACGCCCCGGAAGGGTGCGTTTCAATTGTCTCCTGTCCAAGGTATTCCAACACGTACGCAAGCGTCCCTCTATCTCCGGACGCTGTTTGCGCGGAAACTCTTCGGCGTGTTCGTGATAGAAACGCATGGTGGAGAGGAAAGCACTCCAACGGAAGTGCTCGGTGCGCAACAATGCATCTTGCGATGGAGCTACCTGTAATACCTGCTCCTTCAGACTATATCCTGCATCCAAGAAATCGAATCGGTGCATACTCACTCCGTGCGTCATGGAGTCCTCGCGCTGCAGATAGTAGTAGATACCGGTACAATAACGAACCTCGCGCGAGCGTAAATAGTGCATGTGCGCGGTGTTATCGTCGCTATAGAGTCTGCAAGAATCGTCGTAAGGAATTTCTTTGTGTATGGAAGCACGCACCACATAGAGTCCGTGCAGGGTTTGGTCGAGACTCTCCACAAAGGCCTCCTCACCGGTGAAGTATCCATTGGACGGATCCGTACCATCGGTATGGCGCACATTGAGGAAAGGATAGGGCTTCTCCGTACCATCGGGATAACGATACACCAAGCGGAACACCACGGCATCGGTTCTGGGATAGCGTTCAAAGACACTGTACGCAGACTCCAACGCATCGAGCGAAAGCGTGTCGTCGGCATCCACCATGGTGATGTACTCCGCATTGGCCTCCTTCAGTCCTTGGTTACGGGCATACGCCTGTCCCCTGTTTTCGGTCAACCGCAACAGCGTGATACGTGCGTCCTCCCCTGCCTGTTGTTGCAACAGGGCAAAGGTATTGTCGGTCGACGCATCGTCTATACAGATTATCTGTATGTCACGAAGCGTTTGGTTGCGCAAAGACTCCAGGCAACGTTCCACATAGGGGGCTACATTGTAGCAAGCGACCAACACGGCTATCTTCGTCATGACCGCCCCCCTTTCTTTTGCCTTATACGTGTTCGAATTTCGCTCATCAGAGTGGTTCTATTCTTTAATATATAATAGGAGAAGCCTACGGCAATAACGCATACCACCACTTGTATCGCTACACGCCACACACCTTCCGACAGGAAGGAAGCTGCCACGGAACATGCAAGCAGCACTCCCAACACACAACTATACCGACGTACCTCGGCCGAAGTGCGATAACCATACTTCCGAGTGTACACACCCAATATGCAAACCATATCGAAAAGATTGGAGAGTGAAAGGGCTATACCCGCGCCCACCAAGCCGTAGCAACGATACCCCATTATCACCAACAGCAGAAATACCACATCGTACAAGAACTCCATTGAGGTGTACATCACAGCATCTCCCTTGGCCAGCGGCATGTAGGCCACCGGAGTGGTAATCGCCTTGAAAAACATATAAAAGACCGAGCAACACACCATGGGGTACACCGGCATAAAGTTGCCGGTATACAACAGCGGAAGGGCTATCGGGAGTACACATAGGAAGGCGGTAAGGAAGGGAACCATGAGCAAAAGACTCAGCTCCACTTGTCTATTTATCAATTCGTTGCGCTGTTCCCTCTGTACAAAAAGAGCCGACAGTCGGGGATAGTAATCGGAATCCATCGCTACAAACACCATGCGGGCATACGTCACGGTGAGCGTAAAACCGGCAGTATAGAAACCCACCTGCTCGGCAGTATCGCTATTGTTGATAAAGGAACGAATCGCGACATCGGCACCATCGCCTGCCAGCGCAGCCAAAATATATGCACCCCCCAACTGCACAATACTCCGTCCGTCACGAAAGAGTTGACGGACTTTGTTCATGGAAATGTTCCAAGAGACACACCGCAGACTATAACGCAAGAATAGAAACAAGTTGCAGATAGAAGCAATCAGCAATGCCGGCACAATACCATCCAATCGATAGAAATAATAAAGAGGTAGGGTAATGCAAAGCGTAGCCACGGCACTCTGTACGGATGCACCCGCTATAGCGGAAAGTTTACGGAAGGCTTTCAGTATGGCTAGTTCTCCACCCGCTATCGCAAGACAGAGAATCATGGGGGAAAGCCACAGATAATAGATATAGCTGCTATAGGAATGCATGGTCCATCGGCCCAACAAGGGAGACAACACCATACAAAGGAGCATGCCGAATAGTCCCGTCACCACCGACCAAAAGCGCACCACCTGTACACAGTGCGCTATCTCCGCTTGCTGCCGTTCCGATAATTCGTCGCCACCGGGTTGCAACTCCGACAACTGACGGACGGCACTAAAGGAGATACCCAGGTTGGAAGAATTCGAGATAAGTAGAATGGTACGATTCAACAAATCGGCCATACCCAAGCCCACAGCCCCCACCAATACAGACACCCATTTATTACGGATGATGGAGACGAGCATGGTCAATCCCTGCACCCCTCCAAACAACCCGGTGTACTTCAATACATGGTTGTATCTCGACTGTATGTTTTCATGTTGCGCCATAAACTTACTTTACACGTGCAAATATAGACAAAAATTCCGAAATAATTTGCGAATACGGGATAAAATGCGTACCTTAGCGCTCTATTAACATAAAAAAATTGGTACATAACATGAAAATATTACTTCTGGGTGAATATAGCAATGTACATGCCACACTGGCGGACGGTCTGCGCAAGTTGGGACACGAAGTGACGGTGGCATCGGATGGGGATGGTTGGAAGAACTATTCCAGAGATGTCGATTTGGTGCGTCACTCTACCGGCAAGTGGGATACGTGGTGCTACTTGTGTCGCTTGTGGAGGGCTATGTCTACCTTTCGTGGCTACGATGTGGTGCAGGTCATCAACCCCATGTTCTTGGAGTTGAAGGCGGAACGCATTTTCTCCTATTATAAGTACCTGAGGCGGCACAACAAGAGTGTCTTTATGGGGGCTTATGGTATGGATCGTTACTGGGTGGCTGCGGGTACCGATTGTAAGACGTTTCGTTATTCCGACTTTAATTTAGGCAAGGAAGAGCGCTTCAGTCCGGACAACAAACAGTGGTTGAACGAGTGGATCTATGGGCCAAAAGGGGAGTTAAACACAAAAATTGCCAAAGATTGCGATGGCATCATCTCGGGATTGTATGAGTACGATGCATCCTATCGACCCTACTTTGCGGAGAAGTTGCAGTTCATCCCCTTCCCTATCGACACGGAACACACGCAACATAAGTTACCGCATGCCGGCAAGAAGATTCAGTTTTTCATCGGTATACAGAAGACACGGAGTGTATACAAGGGTACGGACATCATGCTACGGGCATTGCAACGGATAGAAAAGGCGTATCCCGATCGTTGCGATGTCATCCGGGTTGAGTCTATTCCGTTCCACGCTTACCAGGATTTAATGAACCATTCGGATGTGTTGCTGGATCAACTCTACTCCTATACTCCTGCAATGAATGCGCTGTTGGCCATGGCCAAGGGACTGATTGTGGTGAGTGGCGGCGAACCGGAGAACTACGATATTCTGGGGGAAAAGGAACTGCGCCCCATCATAAATGTACAACCCACGGAGGAGAGCGTGTACCACGAATTGGAACAATTGGTTCTGCATCCGGAACGCTTGGAGCAACTCTCTAAAGACAGTGTTCGATACATCAAGAAGCACCACGACCACATAAAGGTGGCACAGCAATACCTCGATTTCTGGACACATCGACAAGAGGTAGCCAACGTATAGTTCCTTGTTAGCATTCTACACAAAACGGACAGGTAATACGGCTCAAAAGGACCGTTTAAATGCCGCAATTCGGCTTTTTCCGGGATTTTTTCAAAAAAAGTAGGCGAAAACTTTGCAGATTCAAAAAGAAGTTGTACCTTTGCATCGCATTTGAGAAATTAGCAAACATGGATGGCTCCTTAGCTCAACTGAATAGAGCATTTGACTACGGATCAAAAGGTTATAGGTTTGAATCCTATAGGAGTCACAAAGAAGAGTTCGATACTTTATCGGACTCTTTTCTGTTTTAGATAATACGAATCAAAATACGGAGGAAAATGAAACATCTTGTAGTATTGACCGGCGCCGGCATGAGCGCCGAGAGTGGACTGAGTACCTTTAGAGATTCCGGAGGACTGTGGGATAAATACCCGGTACAAGAGGTAGCTACACCGGAAGGGTATCGTGCCAACCCAAAACTGGTTACGGAGTTCTACAACGAACGACGCAAACAACTATTGGAGGTAGAGCCCAACGAAGGGCATAAGCTATTGGCACAACTGGAGAAACACTTTCGCGTGTCCATCGTAACCCAGAATGTAGACAACCTGCACGAACGTGCCCACAGCACCCACGTCATCCATCTACACGGAGAGTTGACCAAAGTAACGTCTTCTTGGGACCCCAACAATCCTAAGTACATACAAGAACTCACTCCCGACGAGTACGATGTGCAGTACACCGATAAAGCCATCGATGGATCACCGTTACGCCCCTTTATTGTGTGGTTCGGCGAATCGGTACCCCTCATAGAGGAGGCCGCCGAATTGGCAGCACAGGCAGACCTTTTCCTCATTATAGGAACCTCGCTGAACGTATACCCCGCATCGGGCCTCATCAACTACGTCCCCCAAGATGCCCCCATCTATCTGATAGACCCCAAACAAGTATCCATAAACTCCCTCCGCCGCGTACATGTGATACAGAAAGGTGCATCGGAAGGTGTAAAAGAGTTCGGTAGAGCTATAGGAGCATGGGAATAATTCCATGCTCTTATAGCGTATTATCCTACATATATAAAAGGTAAGATTACTACCGAAAAAACAGAGGAAAAGTCTCAAGTCGAACATGTTTTTCCAAAAAAAGCGAAAAAAAGATGCAAAGATACACCTTTTTGTTGCCTATTTCTATTCTTTGTATTACCTTTGAATGCTGAAAGGAAAAAGTGTGTATGTTGAATTTTATATGTTTTGGAAGCGGTAGTAGCGGTAATTGCTATTACCTATTTACTGAAGATGCCGGCATTCTACTCGATGCCGGAGTGGGGATTCGTTTGCTCAACAGACGACTCACCGATGCCGGCGTTACCCTCAAAAACATGCGTGCCATTTTTGTGACACACGACCATGCCGACCACATAAAGGCACTCGGCTCACTGGAGCGCGACTACAACGTTCCCATCTATGCCTCCAAAAAGGTGCACGCAGGTATAAAAAAGAGTTATTGCGTTTCGCGCAATCTTCAACCTTATAATATAAAGGAGATAGAAAAGGGAGAAACCGTCCAAGTGGGCGACTTCACGGTGACAGCCTTCGATGTGCCCCACGATAGTTCCGACAATCAGGGATACCGGGTAGAATACCAAGGAATCACCTTTTGCCTTATCACCGATGCCGGCAGCGTGGTTCCCGATATCCGGGAAGCCATCCACAGCGCCAACTATCTGGTGATAGAGGCCAACCACGATGTAGATATGCTTACCGGCGGCAATTACCCACTCTATCTCAAAGAGCGCATCCTCGGGAACAACGGACACCTGAGCAACGCTACCTGCGCAGAGGTGCTGGCGGAAAATATCACGGAAAAATTGCGTCATGTATGGTTGTGCCACTTGAGCGAAGAGAACAATCACCCCGAATTGGCACGAAAAACCATCGATTGCAAGCTGCGTTCGTACGGAATTATCCCGGGAAAGGATTTTGAGCTAGATGTACTAAAACGTACCGTCGCAAGCGACATTTTCCCCTTGAAATAGGGCAAAAGTGACAAAAATCGCCCTTTTTTCATAAAAAATTCGGGAAATGTTTGGCGAATTAAAAAGAATTGTCTACCTTTGCACTCGCAAACGAGAAACAAGCGTCCTTAGCTCAGTTGGTAGAGCAATTGACTCTTAATCAATGGGTCCAGGGTTCGAACCCCTGAGGGCGTACAAAAAGACGGAATCGCAAGGTTCCGTCTTTTTTTGTAGATATCCGCAGCACACCCG